>DGGY01000046.1 GCA_002392405.1 Treponema sp. UBA3862 | reverse complement strand
TGCTCTACCAACTGAGCTAAGGCAGCATTTATTATTTTTTTCGCTTAAGCAACAAGTTACTCACGCGATGTATTGATAATATAACAAACCATAAAAAAAGTGTCAACACGGTTTTGTTATTTTTTTTAAAAGTTTTTATTGTTTTTTTCGTCCATAACGGCGGCAAAATCCGGACGCAGTTTTTCGCCCCCGTTTATATAAACATGATGAGGAAGAGCATTTACAGGAAGATAAGCTGTCACAAGCACGCGAAGCATTTTTTCAGGGCTTCCTTCTATTTCTACTTCCTGACTGCAGAAAAGAGGTACATTAGAAACATCAATTCCGCAGTCTCCGCCCCTTCTCAAAGCAGCAGCAGGATTCATCTGATTAAGGTCTTTGGTCATTGTAAACTGAACAGAGACAATATTTTCTGGCAGGATATTGTTTTCTGTAAATATCTTTTTACACATTTCAACAGTGTTTTTTGTAATTGATTCTTTTGTATTCTCTGCTCCGCTTGCCCCGCGGATACCAAAAAGTCTTAACCTTACCTTAGGCATAAAAATTGAGTTCATGTTATTTCCTTATTTTAAATCATTTAACGCTTTTAAAACATCAGCCGTGCTTCCGTTTGAAAGAAGAGCGTTTAATTCAGGATACTGTTTAAGCATTTCTCCGATTTTTGTTAATTTTTTAACAGAATTTTCATCTGCAATAATTTTTTCTGCATGAGCCGAAGCATATTCAGAAAGTTTTTCATCAACAACTGACTGAAATTTGTCATAAGAACTGCGTGCTATGTTGTAAAGACGAAGATCCGGAACATTTGCCTTTTTTATGTAAACGTCTTTTAAAAGAACCGGGGAATATTTTTTTTCAAGATCAAGTGATTGTATAATCTCCGGGACATTATATGACGCAATTACGGTATTCTCGTTCATTTCAATGAGTTTCTGACTCAAATCCCGTGAAATCTTCAGGGATACATTTTCAAGGTATGAATAAAGGTCTTCATCACTCTTAAAATTTTCAGTTTTAAAAACTGAAATAAGGTTTTCACTTTCAATCTTTAAATAAAACTCAAAATCAAAAGAATATGAAAAATCTGGATTTCCTTTAATTAAAGACGAATAGATTGAAGCTGACGGAAGTTCTCCGTTAAAGGCCTGCTTAAAATGACGCGGGGTATCTGAAAATATATAAAGCTTTGAATTGCGCGGAATAAGGAATTCCCAGCGCCAGCAGAACTTTCCGTTCTCAATAAGCTTTGGATAAACGCCGCTGGTTTTAGAAACAAGAATTCCATAACTGGCTGAAGGTACTTTTATGCTTGCATAACCAGTATAAAAAACAAAACCGGCGAACAATAAAATGATGATAGAACTTAAGATTCCCTTTTTCATAAACACCCTTTTATTTATAATGGCATCTCTAAAAATTGCAATTTTTAGAGATTTCCATAATAATTAAAAATATTTTATCTTAAAAATACAGCAGTAAGCAATAAGAATGAAAAACATTGCAGATAAACTTACACATACAGCAAAAAAACTTATCTCAAACCGCTTCACGATTTTCAGGAAACTGCCCCAGGTACTTTCGCTGACAAGACGAGGATTTTTCTTCTTTTTCTTTTTACTTATTGCCCAGCTCCTGCTTTTCTTAAGCGGAAACATACAGAACTTTCTCGACGAAAACTTAAGGCTGATTCTTTTTATTATTACCTGCACTGCAATAGGAATGGCATTTTTCTCATTTGCAGCTGCTGTTGAATGCATTTATTTTATTGCAGAAACTAAAAAAGTTTATTTTTATATTCATCTTGCAATTTTTACAGTATTTTTTATTGCAGCACTGTTTCTCTGCAGCGCCTCAGGAACAGTAGAAATTCTTACAGAGGGACTTGATTCTTAAAATGACACACATACACATTCCGCATGAACTGAAAAAAATGAATTCAATCCTCCGTGAGAATGGCTTTAAGGCTTATCTTGTAGGTGGAGCTGTAAGGGACATACTCTTAAAAAAAGAAGCACACGACTGGGATTTAACTACTGATGCACGCCCTGATGACATCATGCGTATTTTTCATAAAGTTATTCCGACTGGAATTGCACACGGAACGGTAACAGTTCATTTTATGAAAAAAGAAATTGAAATCACAACTTTCCGCGCAGAACAGGGCTACAGTGACGGAAGGCACCCTGACAGAATCTTCTTTGCAGACACAATTGAAGAAGATTTGAGCCGAAGGGATTTTACGATGAATGCAATTGCCGCTGACCTTGAAGACGGAAGCATTGTAGACCCTTATCACGGACAGGAAGACATCAAAAATAAAATCATCAGAACAGTTGGAAATCCGCACGAGCGCTTTATGGAAGACGGATTAAGGCCTGTCAGGGCGCTTCGCTTTGCAAGTCAGCTAGATTTCAGTATAGAAAAAAATACATATTCAGAAATTTTCAAAGAAGATATTCAGAAAAAAATTACTTCAATTTCTCTTGAACGCTTCAGGGATGAGTTTATAAAAATCATGCTCACTCCTAAACCTTCAAAAAGCCTTTTTCTTATGGAAGAATGCGGGATCTTAAAACTTTTTCTGCCTGAACTTGCTCAAGGACGCGGTGTTACTCAGACAGACGCAAGAGGCTTTCATGAATTTGATGTACTTGACCATAATATATATTCATGCGACGGCGCCCCTCAGGACAATTACATTGTCAGGATTGCAGCACTTCTCCACGATTCCGGCAAGGTTGAAGTAAGGTCCGAAAAAGAAGAAGAAGATCCTGAACATAAAGGAGAAACAGTAAAACTGATTCATTTCTGGAATCACGAAGCCGCCTCAGAAAAAATTGCAAAAACTGTACTTACAAGATTAAAATTTTCAAACGCGCAGATAGAAAGAGTCTGCCACCTTATAAAAGAACACATGTTCTATTTTCAGACAGACTGGACAGATGCTGCTGTCAGAAGATTCGCCGTAAGGGTTGGAAAAGAGTACTTTGAAGATCTTTTCGCACTGCGTCTTGCAGACAATTACGGAAAAAGCTGTCAGAAAGCAGGACCTGAAAGCCCCGTAGTTCAGAATATCCTTGAATTGAAAGAAAGGCTTAAAAAAGTCGAAGACGAAAATTCTGCCCTGTCTTTAAAAGACTTAAAAATAAACGGAAACGACTTAATAAATGCAGGAATCAGTCCCGGAAAGAAAATCGGTTACATTCTCAATGAACTTTTTCAGACAGTCCTTGACGACCCTCAGATGAATGAAAAAGACAAACTCCTTAAAGTTGCCCTCAACCTGGATTTAAAAACTAAAGAATAATAAAGCCTTAATCGTCTGCAGAAGTTTCTTCAACTAAAAGCAGACTCTTTTCCTCATCATTCATGTCTGAAATTATGTTTTCGATGCACGAAACAAGTTTTTTTACATGAGTAAGTTTATCTGCAATACAAAGCCGGTAAAAACTTTCTGTCCCCTTTTTAGTAAGCTGAACAATCCCTGTTTCCTTTAATACTTTCAAATGATGAGAAATTGCCGGTCTTGAAAGATGTGACTTTGCAGTAAGGTTCTGTACATTAATTCCCGCAATTCCTGCATCTGCCAGATCAAGGATTATTTTCTGTCTGACACCGTCGCCCAGTGCTATAAAGAGAGGACTGCAGATATCAAACTGCTCAAAAGCCCTGTGAAGTTTTTCTTTATCTATCATATGCTCTGCCCTTTTAAGATTCTCTGTGCTTATTTAAAACTTAAAAAAATCTTAAATATAAATTTATAATTAAAAAACTTGCCAAAAATATGTTAATTAATTATATTTAGTTTATTGGTTTAATCATTTGAACGAATATAATAATAAAGCATTTTGATTTTTTATCAAGTACAAATTTAAATAACGGAGGAAAAAATGTTAAAAAAATTATTACACCATCCAAAACTGATAATGGCTGTAAGCATTCTTCTTACTGTGGCACTCGCAGTTCCGCTTTCCACCATCCGTGTAGAAAGTTCAATCCGCCAGTTCTTCCCTCAGAAGCATGAAGCCTATCAGCGCATGACAGATACAGAAGCACAGTTTGGCAGTATGATCAGCATTGGTGCATCACTTGAAACACCGGGGGAAACAATTCTTACAAAAGAATATATCAGCACAATAAGGAAAATTTCCGCTGACCTTGAAAATGTTCCTAATACTTCAAATGTACAGTCAATTACAAATATTGATTACATCGAAGGCGATAACGGAACCATCAACGTTGCCCCGCTTCTTGAAAAAGACCTTACAGAAGAAATTACAGACGAGGATATAAAAACCATCAGGGAACGCCTTACCGCCTGGGAAGACATGTATGACCTGGTTGTAATCTCTAAAGACGGAAGAGCAACCCAGCTTGCCTTAAATGTAGACCCGCTTGTAGACCTTGCAACACAGCAGGCTGCTTTAAGGGAAGTAAGAAAAATCATTCTTGAAGACATTAAAGATACAGACCTTATGGTAAAAATCTATGGAGACCCTGTAATCTCTGAAGATTCAAAAGCCTATGTTCTTTCAGACCTTTTTATCCTTATTCCACTTGTTATTCTTGTTGTTCTTATTTCACTTTATTTTTCTTTCAGCACTATGGACGGTACAATTCTGCCGCTCATCACTGTTTTAATGAGTACTGTATGGTCACTTGGAATAATGGCTATGACAGGAATGGAATTTTCACTGGTTTCTGCGGTTATTCCTGTTGCTTTAATCGGCTGCGGTTCAGCATACGGCATCCACGTTCTTACTCATTATTATCTTGCAGTTGATAAAAAACGCAGTGAACTTGAAAAAAACTCTCAGGAATGGACAAAAGAACTTCACATTGAAACCATTATCAACGGTCTTGATGATGTCTGGGTCGCTGTTCTTCTTTCAGCTGTAACTACAATTGCAGGCTTTATTTCTCTTGTTACAAGCCCTATCCGTCCGCTTTTCGGATTTGCAATCTTTACTGCTGTGGGAATCGGTTTTTCACTTTTACTTTCTGTAACTGTCATCCCTGCAATGCTCACCTTCAAGAAAGTTGAAAACATCGGCAAAAGAAGCCGCCGCATGGACAAACTTACAAAGAAAGTTAAGCGCCGTCTTGAAAAAGTTGAAACTTCACGCTTAAAAAGAGCTGTTGCATTTACAGCATGTTCAAACATGACTGATGACGAAAAATTCGATGCAACCCTCAATACACTTAAAAATGTATCTGATGCACCGGGTTTAAGCGGAACCCTTTATAACATGTATCACTTCTTCTGCGGAACAAAACCACGTCTCATTGTGTTTATGATTCTTATTGCAGGTTTCTCTGCCCTGGGACTTTCAAAACTTGTCATCGATACTTCAATGGTAAATTACTTCCCGAAGACAAGCCGCTTAAGACAGGATATTAATTATGTAAATGATAATTTTGCAGGAACTAACTCTGTATTCCTTTTGATAAAATCACCTGCCTCTGTAAAAAAAGCAGAAGCTAAAGAGTTTTATGATAAAGCTGCCCTTTTACAGTCAAAATATGAAGGAAAAGAAATTCCTGAAGATGTAAATGCAGAGATTGAAGAGTTAACTTCAAAAGCAAATGACCTTATTGCGGAAAGCCGTTCAATCGAGGATATGACAAATCCTGAAGCCCTTAAGGCTGTAGACAACATGGAAAAATGGATTTCAACAAACTTCCCTGTTGTAGGAAAAGTTATTTCATACGCAGATTCAATCAAACGCATCAATCAGACCTGGAATGCCCCTGGTGCCCAGACTGCTTCTACAGCAGCTGTTTCAAATGATGACTCTTCAATCGACTTTGGATTCGATGATCTTGGGGATTTTGGTCTTGATGAAATGAATGAAGAAGAATTTGTTGATGACCTTGGTGATTTTGGACTTGATACTGCAAGTGCCGCAACAGAGGAAGAAAGCAGCTTTGAAGATCCTAACACTTATTATCAGGCAAAACTTGAAAAAGCAATGACCGGTAAAGACATTCAGGAAATCATGAACAGGGCATACGGACTTTCTGGCGGAAAACACGGTACAACAGAAAACTTTATCCGTGAGCTTCAGCGCGAAATGAACTATGAAGGCTACGCTTTCTATGAAATTCCTTATGAACCTCAAAAATACATGAAATCAAGACGCGACCAGCTTTCACGCATCATCTCTAACTACACAATGATGCTCGGAGACTCAATGGAGCGCTTTACTGATGACCAGACAAACTACACTCCTACAGTAATCCGCATGCAGGTTCAGATCAGGACTAACTCTACTCAGGAAGTCGGAATCATGCTCAGACAGTTTGAAGAGTATGCAGCAAAACATCTTCCTGAAGGTTATTTCATGGAGGCAACAGGTGAAGGTGAAATGGAATATGTAATGACAAATCTTGTCGTAAAAAGCCAGACAACTTCCCTTCTTCTGTCACTTTTACTTGTATTCATAATCATTGCCTTAAGCTTTAAGTCACTTCAGGCAGGTTTAATCGGTGTAATCCCGCTCGCATTTACAATTACCTTAAACTACATGGTAATGGGCTTTACAGATATTAAACTCGACCTTATTACAAGTATTATCGCTTCAGTTGCAATTGGTGTCGGAATTGACTACACGATTCACTTCATGACTGAATTCAAGAATCTCCGCATGCAGAGCGACAACCTTGAATACTGTACAAGAAGCACCTTCCGCTCAAGCGGTGCCGGAATCATTACAAATGCGATGGCTGTAGGTCTTGGCTTCTTAGTTCTCTTATTCAGTAAATTCGTCGTTCTCCGCTACATCGGTGTTCTTGTTGCAATTGTTATGTTTACAAGTTCAACTCTTGCAATGACGATAATACCTGGTCTTTTCAATCTCTTTGACCCTGACTTCCTGCACCCTGGAAAACCTAAAGCCTGGGACAGTGAAGAAGATAAAAAATAAACAGATGTGACCTCTGAAATCCTGGTGGTTTTAGAGGTATACAAAAAACAATACCAATGGAGGTAAAAATTTATGAAAAAACTTATTTCAACAATTTTAGCACTGACAGCAGCTGCTTCTCTTTTTGCTCTGGACGGACGTGAAATCGTAAAAAAAGCCCTTGATGTTAAGGACCCTGCCTTCACTCAGTCAGCAGTTCAGATGGACTTAATCGAAAAGAACGGTGCAAAAGAAACCCGTCTTGTACGCGAATACGGCCGTTCAAAGAACAATATCAAGGCTGTAGTTATGATTTTCCTTTCACCGGCTTCTGTAAAAGATACACGCTTCTTACTGCAGGAAAACGAAGGTAATGCTCCTGATGATAAATTCATCTTCCTTCCTGATCTCCGCTCAACACGCCGTGTTTCTACTGCAGAGGGTTCAAAATCTTTCATGGGTACTGACGCTTCTTATGATGACCTTTCAACAAGAGACATTGACGTTGATACACATGAACTTTTACGCGAAGAAGAAAAAAACGGTTTTAACTGCTATGTTGTAAAATCTAAGGCTAAAAATCCTCAGGACAGCCAGTACGGATACAGAATCCAGTGGATTGACAAAGCAACATGGGTTCCGGTTTATGCAGAACTTTATGACAAAAAAGACAAGCTTCTTAAAGTTCTTACTGTTGAAAAACTTGAAAAAATCAACGGGGCAACAGGTGAAACATATAATATTCCGATGATTAACAGCATGAAGAATGTTCAGACAGGTCACGAAACAAGACTTACGATTCAGAAAATTGTTCTGGATAAGCCTCTTCCAGACCGCGTATTTACACAGAACTTCCTGAATACGGGAAAATAAAAATCCATCCATGGATTTTTATTTTCGCAGGAATTTTCAGGGAAAATTCCTGCCCTGCACTACAGCGCATCCATGCGCTGCATTTAGTGGAATATTCAGCAATTTTCTAAAAAAAATAAGCCGTGACATTTTTAACATGTCACGGCTTATTTTTTTATCTCATAAACTGCCTGTATGTATCTGCAATAATTTTGATTCCCTGCTCTACTTCTTCCTCATCTCCTGCATAATTGATTCTTAAGCATTTACTGTAATGAGGATGCTCTTTTAGTGGAGGAAGACCGTGTTCTATATCATCTCCAAAGAAAAAATATTCTCCCGGAACTACTATTACACCTTTCTTTTTCAAGCACCTGTAAAACTCCATTGCAGGAATTTTAAGGTCTTTCATTAAAAGCCACTGAAAGATTGAACCTTCACTTTTATGAATAGAATAGGAAGTACCTTCAAAATAATGATGAAAGGCTTCTATTGCTTTATGTGCTTTTTTTTCATAATACGGGCGTACAAAATCTGCAGCTTTTTTTACAAGCACTCCGGATTTTATAAGATTGCAGGCAATGGCCTGACCAAAAGAGCCGCTTGCAAGAGCTGCAATTGCATTTAAATTTCCTATAGCCGTTATAATCGGGGCAGGACCAATAAGAATACCTGTACGAACTGAAGGAAGCCCTATTTTACTCAGGCTCATGCTCAAAATTACATTGTCATCATAATAAGGACTGGCATCATCCGTAAAAATAATATTCGGCCACGGAAGACCGTATGCATTATCAATAATTAAAGGAATGCCGTTTTCTTTTGCGAGTGAAGAAAGCTTTTTTATTTCAAAATCTGTAAGAACATTTCCTGTTGGATTTGTAGGACGGGTTACACAGACAGCACCAATATCATGATTTTTTTTAAGGTAATCTTCCAAAAGTTCAAAGTTTACATGATACTTAAAAGAATTTCCGTTTTCTTCCCAGGTTGAAGGAATTGAAACAAAAGTATCCTCTTCTATTCCCTGGTCTGCATAGCCGATATATTCCGGGGCAAGAGGAAACAGAATCTTTTTTTTGAGTTTAGTTTTGTTTTCTGTAAAAGTACCTGAAAGAAGATTAAAAAGATAAAAACAGGCACTCTGGCTCCCGTTTGTTACGGCTACATTTTCAGGACCAATTTTCCAGCCGTAGGTTTTTGAAAGATATTCTGCGACACTTTCAATAAAACTCATTCTTCCCTGGGGGCTGTCATAAAGTCCTATCAGTTTTTCAAACTCATCACCGTTCTGCATGATTTTTTCCATTTCAGAGCGGTACATGGCAGAAATTTCACCTATCATTGCAGGATTTCCGCCTCCAAGTCTGTAAGGTTTTACCCCGTCAGGAAGCGGACGGCCAATGTCATCCATCAGCTGTAAAATTCCTGATCTGCTTGTGAGTTTATTTCCAAAATCACTGAAATTCATTTTTTATCCTTCAATTTTTACATCTTCTTCAACTAATGAACCTGAAGATTTTACTGTCTTTTTTTCTTTAGGGAGGTCGAATTTAACCCGCAGAGAGCCGTCATGTAAATCAACGATTACTTTTTTACTTAATTCTGACATACCCTCTAAAATCAGAACTGAAAGCTGTTCTTCAATTTCATTCTGAATAAGCCTTCTCATTGGACGAGCACCCATGCTTGGCTCATATCCCTTTTCAATAAGATAATCACGTGCTTTAGGCTTTAAGGTAAGTGAAAGCTGTTTTTCTGAAAGACGTTTTTCAAGTTCTTTAATCTGAATGTCAAGGATTGATGATATCTGAGCGCGGTTTAAAGCATCAAATACAACAACATCATCAACACGGTTTAAAAGTTCCGGGCGCATGATTCTTTTGAGTTCTTCCATGGCATTGGCTTTTATTTCATTGTAAGGAAGAATACCGTCAGAAGAATTAGAAAAACCAAGACGGTGTTCAGTATTGATTTCTCTGGCACCTGCATTACTTGTCATTATGATTACAGTGTTTCTGAAATTTACGGTGTGACCAAGATTATCACTTAATTCCCCTTCTTCGAGAAGCTGAAGCAGAAGATTAAATACATCAGGGTGAGCTTTTTCAATCTCATCAAGAAGAACAACACTGTAAGGATGCTGACGCACTTTTTCTGTAAGAACGCCGCCTTCATCAAAACCGACATATCCTGGTGGAGCTCCTGTAAGACGGCTTGCATTGTGTTTTTCCATGTAGTCTGACATATCAATGCGGACAAGTGCGTCTTTTGTTCCAAATAAAAACTGTGCAAGGGATTTTGCAAGCTGAGTTTTTCCGACCCCTGTTGGTCCAAGGAAAATAAATGAACCTAAAGGCCTGTCAGCAGAACTTACACCTGCACGGCTCCGCCTGATTGCGGAACTTAAAACAGAAATTGCTTCATCCTGACCGATTACAGTCTTATGAAGTTCTTCCTCCATTTTTAAAAGGCGCTTTGATTCATTTGCATCAAGCTGTTCAAGAGGAATGCCAGTCATTGAAGAAATAATCTGACATACATCTTCAACGGTTACTTTTTTTGTAAGTTTTGATTCATTACTCTGCCAGTAATTTGAAAATTCCTCGAGCTTTAACTTTAAATCTCTTACTTTATCACGGACTTCTGCAGCTTTTTCATATTTCTGGCCTGCAACAAGTTCTTTCTTTTCGTTTGTTAAATCTGCAATTGCTTTTTCAAGATCTGCAAGTTCCTGAGGCCTGCTTTCTTCGTTGATTTTTTTTGCACTGCCGGCTTCATCAAGAATATCAATGGCCTTATCAGGCAGAAACCTTTCAGGTATGTATCTCTGGGCTAATTTTACTATTGCAGGAATTACATCTTCCTCATAAATTACGCCGTGAAACTCTTCGTAACGCGGTTTTAAGCCTTTGAGAATATCGATGGTATCATTGAATACAGGCTCACTGACATTAACCCTCTGAAAACGTCTTTCGAGGGCTGAATCTTTTTCAAAATACTTGCGGTATTCTTTTGTTGTTGTTGCACCTGCAATCTGAATTTCACCGCGGCTTAAGGCAGGTTTTAAGATATTAGAGGCATCCATTGCCCCTTCAGGACCACCTGCTCCGATTATTGTGTGAATTTCATCTACAAAGACAATTATATTTCCGTCTTCGCGGATTTCTTTCATCATGCGCTTCATTCTGTCTTCAAATTCACCGCGGTATTTTGTACCTGCTACAAGGGCTGCAAGATCAAGTGAAAGAAGGCGTTTTTTAAGCAGATGAAAAGGAACATCCCCTTTTGCAATTCGCTGGGCAAGACCTTCAATAATCGCTGTTTTTCCAACACCAGGCTCGCCCGTTAAGACAGGATTATTCTTTGTTCTGCGGCATAAAATCTGAATGACACGGTCAATTTCCTTTACACGGCCTACAACAGGATCAAGTTTATTTTCCCTTGCAAGCTGAGTAAGATCACGGCTGTATTCGGCAATAAAGGAATTATTCTGTGGACGTTTATTCTGTGCTTTATTAGGCTGATTATTTCCCTGCACAAAAAAGCTGTCAGAACTTCCTTCTACAAGTTTCTGCAAAGTGCTTCCGATAGTATCTCCTGCCATCTGTGCACTAGAATGAAAATGTGACTGAACTGTTTTTGCAGTATTGCGGAGGACTTCAGTAGAAAGTTCTGCCCTTATAAAAAACTTAAAAACTGCACTGCCTTCTTCACGGGATGCAGCAATCAGAATATGCTCAGTTCCAATATAATCATTTCTTAATGTACTTGATTCTAAAGCGGCAATATCTAAAACCGTGCGGAGCCTTCTTGAGGGAGGAAGTTCAGAAAGTTCTGAAACTACAGCACGAGGTGTAATGCTCTGTTCAACTGCAAGCTGAAATGTGAGGACATTTATCCTTAAATCCTGGAGCATAATAAAACCAAGACCGTCGCAGGATTTTAAAAGTGCAAGAATTAAATGTTCTGGTAAAAGTTCAGTTGAACCGCTTTTTCTTCCCTCTTCCTGGGCAAGAATTAAAAGTTTTTGAGCACGAGGTGATATTTTTTTCATACTGTTAATAATGTACCGTGAACACGAAAGATATTCAATTTATTCTGAAATCTTAATGTATTCAAAAGTATCCTGTAAGATTAAGGAACGGAGTCTGGCAGCCTGCTTTTTATCATCCCCGGCAATATCCGGCGGAAAATTAAAAGTACCGTTTTTAATCACTGAAGCAAGATGCGCCTCCTGTACCCTGTACAAAAGGGCTGTCAGGTCGCTGTCTTCTATGCCTTTGATTAAATCAAGACTCTTCCCCCATTTAATATCGGAAATTATGAGCAAAGATTCACGCAAATCAAGAAGAAGTGCAAATTTTGCAGTTGAAAAGCTTTTTAATACTTTATCCGTTACTTCAGTTGTCCTTTTCTGAAGAACAGTGTCACGGCTTCGTCTTTCCATCTCAATAATTGATTTTAAATTACCTGTAAACTGGGCAAGCTGCTCAAGTTCAGAGCCATTTCCTGAAATCATCGAACTGAGCTGATAAAAACCGCCTACACTCGCTCCCGCCTGTACGGATGAACCGAAAGCAGGCTCGGCAACTATCCCCTTTGATACAAGAGATTCAAAAAGAGGTCCCGTTTCATTTAAGAAAGCAAGAGACGGAAGATGAACCCTTGCGCTGATTTTCATGCCGCTTCCGCTGTCTTTTACAAGAGACGTAAGGTACCCGAAATCATAACTGGCTGCAAACTGTAAGCTTGACTGAAGCGTCTGATCCATTTCCTGACATGACTTCCAGGCAGAATTACAGTCAAGACCTGGTACAAAGCAGCTGATTCTTATATGGTCAATGTCATTTATAGTGCAGACAAGCCCTGAATTTGCCCTCTGACCGTTTATTCTCATAACAATTCCAGCCCCGGGAGAATTCAGGGTTGAATTTTCAATAAGCCCCCTTTCTATGAGCATTCTCGCTCCAAGATTATTAAGGGAAGCAACAGCGATAGTCTGATAAGAACCGTTTTTGTCATTTTTTAAAAAGGAATCGAAAACAAGGGTCTGAACACGTACTGAATCATCGTTTCTGAATTTAGCAGGAAAAGGAAAATCAGCAAGATTGCGGGCAAGACGCACCCTGCTTGAAAGAACCACGTCTGAATCAGGACCTTTTATTGAATACCATTCCTGAGAAGAAGAAGCAGAATCAGAAAGCTTTATGGACTCACTCATCATCATTACCGTTTACCGGAGATTTTTCGAGGGCCTTAAGATAATCCCTGTAAATTGCAGCCTTTTCATAATCTTCGCGTTTAAGAGATTCTTCAAGTCTTGTCTGTAGAACAATTCTGTCGGTAAGGACAGAACGGAAAGTTGCAAGGCGCTTTGGCATGGAGCCGGTGTAAGTACCTGTGCCGCCTTTTTTAGAAATGATTGAACGGATTTCGTCCTTAAAGATTGAATAACACTCAGGACATCCTGCTGAAGAGTTTTTACGGATAAAAGAAAGTTTTGTGCCGCATACAGGGCAGGCTTTATTGTCGTTTTCAAGCGCTTTCTGGGAAATTGTGGAAAGTTCTTTAAAAAGTGAACTTATGGATTTAGGATCCTGAGTTACACCGAGTTTGGCTGCACATTCGCGGCAAAGATTGAGCTTTTTTCTGGCAACAGGCCCCTGCATATCAATAAATACAAAAGCCTCTCTTTCATTACAAAAATCGCAAATCATATGTTTCCCACCCGTTACTATAACGCATAAAAGCCTTATAAACTGAATATATCAAAGTTTTCTTAAACTTTCTATCGGTTTTTCCCTGCCCGCTTTTACCGCAGGAACCGCACTGGCGGCAAGAGAAAGAACAAGAGTTCCAAGGGCAATGATTATAAGCTGTCCGAGAGGAATTGAAAGAGGAATTTTCTGAAGATAGAAAGCCGGATCTAAAATATGAAGTTCACCGGCCAGAGACGGTTCAAGCCCCTGTAAAACAAAAAAAATTTTCTTTAACAGCGTAAGAAGTTTTTCGATTACAGAAAGCAGCTTTTCAAAATTTACAGCGCATAAAAGCCCAATCGGGATACCAGTAAACACACCGAGAAAGCCTGTAACCATTCCCGTCACCAGAAAAGAAAAGGTTATTCCTGAAGGAGAAGCTCCAAGGCTCTTTAAAATTGCAATTTCTTTCCTGCGCTCCATTACAAGCATGACAAGCGCACTTGAAATATTAACACTTGCAACAAGAACAATTAAAAGCATGATAAAAAGCAGCATTATCTGGGTTGAACTGAAATTTTCATACTGGCTGACATTAAGCTCGTTCCAGCGGTAAATGCGTGTAAACGGCGGAGCAATGTTTTCCATAAGTTCAAGAGTCTGGTCAAGCTTATAGGAAAAAGGATCCTCTATTTCAGCCCCAATCATAATCTGGCTTGTCCTCAAAGGCAGAATTGAATATCCGGTTTTAAGAGGAATAAAAACCCAGAGGGCGTCAAGTTCCTGATAGCCGCTTGAAACAATTGCAGAAATATGAAACTTAGTGACCTTTGGTACAATTTTATTTGAAGATAGGATTCTCGTTGTAATAAGGCGGATATCATCCCCCGCATGCAGATTTAAAAGCTGTGCAATCTTAGAACCGATGACAGCATTTTTTCCTTCCTCAAGAACAATGTCAGAAGCACTGTCTATCCCGGATTCCGATTCAACTACATCAAATAAAGTTGAAAAAGCCTTATTTTTAGAAAAAATATCATTTTCAACGGCACGGACACATGCTCCTGTCCTTAAAACAGAAGAAGCCGCCAGGGCTGTTGACTGTACTTCCGGATACACATTTAACACCCCCTCTGCCTCACTGAAATGAAGGGCTGCGTTTTCCAGTGAATATGCACTCTGAGCCTCATCTATATCAGGATGAAGAACAGCACAAAGATGAGAACTTGAAAGACCAATCATACGGTCAGTCATTCCTTTGACCATCCCGTTTGATACACTCATTATCATTACAAGAGGAATAAGACTGACAGCAATGCATAAAAAAGCACCGGTCAGGCTTCTTCTGGCATTTGATTTTTTACCGGTCCGGGGAAAAAGAAGCCTGAAAGCATAAAGAACAGAGGCATCAGTTTTCATTAAGGCAGCCTTCCTTAATTGAATAAACATGATCACCTTTTGAAGCAAGGTTCATATCGTGAGTAACGAGAATTAGCGTTTTTTTGTATTTATCTGCCATTGAAAAAAGCAGGTCACCTATCATTACAGCGTTTGCAGGATCAAGATTTCCTGTCGGTTCGTCCGCAAGAATAAGACTCGGGTCATTAATTAAAGCCCTTGCAACTGCCACCCTCTGCCTTTCACCTCCTGAAAGCTCTGAAGGTAGATGAGAAATACGGTTTTCAAGACCAACATCCTTTAAAAGAATCCTGGCCTTTTCAAGCGCTTCTTTTTTATTCATACCGGCCATGTAAGCAGGAAGAAATACATTTTCAAGGGCTGTAAAATCTTTAAGAAGATAATGAAACTGAAAAATCAGACCCAGATAATCTGAGCGGTATTTTGAAATTTCTTTTTCATCAAGAGAAGTTACTTCATATTGTCCGGCTTTTACGGTACCGGAAGTTGCGCGGTCAAGACCGCCAATTATATTTAAAAAAGTGCTTTTTCCGCTGCCGCTTTCACCCGCAATTACAACTTTTGATCCCCGTTCAATATCGAGATCAAGATTTTTTAAAATTGTAAGGCGCTCGCTTTCAGTTTCGTAAGTTTTTTCAAGATTTCTTATGGAAACAACAATATCACTCATCCCTCATCACCTCTGCAACAGTAAGTTTTAACACTCCACGGCTTGCACTCCAGCTTGCAAGAAGAGCTGAAAACATACCGAAAACCGTAATCATAAATACTTCACTTAAAATTATCCTCGGCGGAATATTTGCATATACAAGATACATTGGATTCTCCCTGACGTAAGAAACGGCTGAAGGATTGACAAGTGAAGTAAAAAGTACCTGAAAATAGTATACAATTTTAGACATAATCATAAAAATTCCAGACATTTTTACGCTCAAAAGCAGTCCTGCCGCTAAGCCTGGAACAGCCCCTCTGACACCTGTTAAAAATCCCTGCATCACAAAGATAAACTGTATTGAATCACGTCTTGCTCCAAGTGCAGACAAGACGGAAATCTCTTCCCTTTTTTCATAAACCATACGGCGCATACCGTTAAAAATATTTACCGCAACCACTATGAAAATAATAAATACTAAAAGCATGAGCATATTTTTTTCAATTTTAAGGGTTCCGAAAAACGACCTGTTGTAGCTTTTCCAGGATTCAAAAGCAAGTGACGGAAAATCTTTCTGTAATAAAGCAATCACTTTACCGTCATCTTCAGTATTAAAAAGTTTTATTCCGTACATTAAAGGAGCGTCTTTTCCAAAATACTTCTGTCCTGCCTTCAGACTGATAAAAGCGTAAGAGGCATTAATGTCAGCATACCCCGTTCTGAAAAGCCCCTTAACCTTAAACTGCCTGTCCTGCGATAAAAGACTTACATCATTACTGCCAGATAAAGCAAAAAGATTTACCATACCTCCTGAACGGGCACTCAGTTTTCTTGCAAGTTCTGTTCCTAAAAGAATGTCTTCTTCTGAATCTAACTGACCACTGCCCGCCCAGATTTTAGCCTCATTTTTAAAGCCTTCATCATTTTCAAGCAGAGCATCACTTACAGCACGGATAAGAGCCGGAGACTGCTTTCCGTTCCTTCCTACCATAAGGCTCTGTGCTTCATAAAAAGCAAATGCATTTTTTATGTAAGGATTATCTTTACAGTAAAGTTCAAAATCCCCGGCAGTACCTGCATTAAGACCGCTTACCCTTATATGATAAGAACTTACTTCCATGATTGAATCTATAAAACTCATCTGAAAGCCGTTCATTATCGAAATAACCGTTATTAAAGTCATAACGCCAAAGCAGATTCCAAGAGAAGCTAAAAATGATGTAACTTTAGAGCGCCCCTTCCTGTCTACACGGCTGAACCTTCTTGAAACATAAAAAATCCACTTCAGGGAAGAAAGCATTTCATTATTCTTTTTCAAATGTGCGCCTCCTTACCTCAGTTCCGTTAAGGGATATAATTTCACTTACTTTAATTCCGTCTTCATATGCACTTTCAACGCAGAAACTTTCATCAAAAAATAATTTCTGAATGTAATCATTTTCCGAAGTATAGACGGTTTTTCCACGTAACTGACCGTCTTCAAAAAAACTTACATCAGGCCGTGTCGAAAGTCCATATGAATACTGCGTCAGCTGCCTTTTCTCAGTAGTCAGATTTTTTTTACCTTTACTTTCAGTATAATAAAAAACAGCGGAAAGTTCTTTAAGACGGTTTTCTTCGTCCCAGGTCCAGTTTTTTTCGCAGTCAGTCAAAAGTATATATTTTTCTTTATTTTTATCGTTTTCATCTTTTTCATAATGATAATCAATGCTTTTTTGAGGCTTTCCGTTTTCAAGATAAAAAGTTTCATTTTTAGTTTTTTTAGAAAAATCTTCAGTTGTTCTTTTTAAAACCTTTGCCGTCGAACTTTCATACTCATATTCAAAGAGTTTTTCAAGATCAAGTTCCTTTACTTTTTCAGGGGAATTATAGACTTCTTTTTTTATAAGCCTGAAACTTTCGTCATAAATACGCCTCTGAACACTATCAGTTGAGGCACTTGTAATAAATGTAAGGCCGTTAAGAGAGGAAAGCGAAAACTTTTCATCCTTTATGTAAAACTTTCTTAAAGTACCGTCCTTAAGCCTCTGAGTAATCTCTTTGTCTTCTTCAATAAAAGCGCTTTCATTTTTGTTATCAAGCATCTCAAGAAGATTGTAATCTCCGCCTGAAGAAAGCCCTGATGAGGCCATGTAAGACATCACCGCATTATCTATCCAGTACGCACTGAAACTTTCTGAAAGATTACTTTGAATAAATGAAAGTTCAATCTGTCCTTTATATTCAGGATAAAAGATTTCATACAGATATAAAGGTCCTGAAGATTTCCATACAGGAAGCATCAGAAGTTTAGAGGGCTCTTTTGAAAGTTCATAGTAATTTTTTACACGGCTGTCTCTGGCTGTCAAAGTAAGAGAATACCTTAAAGTGTCAAAAAGAAATTCCCTTAATTTATGGCTGTTTTTTTCCTGAGAGAAAAGATTTGCTGTAAACATCATAAAGAACAGGACTAAAAAATATCTGTTCTTCGGGTAAAATACTTTCATTACTTTCCGACGAATTCCTTTACATATTCTTCAGGATTAAATTTCATGATGTTTTCATATTTTTCACCCGTACAGACAAACCATACAGGGATTCCAAGCTCTTTTGCGATTGTAAAAACCATACCGCCTTTTGCAGTTGAGTCATATTTTGTAATTACAACTGCATCAACTCCTACGGCTTCATTAAAAACTTCTGCCTGACGGACAGCATTCTGCCCCGTTGTCCCGTCTATAACCAGAATCTTTTTGTAGCATCCTTCATCGGCCTTAGAAGCGGCAATTTTATTGATTTTCTGAAGCTCACGTACAAGGTTTTCTTTATTATGAAGACGTCCTGCAGTATCAGCAAGAACTACAGCCCCGCCCACTGCCCTTGCAGCATCTGCAGCATCAAAAACTACAGCAGAAGGATCACTTCCATGCTGATGAGAAATTACGCGTATTCCAAGATTTTTTCCGTGCATCTCAAGCTGTTCTTCTGCGGCGGCACGGAAGGTATCTGCTGCTGCAAGAATTACTTTTTTACCGCTGTTTTTTAAGTATGAGGCGATTTTTGCGGCAGTTGTAGTCTTTCCGACTCCGTTTACGCCTAAAAGCATAAAGATATTTGTTTTTGAATCGTCTGCTTCAAAATCAGTTTTTTTTGCATATTGAAGAAGAATACTGTAAAGCTGTTCAATTACTGCAGCTTCATCACTTACTTTATTTTTTCTGCAGTAATCTTCAAGTTCATCAGTAATTTCCCAGGCAAATTTTGCCCCTATATCGCCTTCAACGAGAATATCAGTAAGCTCATCAAAAAATTCTTCATCAATTTTAACTGAGGAAAATAAGTTTTTTAGTTTCTGTGCAAATCCTGTTTTGGCCATTTATATTTCCTTTTTTTTATTTTTTTTCTTTTGCATCTGCAGGCAGAACTTCATTTGCTGCAAAAAGATACCTGCAGACTTCAATTGCAAACCATGCACCTGAAGCACAAGAAAGTCCTATCGAATAATATGAATATTTCTGCCACTTCTCAACATCATCGTAAGAGGCGCGCCCTGAAACATAAGAATTATTATAAGCAGTAAAATTTCCGACACAGTAAAAAGTCGGCACAAGAGAACAGATAAGTGCGCTGTAGGCCGTATAAAGCATTCTGCGCCTTTTATCAATATTTTGTTCCCTGTCATAAGGTTTTACATTTACACTTAAGTTTTTTGAATTCCGTGCAAGCTGTTCGCTGATAAAAATAAAAGCACTCTGCCCCTGTTTGTCAGTAAATACAGCAAGAACAGGCCGTCCGTTTACACTTGCACGGGCTTTCTGGTTTTCTTCATCCACAGAAACATTTTCCATTGCATTAAAGAAAAAAGTTCCCTGATTCATTTTTTTGAGGCTAAGTTCAAAAGTTCCTGTAACAAGAGGCTTCAGAGTTGTTTTAAGGGTAAAAAAATCTTCCCCTGAAAAAGCATAATTGATTGTCTGACTTTCATAACCGTCAGCAGAAACAGTAATTGTATGAATTCCTGCGTCTACAACAAGTTCATCTTTTTCACCAGCAATAACTCCGTCTACATTTAAAAGTGCAGTTGAACGGGCTTCTTCAGGTTCAATTACAACTTTTATTTTTACAGGAAGACAGTTTGCAATCTTTGGAGTCAGGTTTCTTACGACATTTCTTGCAATCGTAATTAAATCAGAAGTACTTCCAACTTCAGTTACGACAGCATTTAATGAAGCGCCTGGAAAAAGATAAAGGCTTACTGAAACAGAAAGATATTCGCCATAGACAGTAATCTGCCCCGTTAAAAGTCCGTTAATTTTAGCCTGAGTTACTTCTTTATTGTAAGTAAAACTTTTTATACCGTCATTTAATGCATCCTGTGAGGGCGAGAAAAGCTGTGAAGAATCATTTTTGTATAGAACTACAGTTTCCGTTGTTCTTTCATCGTGGTTTTCATGCTTAAAAAAAGGAAAAGGAAATCTTTCCTTGTCTTCAGCATTCTCATCAAATGTCTTTTGACCGCTTTCAAAGGCAATTTTTTTTTCGTATTTATTTTTTACTTCAAGAAGCGACTGTATATTTGCATCAATTTTTGATTCGATTTCCCTGATTTTTTTATCTTCTTCTTCAAGTGCTTTCCTTAACTGAGAAGGCTTCTCCTTAGAAAGAACAAGAGCGTCACGGGTCTTATTTTCCTTTGCAAGCTGAAGAAAAAGCGACAGGCGTTCTGTCTGAAGGTCATTAAGTTCCCTGTCCATCAGCTCTTTGGACGGCAGGGTTCTTATTGCCTGTGAAGAAATCTGTTCTAATATAAGTTTTGGCAGAACATCTGCTATCTGGCGGCTTGAAGTTTTATCAAGACCTTTCTGACTGAAAGTAAATTTTTGTGAGGCTAAAGTCCAGTCAGAAGCTGTAAGCTGCTGTACAGAAGAAAGTAAAAGAGAAATCAGAACTGCCTTAAAGCACAAAAATCTTTTCATCGTCCTTCACACAAAGCTTACATATCCTCGTCTGAGTCAGAACCTGCAAGAGGAAGACCTTTCCACTGTGCCTGAAGGAAGGCATCTATAAACTGGTCAATATCACCGTCCATAACAGACTGAATGTTTCCGCATTCATATTTTGTGCGGTGGTCTTTTACCATTGTATACGGCTGGAAGACATAGGTGCGGATCTGGTTTCCCCAGGAAATATCCTTTTTTTCTGCACCAAACTTTGCATTTTCACGTTCTTTTTCTTCCTTGTAGTGCTGGTAAAGTTTTGCCTTCAAAATGCTCATTGCAGTAGCCCTGTTCATAAGCTGGGAACGCTCAGAATCACAGGTTACAACAATTCCTGTCGGAAGGTGGGTAAAACGTACGGCAGAATCAGTCTTATTTACATGCTGTCCGCCTTTTCCTCCTGAACGGTAAGTATCAACCCTTAAATCTTCAGGACGGATATCAACTTTAATGGTGTCATCAAGAATCGGGAAAATAAAAACTGAGCTGAAGGATGTATGACGCCTTGCATTTGCATCAAAAGGCGAAATACGGATAAGGCGGTGAACGCCTGCCTCTCCCTTTAATTTTCCGTAAACATAGTCACCTGTAATCTGGATTGTTGTTGATTTTATGCCGCCTTCATCTTCCTGAAGGTCAACTGTTTCCATTTTGTAACCGTTTCGTTCTGCCCAGCGGATATACATACGGCTGAGCATATATGCCCAGTCACAGGCTTCTGTTCCGCCTGCACCGGAATGAATTGTAAGGAAGCAGCCGTTTTTATCTACTTCTCCTGAAAGAAGATTGAGAATTGACTGATTTTCAAATTCTTTTGTTGTCTGTTCAAGCAGCGGGCGGATTTCTTCTTCTACACTCTGGTCTGCACTTTCAATTCCAAGTTCATAAAGTGTTTCAAGGTCTTCTGCATCCTTGATTAATTTACGCCACGGTTCAACACGCCCTTTAAGATATTTGAGCTCATTCATTACCTTCTGGGCATTATCTGAGTCATTCCAGAAATCTGGATTTGCGGTGAGTTCTTCTTTTTCCTTAATTTTTAAATCAATTGCATCGTGGTCAAAGACGCCCCCAGACAGAGAGGATGTCATTTTTGAGTTTATCGATTGGTTCTTTTAATTCTTCCAGCATTTGTCGCTATCTGCTCCCCTGAAAATACGGCTTTTTTCCATTTTTTTTGTTTTAATTCAGTAACTGCAAAATTCCCGTTTAAGGGAAACTGATAAATTCTCAGCGTGTCATAATAATCAGTGGCTCCGTCAAGTTCCCTCTTAAGGACAGACAGCTGAGCCTCTGAAATCTGCATGCTTTCCCAGCAGGCCCTCTGCACTTTTTTAAAACCAAATCTGGTTAATACGGCTGAGGCGGCTTTTGCACTGTCAATTCCACCGGGGTCAAGAACTACTGAAACAAACATATATATAAGAATAAAGTAATGAACTTTGCTTGTCAAATAACCTTATTTGTAGCATTATATTTATATGAAGATTTTTAAAGCAGTTTTACTTTCCTGTGTTCTCTCTTTTTTTCCACTCCTTCATTCTTTCAGCCAGACTTCAAGGCCTGTCGCTGACATGATAAGCGCAACCCCTGTTTCTACCAACAAAATTAAAATTTCATGGAAACTTCCTAAAGACTCACAGGCACAGTCAGTCTGCATTTTTAAAAATACAATGCCTTTAACCTCAAAAATCATTGAACAGACAAAACCTGTTGCTCAGGTTTCCCCAAAACTCTCTTCATACACAGACACAGTAATCAATTACCGTGAATATTATTATGCCGTAATCTGCCGCCTTGAAGACGGTTCTCTGTACAACATTATCCTGCCTTCAGTTAATGCAACCGTAAAAGGCGTAAAAGTTGCCCGTCCTGAAAAAAAAGCTGAACCTTCTGAAGAACAGGCAGCCGCAGCAAAACCAAAAACTTATCCAAAGGGAAACCTTCGTGAACTTCCTCTGCCTTATATTGATTTAGTAAAAGACATTGAAAAAAAGCCTAACCCCTTAAAACCTGAAGTAATAAAAGCCGGGGAAGAACTTGCACAGGGCTGTTCTGAGCGCCCAAAAGAAAAATTAAGTCCATATTATTTTGATGCAGACATTGTTTCACCTGCTGGCGGTGATGATTACTTTCTTTTTGAAATACTTAAAAATTATTTTGTAAAAAAAGACTACAAAACTTCCGCAAAAGAACTTAAAAAGTTTTTAAGCGTAAACAGAAGTGAAGAAACTACAAACCGTGCTACTTTTTATCTTGCTGAATCACAATATTTTGCAGGAAATTACAGAAGCGCCCTTACAATGTTTCTTTTTGTTGAGGACGCTTATCCTGTTCTTGCAAAAAAATGGATTAATTCAACACTCGATTTCTACGAGATTCCTGATTATCAGTAAAGTCCGCGGATTAAATCAATAAATACAGGTGTTTTAATAAGTCCTAAATCTTCTGCGCTAAGCTTTTCTGTCCTTGACTGTGATGTTAAAGGCTGTCCTTTTTCGTCTGCAGATGGATTTGTATCTGCGAGTGTTCCGTCAGGGTTCAGTTCCGGAAGAGATTTGATTAAAACTTCGTCACCGATATTTACACGGTCATAAAAACTTTTCTGAGTCAAAGTGCCCTGAGAGATTTCCTCTCCAACCTGTTCAATTACAATCTGGCCGAGAGAGTATTTATCTTCAAAAGTCACACCTTTTCCTTTATCGCAGGTCCTGATATTACCTGCCTTAACAACATCAAGTACAGCTCCTTTTACAAGACCTTCAGTTTTTCCCATATCCACAAGGATTTCATTTCCGCTTCTTGCAAGAAGTTTTCCGCGTGCAGGAAGTAAATCAAGAATGTTGCGGCGGAATGAACGGAGAACTGAAGCAAAACGGTCATTGCCTGTCCTGAAAAGTGAGAATCTTGCAGTTTCAGTCCCGTTGCGTCCGTTATACACTACAGCATCGAGGCTAACTTCCCTTTCTGATTCTTCAAATTTTGTAATTACAAAATAATCGAGCCCCTTTCTTCTTGCTGATTTAAAGGCTTCACCATAAGAAGAAACAGGATTTCTTTCAACTGTTACTGCAGTAAGGGCGGCTCCGCTGAAACTTTCTTTAATCATGGAAGCTGCAATTTCTTCCGAGTCACAGTGAATAAGCTGTACAGGTGATTTTGTATAATAAATACCGATATTCCATCTTGTTTTATCCAGATAGAAAGGATCAAGGTCCCACTTATTATTTAGAGAATACTTCATAAGCGCAGAATACGCCTCTATTGTATCGTTGATTTTTGTATTTTTATATTTTTCCTGTTCTGTAAGGGATGATTCATCGATTTTTGAATTATTTTTAATAAACGTAATCTGATTAAGATAAAGTTCATTAAGACCGAGTTTTCTGATCAGTTCGGCAAATTCGCTTCTTGCAGTAAAGTTATTAGGGTCAATTTTTAAAGCCCTCTGATATTCATAGCGGGCCTGTTCACCCTGGAAAATCTTTGAATATTCACGGGCTTTTTTGATATGAAATTCAGCCCACTGAGCCCTTCTTTCATCCTCGAGCGGAAGCATACGGCATACAGCAAGTTCAAGTGAACTTCTTAAAATTTCATCCAGGCTGTCAATTCCAAGGGCAGTTTCCCAGGTTTCTACTGCATTTTCACTCTGGTTAAGACGGTACTGTGACCAGCCTTTTAAATACCAGGCACTGATTGTTTTTCTGTTTCTTGAAATAAGATAATCACAGATATCAATAACTTCTGAATAACGTTTCTGTGCATATAAAACAGAACAGAGCATAACATAGGCGTCAGTATAATCTGCTTTAATCTGAACGGCAGAACGTGCCCTTCTTTCAGCTTCAGTTAAATCGCCTTTTTTTGCGGCAAGATAAGAACTTAAATAATGAACCTCAGGGTCAGAAGAATGATATTTTAAGGCCTGATTGATATATTTTACCGAAAGGTCCTGTTTTCCTGTTTCTGCAGACAAAACGGCAAGCGAAAGAAGAGCCTTTCTGTTTGTATTCTGTCTTTTTAAGGCATCAAGATAAAAATTACGTGCGCTGTCAAAACTACCGTTATAAAGTTCAAGTTCAGCAAGTCCAAAACGGGATTCAATATTATTAGGATACTCCTCAAGGATTGATTTGAATATTTTTTCCGCTTCATCCAGGCGCCGGAGAGAAATAAGGCACATTCCTTTTAAATTAAGGATATCAGTCCTGTTTTTTGCATATTTTTGTGCATTCTCAAGATTTGCCAGACAAAGATTAAAATCATCTGTCTCATAATTGCATTTTGCAAGATTGAACCAGGCATCTGCAAAAGAAGGATTTTCACGTGCAGACTGCAGAAACTCCTCTCCCGCTTCATACCAGTCTTCATTAGAAGCATATTCAAGGCCCCTGTTATAATGCTTAAGCGCACCGGAAGTGTAATCCTGTGCAAAACCAAAGTTAAAAACACAACAGAGAAAGAAAACAATAAGAGTTTCAGTTTTTTTCATAAATCCCACCCTTGTTCTGCTTATCATGCAGTTCTATTCTTTTTGTGATTCTTTGTCAGACTCACTTTTTTTGATTACTTTTATGAGGTTGACACGGTGACCTTCCATGTCCTGAACGATGAACTCGAAATTCTCCCAGTTGATTTTTTCGTATTTAACAGGGATTCTTCCGAAAAGATCGAGAACAAAACCACCGAGAGTATCAAAATCCTGCGTCGGGAAAGAACAGCCGATATTTTCATTTAAATCATCAAGATTTACGCGCGCATCACAAAGCCAGATCTGATTTCCGATTGAAAGGATATCCTCTCTTTCATCGTCAAATTCATCCTGAATGTCTCCGACGATTTCTTCTATGATGTCTTCCATACACACAACACCGCTGACGCCGCCGTATTCATCAACAGCAATTGCAATATGAAGGTGACGCCTTTTAAACTCACGCAGAAGTCCGTCTATTTTTTTTGACTCAGGAACAAAGTATGCTTTCCTTAAAAGTTTTTCCAGGTCAATTGTTTCTTTTTTTGAAATTACTGCAAGAAGGTCCTTAACATAGAGGATTCCAAGAACATTATCAATTGATTCAGAATATACAGGAAACCTTGAGTGACCGCTTTCAGCAATTTTTGCAAGCAGATCTTCCTCTGGTGTATCAATTGAAATAAAATCAACGTCAATACGGGGAATCATTACTTCCTTTACAGAAGTTTCAGACAGATCCTCAATCCCCTTAATCATGTCCTTTTTTTCTTCGATTAAACTTAAACTGTCAGGATTATCAGTGCGGTCAGAGCCGTTATTATCTCCCCTGCCGGAACTTATACTGTCAGAATCTTCTTCCTTTTTCTTTCCAAAATTAAATATACTCATATTCTCCCTTTGCGCCGGTGCGCATACATTTTTACATTATAAGATTTATGCCATTAAGAGTTTTTAAAAGCTCTTCCTGTTTTTTCAGCATAGGGTCAGAAGGTTCAACGCCGGTTTCAACGTGTTCTTCTCCATGATCCATCCCGTTTAAATGTAGTGTTCCATGAATCAAAAGTCTTTTCAACTCTTCATTCTGTGAAACCCCAAAATACTCTGCATTTTTTGGAAGGGTATCAAGACTAATTATAATATCTCCAATACTCAGCCATTTTACATTATTTTCATCTGTGTACTCTTCCCCGTTTTCAAAGGAAAGAATATCTGTCGGACTGTCAATGTCACGGTAATTTTTATTTAATTCCCTTATAAACTCATCATTGCAGAAAAGAACAGAAACTTCCTGGCCGTCAAATCCTAGTTTTTCAAGAACAGTAAGTTCATATTCCTCAATTCTGTTAAACCATTCAGGCTCACTTAAACCGTCCTGCATTGAAACAAAAACCCTATTCATTTTTATTTCCTTCTGAACGTGCTGAATCGCTGGTATCTGCATCACTTTCAGGTTCTTTCTGATTCTGATATTTTATGCGGCCATGATAATAAGCAGCAAGGATTGAAACAAAGCTGTCACGGATTTTAGTCATTTCACCGTATGTAAGGGCACATTCATCAAGCTGATGGGCTTCAATTTTACCATTGATAAGCTGCTGGATGAATTTTTCAAGAGTCTGAGGTGTCGGTTTTTCAAGGGACTTGCAGGCAGCTTCAACAACATCAGCAAGCATTACTACAGCACTTTCCTTTGAAGTCGGACAGTTTCCGTCATAACGGAAATCATCTTCGTTTACGGCAGGATTTGACTCTTTAGCCTTCTGATAAAAAAATGTCATTACTGAATTTCCGTGGTGTTCACTTACAATTCTTATAATGTCAGAAGGAAGATGCATCTGATGAGCTTTTTCAACACTAAGACGCAGATGGCTTTTTATGATTGAAACAGAAAGTGACGGATTTAAGTCAGTATGGCGGTTCTGTGAATCGATATTGTTTTCGGTAAAATATTCAGGATGCTCCATTTTACCGATGTCATGATAAAGGGCTGCAACACGTGCAAGAAGCGAATTTGCACCGATTTCCTTACAGGCTGTCTCTGCAAGCTGGCTTACCATAAGACTGTGCTGATAGGTTCCGCTGGCAGTAAGGAGAAGTTTTCTTAAAACAGGTGAATTCTGGTCGCTTAAGTCCATCAGACGGAAAACAGAAGCTGTATTCATCATGATTTCAAGCGGTGTTAAAAGACCTAAGGCAAGAATTCCTGAAATAAAGCCGTTAAATGCTACACCGGAAAATACAAAGAGCGCATCATTAAAGAAATCATTAAAAATGACCTTTAATACTGTCATATAAACAACATTTAAAAGTGCCGCACCGATTGAAGAAAAAATCATATCGATACGGTTTTCAATATTGCGGATGATTCTTACGAGCGTAAGGGATGAAGCAAGGGTAAATAAAAACGGAACAAGCTCAAATCCGCAGGCGCAGAGGACCCCGAAAGAAATTAAAAGAGAAAAATAAAGTCCTGAAATCTGCCCGAAAAGAATTGAAATAAGAGCAACACACAGAGCTGACGGAATTATTACCGGCAGTTTATAAAGCCCCTGAAAAAAGCTTGCCTTGTCTGCAAAAGCTGTTACAAAAAATACAAGTGTAAATAAGATTCCAGAAAGAAGAACTTCACGGAAAGAAACCTTTTTACCAAGACATACAGGAGTGTAAAGAAGGAAAGCAAGGGCTGAAAGCAGCATCAGAAAAAGGATGTTGTCAGCAAAAGCACGGTAATCGATGTAGGAAGGAGAAGCAGCCATTTTACGAAGGCGAAGATAATCCTCCTCTGCAATCGGAAAACCTTTTCTTATTATTTTTTCACCCTCTTCAATTGCAATCGGAAACTGCTCGTCAGCTGCGAGAGATTTTGAAGCGATTATTGTTTTATCTGCAATCTGTCCCGGTTCGTATTCGTCAATTGAAAAAGAAGCGATTGTCTGAGTTGTGCTTGCATCTACATAGACAACTGCGGAACTGGCAATAAATACAACTGCAAAAACAATGAGGACAGGCCAGTTCCCCTTAACATAAGAGGATACTGACTGTACAATATCTCCAAAAAAAGATTTTTTTAAGTTATTCTGTTTTGTCATTTTCGTATGCCCGTACAATTTTTCTTACCAGCGGAGAACGGACAACATCATTACCGTCCAGTTCTACAAGGCTGATTTCATCTATATCTTTCAGAATTTCCAGAGCCTGAACCAGGCCTGACGGAATTCTTTTTGGAAGATCTATCTGAGTAATATCTCCCGTAATAAACACTTTTGAATTTTCACCCATGCGGGTCAGAAACATTTTCATCTGTTCCCGCGTTGTATTCTGCGCTTCATCAAGAATGATTGCAGCATTGTTTAAGGTGCGCCCCCTCATGTAAGCAAGAGGAGCAATTTCAATTATACCATTTTCCTGAAGTTTCTTCACTATTTCACCTGAAATACAGGCATTCATGGAATCGTAAAGCGGCCTCAGATATGGATTTATTTTATCCTGAAGGTCTCCGGGAAGAAAACCAAGGCTCTCCCCTGCTTCTACAATTGGACGCGTAAGAATAATCGAATTGATTTTATGACTTAATAAAAGACGAAGGCTTTCTGCTATTGCAAGAAAAGTTTTTCCGCTGCCTGCAGGCCCTGTTGCAAATACAAGGTCATTTTTTCTGAAGGCTTCTATAAGGCGGGCCTGATTTTTAGTCTTAGGATAGATTTTTCTGGTACTTCCAGGAATTGTAACTGCATAATCTGAAGCATTGAAATTCTGATTAATACGGGTATTTTCAAAACCGGTATTTAGGATTGATTCAACCAAATCTTTTCCTGAAAAAGAATTTTCAGAAACCTCATCTGTAAGCCGGTCAATTATGAATTTAAACTTCTGTTTTACATCTTCCGACTGTTCCGTAATTGAAAGCTCATTGCCTCTGGTAAATACAGGTACGCCAAGATGTTTTTCGATGAGTTTTAAGTTACTGTCATTTGTGCCGCAGACCTGGGATAGAAGTTCAGGGTCTGAAAGCACTATTGTATATTCGTTTTCCAATTAATTTATTTTACCACCTGTTTTTGATTAATTCAAACTCCATTCTCCATATTCATCTTCAATCTGTGTCTTCATTCCTGACATCGGCCTCCAGCTGACACTTAAAGAAAAATAAGGACTGAAATCATAATAAGCCTGACCTGAAGAAGAACTTGCGGCAGAAATGTAGCGCGGAGAGATTTTTAATGAACAGTTTAAATCCCAGTCATCAAGGTCATGAGTAACTGTCATTGCCAGGGATTTAAGCTTAAAGCCTGAAGCGCGTCTTTTATCATCATCATCAAATCTGAAAGAATCTTTAAGATCCTGCCACATGCTTCTCTCACCTTTTGAATTATAATAATAATCGTAATCGTCTTCTGAACAGAAATACCTGTAAATTACGCTGTTTCTGCTTTCAGCACTGAAAGAAAAATCGAGGAAATTATTAACCTTAAAGGTGAGTTTCGGAATAAAGACAAAATAACTGCTTGTAGGCCTTACAAAATCGTATACAAGACTTGTAGAAAGAGACGGTGACCAGGAAATTCTTTCTGTCCAGTACTTAAAGGTCTTTGAAGAACTGGTATAGGCAAAACTGAGGGAGTAAGGCTGGAATTCCTTGTCAGAAGTTGACTGCCAGCCGCTTCGTTTGGTTATGTTTCCTGAACTGTCTTTTTCAACTTTGAATGTGTAGTCAGTAGTATAACTCATGGTATAGGCAAGCTGGGCGCCAAAACCGCTCATAGAAAACTTAAAGGAATCGTGCTCTTCTTCTTCCCAGTCATAAACATAAGACTGAGTAAGGCTGAGTTTAGAATTAAAAAGCTTAAAACTCAAAGACTGCGAAATGTCATTCTTAACCCAGGAGTCATCGGTAGAACTTTTCTGTTTGATTCCTGTTCCGACAGAGAAAGTAGTATACGGGAAAGTCAGCGAGAAAAGGCCCGTGTAAGAATCTACCTGAGGCGGAAGCGTTGTCGTAAGAGAAAGTTTCTGACTGTAATCCCCTTCATTTGCGGCAAGAACAAGATTCAGGTTATGGGTTGTAACACAGTCACTGTCCGTTAAATCAGCTGTCAGGTATTCCCATTCAGGATTATTTACATCATCACTTATGTATTTTGTCTGGATGAGTTTAACAGTGGTATTCCAGGTAAGGGCCGTATTTGAGAAATATTCCGTGTAATAAAAAGGCTTAAAAGTAAGCGCATTTGTATCTGTAAGGTCAAGTTTACGGGCGTTGTAATCAGCTTTTTTAATTGACTCAATTGAAGAATCAGAATATCCGCCGTTTGAAGTGTCATCATTTAAGTAAGGGTGTTTCTGAAAAACAGGGTTAAAACTGAAAGTATCTGTAAGCGAGAGAAAACTATCCTTAAAACCGAGTGAACTTGTCAAAGTTGAAGGCGATTTTACATAGACATAGGTAGACTGAATATTGTCCCATTCAAAATCTTCAGGAGAAGAAAGGATTGAAGAGTCATAACTGATTTCAGAATTAAACTCAGGAGAAACTGAATATGAAAGTTTATAGGTTAAACCGTTAAGATTGCGGACACTGACCGAAGGCGTTGATATAACCGGAAGGGCCGATTCTGCAAAAGCAAGCTGTTCGTCTTTTTCTTCTTCCCCTTCCTCCTCACTGTTTTCATCTGAATTTTTTGTAACCCCGGCTGCTTCTTTTTTTGTGTCTTTATCTTTATTATCTGCAGTCTCAAGACCTTCTGGTGCAATTAAAGACAGGTTAGTATTCTGCTTTGTCTTTGAAGAAGTAAAAGGATACTGGAGAAGTGTTCCTGAAAGGGCACCGTTGATTTTAAAAGGCACAATCTTTGAAGGATAATAAAAAGATTTTTCAGGAGTATATGAAGCCCAGGTAGCGTCATCTGAATATCTTGAATCAGAAGTAAGTGAACCTGTTTTATTGCTAAAAGTAATTGAAGAAGAAAAACTTGAAAGCGAAAGTGTAGAAATGTAAGGCTTGAAAAGTTCAGGAAGCTTAAATGAATAAGAGCCCTTTAACTCCCATACAAAACTTCCTGATGTACTGATATCAACATCATCCTCAGTTGCCGCACCCGACATAAGGTAGTCAATCCAGTCCATGGTTTCTGCACGGTTATTAAAGTCATAATCAAAATACGGATCTGAATACAAAGGCATGGAAAGAGTCAGGGTAAAAGGTTTTGAAAGAGTCAGGTTAAGGTTTGTCTGGTAGCGGAAAGGAAGGGACATTCCCATGAAATTAGATTTGTCACTGACTTTATCCCCTTTTGCATTGTAAGGAATATAAACGCCTGAATCCTTAAAAACCGTATTACTGAAACCTAGCTCAATATTAAAAACAAAATTTGAAATAATCTGATTATTTGGCTTGATTACGGCATCACCGCCGACCATGGCACCAAGATTTGAATACCAGTCTGCCATGATTTTGACATGATTTGTCGTATCACCTGTATAATCTTCATCAAGATTATGAAGCACAATTCCTTCGCGGACCTGTTCCTTTAATCCGCCTGTTTTCATAAAGCTGAAAAGGTCAATTTTATCCTCATCATCTGATGAACTTTTTGTAGAAGCGGCGTCTTCAGGTTTACGCCCGTAAAGATAAGTTGTCGTATTAACAAAATATCCTTCACGGAATTTATAACCCATTGCAGGATTAAAGATAAGTTCATCCTTCGGATAATAAAAAGCAGGAAGATATAAAAGCGGAACCCTTCCTACATAAAGAAGTGCACTCAAAAACGCAAATTCACCGCCGGGAAGCAGCCAGATGCGTGCAGCCTTGATTTTCCAGTGAGGATTTTCATCGTCACAGAAAGTCAATTCCCCGCTCTTAAAAGCAATAGTACCGCCTGAATCCCGTCCGAAAATATCACTTGCAACAATAAGGGTGGAACCAGAAGGCAGGTTAATTGCATCAGAAGAAGTCTGCACTGCCCTTCCGTTGTCAAAAATGCCTTCAAGGGTCGAAGTATTAAAGAGAAGCGAATCTGCAGTGATCTTTTCCCCACCAGCAGAACCTCCTGACTGTTCGAGGGCAACATTTCCTTCAGCAAAAAGCATTTCAGAAGCACGGTTATAATTTACCTTGTCTGCTTCGATTGTAGTTTTATCCTTACCCTTAGAAACTGAAATCTTTACCTGCCCTGTAAGAATAATGCAGTCATCCCCTGTTACAGAATCCTTTTTATATTCTGATTTCTGTGCGGATTCAATATTTATAATTGATTTTTCTTTTTCCTGGGCATTTAAACCAGAAGCTAATGAAAAAACTAAAAATGACAGCGCAAGAAGTTTTTTAAGCAAGCTTTTTATTTTTTCTCCAGCAATGGTGCTATATATTTTCCTGTCCAGCTGAGTGTTTTACTGCAGCGGCCGGCAATCTGCTCAGGGGTTCCTTCATCAACAATCTGACCGCCTTTATTTCCGCCGTCAGGACCAAGGTCAATTATCCAGTCTGCCTGGGCAATAACATCAAGATTATGCTCAATCATTACGACAGTATTCCCTTTATCAACAAGTTTCTGAATTACTTCCATCAGAACCTTAACGTCTGCAAAATGAAGGCCTGTCGTAGGCTCATCAAGGATATAAAGAGTTTTTCCTGTGGACGGCCGTGAAAGTTCAGAAGCAAGTTTTACTCTCTGGGCTTCTCCGCCTGAAAGTGTAAGTGCGCTCTGACCGAGTTTTATGTAACCTAAACCGACTTCCTTTAAGGTCGAAAGCTTTCTGTAAATATGCGGAATGGCATTAAAAAATTCAGCCGCCTCTTCAATCGTCATATCAAGGACATCAGAGATGTTTTTACCCTTGTAATATACATCAAGAGTTTCCTGATTAAAGCGGTGACCATGACATACATCACACTGAATGAAAACATCGGGCAGGAAATTCATCTCGATTGTAAGTGTTCCTGCGCCCTGACACTTTTCACAGCGGCCCCCCTTTACGTTAAAGCTGAAACGGCCCGGAGTATAACCGTGAGCCTTTGATTCAGGAAGTGAACTGTAAAGGTCGCGGATTGCGTCAAACACACCGACGTAAGTTACAGGATTTGAACGCGGGGTCCGTCCTATCGGGCTCTGATCTATGTTAATTACCTTATCGATGTTTTCAATTCCTGTTATTTCGTCAAAAGCACCGGTCTTTAAGTCAGTTTTCATCAGTTTGTTTGAAACATAAGGATAAAAAACATCGCCTAAAAGCGTAGATTTACCGCTGCCGCTTACGCCTGTAATACAGGTAAAAGTACCAAGCGGAATCTGTGTACTTATATTTTTGAGGTTGTGTTCACGAACACCTTTAATTTCGATTATTTTACCGTTTCCTTTTCTTCTTGTTTCAGGAATTTTCATTGCAAGCGTGCCATTTAAATACTGTCCTGTAAGGCTTTCTTTTACCTGCATTACCTGCTCAGGCGTTCCGCTTGCAATAATCTGTCCTCCGTGAACCCCAGCTCCAGGTCCTATATCAACAATCCAGTCTGCGGTGCGGAGAGTCTGCTCATCATGTTCAACTACAATTACAGAATTATTTAAATCCCTCAGATGGGTAAGAGTATCTATGAGCCTCTGGTTATCTCTCTGATGAAGGCCGATACTTGGCTCATCAAGAATATACATAACGCCTGTAAGACCTGAACCGATCTGAGTAGCAAGACGGATTCTCTGGGCTTCTCCGCCAGACAAAGTTCCGGCTGAGCGGTCTAAAGTAAGATAATCAAGTCCGACATTTTTTAAGAAATTAAGGCGTGAAAGAATTTCTTTTAAAAGCTGGCGGGCAATGAGTTTTTCTGTATCTAAAAAATCAATATTTTCAAAAAAAGCAAGGCTTTCAGTAACGCTGAGGGAACAGAGGTCAATTATGTTTTTTCCTCCGACAGTAACCCCTAACGCTTCAGGTCGGAGCCTTTTTCCATGGCAGGAAGAACATTCTGAAACTGACATGAACCTTTCTTCCATGCGTACCCTCTGAGATTCAGCCCAGGCTTCATTATGACGCCTTTTCATTTCATTTAAGACACCTGGCCAGGGTCTGTTATATTCAGAATAACCTTCCCCGCTCTGTTTTTTATAAATCCAGCGGATGTTTTTAGAAGGATCTCCTTCCCACAAAGTTTTATACTGTTCCGGTGAAAGTTCATTCAAAGGAGTATCTAAAGTCCATCCGTTGGCTTCTGCAACGGCCTTAAACATGCACTGGTTCCATTCACTTGAGGGATTAAAAAACGGAAATACGCCTTCATTAAAACTTAAAGAAGGATCAGGGATAATTTTATCTTTATCCCATTCCATTTTTTCACCGATACCCGTACATTCAGGACAGGCACCGAAAGGATTATTAAAAGAAAACAATCTCGGCTGAAGCTCAGGAATTGAAATTCCGCAGTCCGGGCAGGCATTTTTCTG
>DGGY01000033.1 GCA_002392405.1 Treponema sp. UBA3862 | reverse complement strand
GGCTCATCCAGAAGAAGGATGTCCGGTTTTGCTGTAAGGGCACGGGCAATATCTACACGCTTCATTTCACCTGAAGAAAGTGACTGCGGATAAATCTCAAGATGCTCAGGAGTAAGCCCTACTTTCTTTAAATTTTCCGTAAATTCTTCAAGGGTTCCTTCAATTCCTGCCTTTGAAATCTGGGCGAAGGAATCTTTAATCTTAAGGTCAGGGAAGAATGAAAAGCGTGAATCCTGCTGAACGACAGCCATTCTCTTTCTGAACGGTTTGAATTCTTTAGGATCGCGTCCATTTTCCTTTGGTTTTAATGCGACTAAATCATCATTTTCCATAAGGATCTGTCCTCCTGTCTCATCAAGAAGACGAAGGATTGCCTTGATTGTGGATGACTTACCGCAGCCTGAAGGACCTGTAATACCATAAACGGTTGAGCGCTCAAAGGTAAGGTTAAGGCCCTTAAATGCCGTAAACTTTTTATCTCCGAAAAGTCCGCGCTTGTTGTAAGACTGGGAAACTTCCTTAAGTTCAATTGCAGAACCTGACGCGCCTTTTTTAGCTTCAGGCTTTTCATATCCTTCAAGTTCAGGAAGCTCATCAAGTTTAATCATCTCCCCTTCCTTTAAGATATAAGCCTGCGTAAGATCAAGACGGCGGATAAAATCAACATCGTGACTTACCATCAGGAATGTCTTTGTCTTATCGTTTAAGATTTCTTTATTTAAAAATTCAACGAAACTCTTGCGGAGGTTACGGTCAAGGTTAACAGTCGGCTCATCAAGAAGAATGAGGTTTCCCCGGCGGCTTAAAAGAATCATGAGTGTAATTCTCTGCATTTCACCGCCTGAAACTTCATCAGGATAGTTGCGTGCATATTTTTCAAAATCCATAGAAAAATACTGAGCAAGACGGCTGACAATTCTTTCCCTTTCGCCAGGTGCAAGAAGAGCAAGATTCTGATCAAGGGTAAGGGACGGATTCATAACCTGTGCAGTTTCAGCAGGAATAAACATAAGGCCTGACTGTTCAATTCTTGTCCACTGGTCAAAATCCTGTTTCTGTCCGTCAATATAAGAATCAAGTCCATTTACCTTCTGAGAACCTTCAAAAGTAAAGATATTCATCGGAAGGATTCCGGCGATTGATTTTAAAAGAACCGATTTTCCAGTTCCTGTTACTCCCATGATTACAGTAGAAGTTCCCTCTTCAATGGAAAAATTACTGTGCTTAAGAGTAATGCGGTCGCCAAGGTGAATTGAAAAATCAATAAATTCTACTGGTTTCATCTACTCCTCCGAATGTTTGTTTCCAAGAATCATAAGGAAAGCAACGCTGATGGCAATAACGATTAAAGCCGGAATCCAGAAATAAAGGGAAGGATAATCCGACGAACCGAAAATTGCTGAACGGTAGGCTGCAATCAGGGCACCAGGACTCGTATGCTGTGGAGAACCGTTTTCACCAAAGCCAAGCTGAACAACATAACCGAATGAAGTATCAAGAACTAAAGTCTTAAGAAGAATACCTGCGGCAACACGCTTTAAGGTATCTTTCATCAGGGAAGTCCTCATAAGTACAGAAAGAATTCTGTTTTTAGTAAAACCGTAAGAGCGGAATGAAACACTGTACTTGCGGTTATAAAGGTCAGAAAGGGGAATCGAAATACTTCTTACAGCCTCAGGAAGAACTGTAACAGTTGCAGCTCCGACAAAGACCATGAGCGAAACCCAGGAAGAAGTATCAGCCTTTCCGTTACTCAAAACGCCTGAAACAGGAACATAACAGAAAAGCGCAATAATAATTGACGGAATTGATTCAAATGCACTTAAAACATTTGAAAAACTTCTTCCTGCAGCCATCGAAAGCACGCTTAAATAACCGAGCACTACACTTAAAATCATTGCAAAAATGAGTGTCGATACAAGAATAAGAGAGAGTTTTCTGAAGGAAACGAAAACCTGGTCTAAAAATTTAAGGAAACCAAGATAATCCTGCTTAATCTCCCTTTCACTCTTTTCTTCATTTTCAAAAAGCGACTGGGGAATAAAAGAACGCACTGTAACTTCTTTTTTAAGGCTTACAACCATCTGCGGAGTTCCGTCCTCTTCAAAAACAGGATCTCCGTTTTCATCAGTATTCTGAATCATTACAGGAGTTCCGTCAGGATAGGTCTGAACCTTTTTTTCTTCCCTCAAATCATAATAAAGTTTTTCAGGCAGCCATGAAACTAAAAGCGGCAGAAGAAGAAAAACTATAATAATTGTCTTTAAAACATTAGATTGCTTTTTCATACCACCTCGGATAGAACAGGAAGAGAATTCCCTTAACGATTAATGAAACAAAAGCATTGACACAAAGCAGAACAAAAACAGACGCAACAAGAGTGTCTGTTCCGTTGAGAGCCTTCATGGCATCAATTAAAGTTTTTCCAAGTCCCGGGAAAGAGAAGGCAATTTCAGCAATTGTAATTGAACCGATAATTGCAGGAACCTTGCCGGCAACATAAGGAATAAAACGGGGAAGGCTTGCCTGAAAAAGGTAGCCTGAGTATGTTCCCTGTGACGGAAAGGCTTTTCCCATAGGACGGCCGAGAGTAGAGAAAACGATTGCGTGTGTCTGATTTACCTGAGCGAGCATGTCTGTCTTAAGGAAGTTTGTTGCATCCCAGGAAAGACCGCCGAATAAAACGGTAACAACGGCTACAACCGGAAGCGGACAGTAGCGGCCTGCAACCGAATAAACAATCATAAGTCCTACAAAAAGCGGAATTGCGGCAAGAACTGCAGCAGCGGCATTGATTACTTTTTCAACATAAACGGAAGTCTTGTTTTCAAAGTGAACTGCCATGTATTTTGTAGTAACTGAATATGATGAGCAGACAACCGAAATCAGGATGATAACAAGAAGGGCGATGAGCGCCAGCGGCAGGGTTACTGCAGCACCGCTTCTGATAATTGCCCCGGAAGAAAATCCCACCCTTGAAGTATTAACCTGTCCTGTCAGGAAGAGGCCGAATCCTTTTAAGGCCCTGAGGTATCTGTTTGTTTTCCAGACAGATTCCCTCTTTTCTTTTTTTGCATCTGCAGCCGGGAGAGTCTGTTCACCCTCCGGTGCAGTAACATCAGTCTGTGCCGCATTATCCTGTTCAGAAAGTGATTCAGAGGCAGGAGAAAGGGCTTCGCTTACAGACCCCTCTGTTTCCTCACTGTCCTCTGATTCAATCTGAACTGCAGCACTTTTATCATAAGAAACTTCATCCTCCCCTGTAGCAATAAGATACAGGGAAGAAAGAACAACTGTGCCAATCAGGGCAAAAAGAATGCCGTGAATGACAAGTTCTTTAAATAAAAAGCGCAGAAAACGCATTAATTAACCTCTGACTTACTTAGTTTTTCTTTCACCGAATACCCATTTTTCTGCAGAAAGGAATGGGTTGTCAGAAGCGATTACAACGTTCTTAAGACCGCGCGCATAAACATCTTTCTGAAGGGTAAGGAGGTTTACTGCAGGACAATCTTCAGCAAATCTTTCTTCAAGTCTGTCAATTACGTCAATCATGCCGCGAGTTTCATTCTGCTTGTCGAATTCTGCAAAAAGGGCATTGAGTTTTTTGTCAGTAACGCCTGAAACATTGTCAGCACCTGTAGTCTTGTAAAGGCTTCCGATTGAAGAATACCAGTTGTCAAAACCGTCATGATACATAAGTGCAAGTTCGTAGTTTTTCTTTTCGCGGCTTACATCACGCTTGAATGTATCTACGTTTACTTTTTTAACTTCAACATTAAGACCGATTTCTTCAAGCTGCTTGGCAATTGCATCAGCAAGCTGTTTTCCGAAAGCACCCATGTTTTCAGGATACTTAAGCATTGCGTTCTGACCTGCGATTCCGCCTGAAGAAGCAAGTTTCTTTGCTTTTGCAAGATTGTAAGGAAGTTTTGCAGGCATGTCGCCGTCATAATATTCAGGAACGTTCTTTGAAAGTGTATTTGCAGGGAAAATACCTGAATTGATTACAACAACATCTTCCTGGTCAGTGATGCCTGGAATAAGGGCTGTCTTATCAAGAGCCATTGCGATTGCCTTGCGTCCGTCAGCCTTAGGGAAAAGTGTAGTGTTGATCTGAAGGTCATAGAATGCATAAGGCATGTATGAACTGATATAAACACCTTCTGAAGCAAAAGAAAGAACCTTCTGGCGGTCAAGAGGGTTTGTTTCAAGAATAAGGTTGATGTTGCCTTTTTTAAGTTCATTAAGGCGTACTTCAGGGTCCACAATCTGTTCAATAACGATTGTATCTGCTTCTACGCGCTTGTTTGTAAAGTTTTCATACTTTGCATTCTTATCAAAAGCAATGTAACGTTCGATTTTCCATTCAGTGAACTTGAAAGGACCTGTTCCAACAGGAGATGTGGCAAATTCTCTTTCATTTTCACCTTCACGCATGTTTACGTTCATTGTTTCGCCCTTGTATTTAGCAGGAATAATCTTGAAAGCAGCGAGAACTGAATAAACGCGGAAAAGAGGAATCGGTTTTTTGAATGTAATGATTACAGTAGAATCATCCTGTGCTTCGTATTTATCGATGAAGGAAAGGAAATATTCGCGGTTAGGAGATTCATTTTCTTTTAAGGCATATGCGTCAAAAGAGTAGATAACGTCTTCAGAAGAAAGATAGTGGCGTGCATTCTGAGTAGAATCATGCCATTCTGTACCTGTGTTAAGGGTAACGAGGAATGTTTTTTTGTCATTTCCGTACTCTTCAATTTCTTCAGCAAGACAAGGTTCAGCAACGAGTGAACCGTTACCATCTTCATCTTCAACTACTTCGTTGTTACAAAGACCGTCAAAAATAAGTTCGTTTGCATTAAGACCCTGGGTATTCTGGGGAAGAACCGGGTTTAATGAATCAGGAAGATTTGAAACTGCAACCTTAACACCCTTAGGCATTGCATTGATAAAGATTACAGAAGCAATTGCAGCCACAACCAGAAGGGCAACGGCTCCAATAATTATTGTTTTTTTGTTAATACCTTTTTTTGTTGTTTCGATTTCTGCCATAATTAGCGGCTCCTTGTAATGAATGAACTGTAAACAACTACTTCACCTGAATAGCTGTCTGTTTTTCCTTTCTGAATTTCAAAGAAGTACTTGTCAGAACCTAAAGCTTTTGCAGCATTAAGAACAGGCCATGAGTTGCCTACCTTGTTTGCCTTGCTTACGAGGTCCTTAAGTCCCTTCTTTTCAATATCTTTACCGCTGTGAGTATTCTGGTTGAATACACGTACATTGCGGTTGTCTTTAAGAGTAATTACCAGGTCGTTCATTTCGCCCGGTTTAATAGAAACCATACCCCACCAGTAATCTTCACCCTTCTGTTTAGAAGAACTGAATTTTGCCGGACGAGACTTCTGGCTTTCTTTTGTTGAGCCTGGAGCCGGGTTAAAAAGACCGATCATAAGAGGAAGAACTGTCTTTCCGCGGCTTTCAACTTCTTTTTTGTATGCGATTTCTTTGTTAATCTGCTGGATTTTAGCCTGAAGGTCTTTTTTCTGTGCATTGATGTCATCGATGATGTCCTGACCGATATCCTTAGGATATTTTGCAGAGAATGCTAAAAGTTCGTCGTATTTTGTGTTGATGTTTGTTTCTACATTCTTGTAGTGAGCGAGGATTTCTTCAAGAGTGAATTCACCGTTTTTACCGCTGCCTGTACCTTCAGGCTGGCGGGCAAATTCTTCACCGATAGCATCCTTGTACATGTAAGCCTGTTCACGGATTAAACCTTCCCTCTGAACAGCAACATCCTGTCTTGCCTTTTTAAAACCTCTGATGTTATTTGCAACACCAGGTCTTTTTGCAACTTCATTTTTTTCTGCAGCAGCATTGATTTCAACTTCAGCAGCCTTGTAACCGGCAATTACACCGTCAACTGCAGCAATTTTTGCATCAAAATCTTCAAGAGCAAGGGCTTTGTTAAGTTTTGCTGTGAGTGCTGACTGTTTGTCCGAAATAACGTTTACTACATCCATTTCTTTGCCGACATCAGCAAGTGCATCGTTGCTTCCGTATACTTTTACTGCAGAATTGTACATTTTTCTTGCGGCAGAAACTTTTTCAGCAGCAAGGAGCTTATCTACACGGCCTGCAGAAAGGTTTGCACCTTTTTCACATACGTCAGCAGGCAGTTCAAGACGTTCATCAAGAGCTGTAAAGTTGTCGAGAGCCTTGTTTGCAGCAGCAAGAAGTTTTGCTTCCTGTGTTTCTTTAATTTCATCAGTGCTGTCTAAAGCGGCAACACCATTCTTGTATTTTGAAACATAGCCGATCCACTGTTTCTGCTTGTTCTGGTCAGCAATTTCTTTCCAGTATGCTTCAGCAGCTTCAGGATCACGGTTATTCCAGATTGAAATACCTCTTTCGATTGCCTGGTCATCAGGACTTGCATCTGTCGAAAGACAGCCTGTAAAAAGTGCTGAAAGAGCGGCAAAAATAAAACCTAATTTAACAATTTTTTTCATTAAGAAAACTCCTGTCAGTTGTTTTTAATTCTTCCGGTCATTTCTAAAAACTCCTGCTTCCAGAAATGCCCTTATCTTTTAGACCCGCCGGAAAAAAAACCGGCGGAGCATTTTTTTATGACTTACTGTTCATCCCTTACAAGACGGAAACCTGTATCAGGATATCCGGCAGTAGAATCAAGCTCACGGTAATTTGAAATACGAAGGTCAGCAGGACCGTCCATCCATGAACCGCCTTTTACAACGCAGAGAGGAGAATCTTCCTGAGCAGTGCGTTTTGAAGAAGTCCATTCCCAGACATTTCCCGACATATCAGAAAGTCCCCATTCATTTTTTCCGTTTTCAAATGCACCTACAGGGGAAGTATTCTTGAATTTTCCGTTTCCCTTATAGTTGGCAGCCTTATTTTTATTCGGAGCTTCATCTCCCCACGGATAAATTACGTCCTTACCGGCGCGGGCTGCTTTTTCCCATTCTTCTTCTGTAGGAAGACGGAAAGTCCAGCCTGTCTGTTCAGAAAGCCATGCAGCATAAGCAAGTGCATCTTCAACACTTACACCTACAACCGGCTGATCCGGAGCATTGTAATCAGTGTTATCAAGATATTCAGGCTTTGTTTCTGCACGGGTTGCATGGAGATATGCAGCAAACTGAGCGTTTGTAACCGGAGCAAAATCAATAACATAGGCACCAGTAGTAACAGTATGAGCAGCTTCAGCCTTTCTTGCCTTTGAATCGTGGCTTACGGCACCTGCATTGAATTCACCGGCAGGAACCTTTGCGCCGTCAAAAGAAGCAGTAAAATCTTCGTAGCGGACAAAACAACCGTCAACAGAAGACTGGGCATCAAGTTTTTTCATTGCTTTAGTTGCAAGCGGATTGTCAGAGAAAGCTGTAGAAACAGTGAGCGTTACGGCAGTATTCTTAAACTCTTCTGCAACAGGATATTCAACATTTGCGTTTCCAAGACTGTCAGTCTTTACGGAAGAAACAACTTCCAGCGGACCTTCTTCAGATTCAGTAAGGGAAACTTTTTCAAAAACTGCCCTTAAAATCAAGCCGGAAACAGCTTTTCCTGAAGAATCAGAAGCATTTACCGTGTATTTTGTTTCAGGACCTGTAAAACCGTCTTTAACGGATACAGTCAGAACAAGATTTTTTACGGCATCAGCACAGACAGCTTCTACCCTGCGTGCCATAAGTTCTGTAGCTTTTGGCTGAACGGTAAGAAGTTCAGTTTCGCCGTTAGAAGCGAGTTCATTTAAGATTACAACTGCTTCGTTAAGTTTTTCTGCAATCTTTGTTTTAGAAGAAAGACTTTCGTATTTTGGAGAAAGAGTTTTGCGGAGAGATTCAGCAAACTTTTCTTCTTCTTTTTCCCAGTCCTTCACGCTGATACGGAAAGTAACGTTTGTTCCGGCTTTATTTGAAGCAAAAGGCTTTACATTTTTTACACGTGCAGCAGCACTTGCAGCACTTACGCTGATGCGCGGAGCCTTCGGATTTGTTAAGCGGAGTGTTGAAGTTAAGGCAGTTTCAACAAGATCTTTTCTGCCCATAGACTCAGCTTCTTCTTTTGTAGATGCATTTCCATAACCGTAATAATAACCGGCTTCTTCCTTTACGCTTTCATTATCCTTCTTTTTTGCAAAAGCAAGTGAACCAAGAACGGCAACAAGAAGCGAAAGGGCGATTACCCTGCGGCTTTTCCCCATTGTTTTAAACATCAGGGCCCTCCTAAAATAAAATTTCAGTTTGAAGTTTAATTTCAAATCATTTTTTCTGTCAATTTGAAGTGCGCTTAAAAAGACTTAAAAATGCGCTAATCAAAAAAAATATTTTTTTGCTTAGAGATAATGGAATAATAAAGCTCACCCGCTTAAATTTTAACCCACAATAAAAAATATTCACAAAAAACGCGAAACCTTTTTAACACCCGTTTGCTTTGGCATAAAACAGGTATATAATTCAACTCAATGCGTAAATTCAAAGTAGTTTCCCCCTATGAACCGTCAGGCGACCAGGGACAGGCGATAGAAAAATTAAGTCAGGGCTTTTTTAACGGAGACCGTTACCAGACCTTAAAAGGCGTAACAGGGTCAGGTAAAACCTTTACTATGGCAAAAATAATCGAAAAGGTTCAGCGCCCCACCCTCATCATCTCACACAACAAGACACTTTCCGCCCAACTCTACCGGGAGTTCAAGTCCTTTTTTCCGGACAACGCCGTTGAATACTTTGTCTCTTACTACGACTACTATCAGCCGGAAGCCTATGTTCCGGCCCGTGACCTTTATATAGAAAAAGATGCTGCAGTAAACCGCGAAATAGACTCTCTCCGCCTCAAAGCCACCTACTCTCTGATGGAAAGGCGTGATGTAATCGTTGTTGCCACAGTCAGCTGTATTTACGGTCTGGGCATGCCTGATTTGTACAAGGAAATGCGGGTTCACATCGAAAAGGGCGAAATCTTTGACATCCGCAAGTTTGAGCATAAAATGACGGACATTCAGTACAAACGCAACGACATGGTTTTAGACAGGGGAAACTTCCGTGTCCGGGGTGATGTAATAGAAGTTTTTCCCCCCTACATGGAAACAGACACCGCTTACCGAATAGAACTTGATTTTGATGAAGTCTCTTCAATAAAAAGATTCAATGTCTTAACCCGCGAAGTTGAAGAAGAACTGGACGAAATGCAGTTCTACCCGTCAAAGCACTTCGTTGTTCCCCAGGACGCTTTAGTCAGCGCCTCAGAAAGAATCCTTGAAGAAATGGCAGAACAGGTTAAACGCTTTGAACTGGAAGGAAAGCCTCTTGAAGCAGAACGCATAAAAAGCCGTACCACCTACGATGTAGAAATGATGAAGGAAATGGGCTACTGCTCAGGAATCGAAAACTACTCAGGCCCTATTTCAGGCCGCAAAAAAGGAGAACCGCCAGCCACCCTTCTCCACTACTTCCCGGACGATTTTTTATGCATCATAGATGAAGCCCATGTAACAGTCCCTCAGATAGGCGCAATGTACGAAGGCGACCGCAGCCGCAAGCAGAACTTAATCGACTTCGGTTTCCGCCTGCCTTCCGCCCTGGACAACCGGCCCCTTAAATTTGCCGAATTTGAAAAAAAACTCAACCAGGTAATCTACGTAACGGCAACCCCGCGCCCAGAAGAAATAAAGCAGTCAAGCCAGGTAGTAGAACAGATAATCCGCCCGACAGGACTTTTAGACCCTCTCATCGAAGTCAGACCCAGCGAAGGCCAGATGGAAGACATTTATAAGGAAGTAAAGGCAAGAATCGAAAAAGGAGAAAGAAGCCTTATCCTCACCTTAACTAAAAAGATGGCAGAAGACTTAACTGACTATCTTCAGGGACTTAACTTAAACGTTAAATACATTCATTCAGAAATAGACACCTTTGAGCGCGTTGAAATCTTAAAAAGCCTCCGCACAGGTGAAATAGACGTTTTAATCGGAATCAACCTCCTGCGCGAAGGAATCGACCTTCCTGAAGTAAGTTTTATTGCAATCTTAGACGCAGATAAAATCGGCTTTCTGCGCTCAACAACGTCCCTCATCCAGATTGTCGGACGCGCTGCCCGCAACGAAAACGGCATGGTCGTAATGTATGCAGACGCCATAACTCCTGCCATAAAAGAAACTGTTGACGAAACAAAACGCCGCCGCGCCATCCAGCAGCAATACAATGAAGAGCATGGAATTACGCCTCACACCGTAAGCAAGGCAGTTCAGGACATTTTAGTCCGGGCCCAGAAAGACGCCGAAGAAACAGAAGAAATCGAACTTGCCGTATTAAAGAAGAATGCAAACCTCTTTGACGCAAAACAGCGCAAAAAACTCCTCGACGCACTTAAAAAAGAAATGTCAGACTGTGCAGACCGCCTCGAATACGAACAGGCAGCCGCCATCCGCGACCAGATTTTAGAAATAGAAAGAATGTACAGTAAGTAGACGGGCGTCTCCGGCAGTGCAGGCACCGCCGGCCGGGTCTTCCGCCCTTCCGCGCCATAAGCGCTCCATTGCTGCGCAACGCTCCGCGGGGCTCCACCCCCTGACGCACACGGATGTGCGTCGCAGAACATAAAAAAAAACCGGTTCATTTGAACCGGCTTTTTCATCAGAACTTCAATGTTTAGTTAGAAGCTGCAGGAGCACCTGCGTTAGCTGGAGTAACATTGATTTTCTTTGTTACAAAGCCACTGCGGAGACAGCGTGTACATACGTTCAGAGTACGTGTTGTACCACCGATTTCTGTCTTTACCTTGAGGAGATTTGGTCTCCATGTGCGGCGTGTGTGGTTGTATGCTTTAGAAATTTTGTTACCTGACATTGAACCTTTTAAACAAACATCACAAACTCTTGACATAATATATACCTACCTAAAATTAATTCAGCGTGAGTTTCAATAATATAAAAAAATATTCAGTTTGTGTCAATGTAAATTCATCCGAATTTACAAATAATTTTACACACAGAAGCAGTTTTTTACTGAAAAAATTACTCAAGAACAAGACCGTCATACGAAGGACTTACACTTCCGCCGTTCAAGACAATCTTTTCAAGATTTTTATATCCGCTTAAATGCTCATCAATATACTTCTGTATATCCGGATGAGAAAGGTCATGAGAAAGATGCGTAAACCAGGTATGCTCAGCGCAGATTCTGTCGGCATAACAAAGCGCCTGGTCAAAACTGTTGTGTGTAGAATGTCTTTCAATACGCAGGGCATCAATTACAAGATGACTTACCTGACCGCCCGCCACTGCATCCTGCACCATTTTTATGGAATCATCACTTAAATAATTGCAGTCCGTAAGATAAACGATTGATTTTTTAACAGAGCCTTCATGAGAAGTGAATACCCAGCCTGTTGCATTTAAATTTCCGTGCAGCATGGAAACAGGAACAACACTCAGGCCTTTAAACACAAGCGGCTTTTTAGCACTGTTTTTATCGCAGGAAATAAGGTCGAGTTTGGGAGTTCCCCCGCCTACTTTATGGTCAGTAAAAATATAATGAAAGTTTTTTCTGATTACTTTTCTTGAAAACTCATTCATGTAAAAGGGGAGACCTTTTCCCTGGGTTTCAGGAAATCTTTTATTAAGGACCTCGTTATTTTTCATTGCCCCGGAATTTTTATGGGAGAAAATTCTCAAATCATCAATTCCATGAAGATGATCTGCGTGTGTATGAGTTAAGAAAACTGCTTCAAGTTTTTTAAGGCCGAATAAAAGCGCCTGCTGACGGAAATCAGGACCTACATCAATCAAAAAATTCCTGCCGTCATCCATTGTAACAATGGCACTTGCGCGGAACCGTTTATCTTTTGGATCAGTTGATTTACAGACAGCACAGTCACAGCCGATTACGGGCACGCCGTGGCTTGTTCCTGAGCCTAAGATGGTCATCTTCATTGCCCTAATTCTAGTTAAAACAGCCCTTACTGTCAAAACACTATATCTAGCGTAAATTATTGACCTTCAGAGCCTCAAAGTGCTACTATTAGCGCATCAATTTATTATTTTTGGGAGCCTGAAATGCCTTACTCAGAACCGACAAACCTTGGTATTATCGCCTGTCCGGGCGGTGCTGCTTTTGCAGATGAAGTTATCTCTCATCTCCGCCACATCTACAAACACCGTTTTACATTAAAGAATGATTTTATCGCAAAACGCTACAGCATGGATAAAGACGAACTGATTCAGGACATCAATTACCGCAACGACATGGTAACTTCTGACCTTGTTGTAAGGGGTTCAACTGACAAATACCGTGCACCAGATTTCAAAATCAACACACAGTTCACCTGGTTTGCAAACGGAGAAGTTAAGGCAGAATTAACAGACTCTGTACGCGGAAAAGACATCTATATTTTCCAGGATGCAGAAAATCACCTCCCTATTGAAATGAACGGCGGAAAGAACACAGTAGTTTTCTCAGTAAACGACCATGTTATGACACTTCTCGTAACAATCGATGCCGTACAGCAGGCAGGAGCTAAATCAATCACATTAGTTCTCCCGGCTTTCCCTTACAGCCGCCAGCACAAAAAGAAGGGCCGCGAAGGTTTAACAGCTGCACTTCTCTGCCATATCTACGAATTAAAAAATGTTGACCGTGTAATTACCCTCGACATCCACTCACGCGAAATCGTAAACGCTTTCAATACAACTCACCTCGAGAACCTCCATGCCTCTTATCAGGTAATCCGCGAGCTTACAAAAGTAGTAAATCTCTCAGGCCCTGAAAAAGAAGACCTGGTTGTAGTTTCTCCGGACACAGGTGCCATTGACCGCAACAAATTCTATGCAACAGGCTTAAAAGTTCCTCTTGCAATGATTTATAAAGAGCGTGACTACTCTGTTGTTACACAGAACGCAAAACAGACAAACATCAAGAGCGTAAAACTCCTTGGAGACGTAAAAGGCAAAGTTGCCTTCCTTGCAGATGATATGCTGGGAACAGGCGGTACACTCCTTAAGGCTATGCAGTTCCTTCAGGAACAGGGCGCAACAAAAGTTATCGCCGCAATTTCACTTCCTTTCTTTACAGGAAACGCAGTTGAACTCTTTGACGAAGCCTACAAAAACGGTCAGTTCTACCGCATCATCGGTACAAACGCCGTTTATCATCCTGAACTCAAAGACAAGGAATGGTTCATCAGCACAAATGTTTCAGGTCTCTTTGCCAACGTAATTACACGCATTCACCACAACCAGAGCTTAAGTGACCTTCTTGATAACCGCACAATCATCGACAAACTCATTAAAAAGTCAGATGACAAGGAAGAAACTGCACAAAACTAGAGTTTTATAAAAACTCAGGTTATACTTAGGGTATGAAAGAAGCAGTTTTATGTGTTGATATAGGTTCATCTTCCCTTAAGGCAGCTTACATGGGCGATACTCCAAAAAGTATTGCCTATGCCCGCGCCTCATTTTCAGATACAGATTCAGATACAATAGCAAGAGAATGGCTGCCGGCCTTAAAAAGAGCCCTCGACGAGCTTAAAGAAAAGGCCCCTGACACCGGAATAGAGGCAGTCTGCATCTCAGGCAACGGACCTACAGTCGTAAGTGACGACGGAATGACTTTACTCTGGTCAAAACAGGCCCTTTCAACCGTTACAGATACAAAATCAATGTGGGTAAAACGCCTCGATGCCTACAGAAAACTCCACAGCCATCACTGGTACAATTCTAAATGGATTTTAGGCGCTCCAGAATACCTTATTTATTCACTTACAGGAAATGCAGTTACAATTCTTCCCGAAGAACGCTTTACCGAAATCTACTGGACAGAAGAACTCTTAAATAAAGAAGGTTTTTCTCAGGAAGAAATAAAAAAACTTCCGCCTTTTGTAAAACCAGGCTCACTTGCAGGAAAAGTAACACAGAAAGCAGCAGAAGAAACAGGTCTTTTAGAAGGAACTTTAGTCTTCTGCGGAGCTCCTGACTTTATTGTTGCCTTAATCGGTACAGACACCTTAGATACAGGAAAAATGTGCGACCGCTCGGGTTCAAGTGAAGGAATCAATCTCTGCACTCCCCTTCCGCTTGAAGGAGAAAACATCCGCGTAATGCCTTCAATCATTCCCGGAATGTGGAACGCCTCAGTTGTAATCTCTGACACGGGAAGGCGTTTTGCAGATTTTAAGGAAAAAGTCGAAAAAGAACAGAACATTCAGATAACCCATAAAAACATCGTTGCACAGATTGTAGACTGGGACAAAGAAGAAACGCATCTTATAACAGAAGAACAGCGCCAGGAAGGACAGGCAATAATTCACGACGTTACACACCAGCTCTGGGCTGCCCTCAACATCCTCAAAAAAGCGAGTGCAGAAAAAGGACTTCCATTTCCGCGCAGCATGACGATTACAGGCGGTCAGGCCTTAAACGAAAAATGGAGCCAGGTTAAATGCGACACACTCTGCTTCCCGATGGCTGTTACAGAGTGTGTTGATGCAGAACTTGCAGGAGACAATATCCTTGCGCGCCTTTCTTTAGGTTACTATGACTCAATCGAAGAAGCCGCTTTCTGCCTTGTAAAAAAAGCAAAAGTTTACACACCTGCAACACCGGCAGATCATGCATAAATATTTTATTCCTCAAAAAATCTCAGTCCTGATATTTGATATAGATTCAACCCTTTATACAAATACAGAATACGCCCACGAACAGATAGACTGTCAGATAAGGCAGTTCGCCGCGCTGCGCGGTATAAGTGCAGAACAGGCCAGAACAATGGTGAGTGATTTCCGTAAAAAATGGGCAGATGAACACGAAGGAAAAAAAATAAGTCTGGGAAACCTGCTTACAAACTTCGGCATTTCAATTGAACAGAGCATAGAATGGCGCAAAACCTTAATTGAGCCTGCAAAATACCTTGGAGAAGATAAAGAACTCCAGAAAAGCCTTGCAGATCTTTCAAAAGACTACTGTTTAATCTGCGTTACGAATAATCCCCTTCTTCCTGCCCACAAGACCCTGGATGCGCTGGGAGTCAGTGAATATATAACGGATGTAATCGGACTTGATACAACTTATAAATCAAAGCCTGATAAGGAAATATTTAATCTTGCCCTGGAAAAAGCATCTTCTGCCTTAAAGCGGAAACTTACCCCTGAAGAATGCGTAAGCATAGGCGACCGCTACGACATTGACCTTGCACTTCCCCTGGAAATGGGAATGGGTGCCGTCCTTGTAGACACAGTGAAGGACGTTTACCGCCTGAGGGAAGTATTAAAAAATAACTGATTATTACTATAAAATTCTGTATATATTGGTTATCAATTTTTAATTGTGTTATAATAATCATCAGGGATTATATGAAAACAAGCAAGTTCAAAAAACAGATTAATCTTACAAACGACGGAAATCTCCAGCTTTTTTTTATAGGTACAGGAAGTGCCTTCAACAAAGTTAATTTTCAGAACAATCTTTTAATCATAAAAGGACAGGACCACCTTTTAATCGACTGCGGAAACATATGTCCCTATGCTTTAAGCACCTATAACACGCCTGTTTCAAACATCAGGAACATTCTTCCCACACATTCACATGCAGACCACATAGGCGGGCTTGAAGAAATGGCACTTGCAGGCCGTTACATAGCAAAAATCAAGCCTAAAATGATAATTACAGACGAATACAAGGAAAAACTCTGGGACTCAAGCCTGAAAGGCGGCTGTGCCTACGGCGAAGACAGCTGCTCTGGAAACTTTTTTACTTTAGACGACTATTTTGAACAGATAAAACCTGTAAAACTCGAAAACGCCCCGCGCCCAGCCTGGCAGGTCAATGTCGGTTCAATAAACATAAAAATCTTCAGGACAGTACACATCCCGTGCAAATTCAACGACTGGGACAAAATGTTTTACTCAATCGGCGTTTTGATTGACGACAGGATAATCTTTACCGGCGATATGATATTCGACAGACCGCTGCTTGACTGGCTCACAAAAGACTACAGCATTGAAGCAATCTTCCATGACTGCCAGTTCTACGACGGCGGAGTTCACGCAAACTACAGCGAATTAAAAACCCTGCCGGAAGAATTAAAAAACAAAATGTATTTATGCCATTACGGAGAGAATTATAAAAAATTTACCCCAAAGAAGGACGGTTTTGCCGGCTTTGCCGAACGGGGAATCTACTACAATTTTTAGCACAAAAAACGGAGGTAAGTTTATGAAAAAATTATCCACCATTTTACTTTCCATTGCTGCACTTTCCTTAATCTCAGTATGCACAGGATGCTCAAATGCCTTTGAAAGCATTTCAGAAACCTCTTCAATCAAAATAAACACACGGGAGCTTCTTGCAGGAGTATCTGCAAACCGGAGCGTTTACGCAAGACAGGTCGGTGAAGAAATAATCGCAGAGCTTTCAATTACCGTATCCGGAAGCGGAATAAAAACACAGACAAAAAACATCGGTTTTACCGGTAGAACAATGGAAGAATACCTCAATGGGGATAAATCAATTGTTTTTACTGGAATTCCGGAAGGCAAAGAAATTACAATTTCTGGAAAATATAAACGCCTTCCTACAGAAACATACCCGGAACGCTGGACCGGAACTGTAAAATATATTACAGGTTCAAAAGAACCTGTAATTCTTGAACTTACTTCTGACATTCCGTTTACGGGTACTACGTTCCAGATTGTAAATACAGCTGCAGCAGAAGATTTTACTCAATACTTAGAAAACGGCGGAAACACATTTACATTCGCCCAGATTTTTGAAAATGAAAGCACTTTGGGATGCGTAAAAGGCAGCACTATTGAACTTAACGTAACTGAAAATATTACACTTGATTCTCCGCTTATACTGGCATCTACAGGCGTTTATTACCACATTAACTTAAACGGGCACAAACTCATATTAAATTATAATCAGGAAAATTATGAAAACAGCAAAGCAGGGTTCTCCATCAAGCTCAATGACAGCGCAGAAGAAGTTAACGTCCCGGAGTCAAACCTTTATTTTTACAACGGAACAATTACATCAACTGAAGATGACGACAGTACAATAACCCTCTTCTATCTTAACGGATGTGATAAGGGCGGTATTATTTCTTTCAAAAACTGCACTTTTACAAATCTTAAACACCAGATAATTGAATGTAACGGAGAAGGCACAGTCATCTTTAACAGCTGCACAATAAAAGACTGTACATTAACTTCTGAAGAGTCAAGTTTTATCCAAACTTCGGTGTGGACGGATGGCGCAGTAAATAACCCTACATACGGCTACAGTACCCTCAAAATGAGAAATACAACAATAAAAAACTGTAAAACCTATACAAAAAATATTGAAATAGCAGCAGTCAACCCTTTAATTACAGCAAAAGGAACAGCAATTATTACAGACTGTAACTTTGAAACTGATTATTCTTCTCTCCAGGAAGCTGCAGGGAAGGCAACAGTACTTTTAGTTAAAGACTGGAGTACAGCCGCCATTACAGGAACAAAAATAGTTTCAAAAGGCAGTCTTTATGCGGTTAAAACAGAGGCAAAAGCAAATTTATTATTTAATTTCAAAGCAACTTATTCTGATGACGGTTACTCCTACTATACAGAAGATAAATCCAGTGTAATAGCTGCAGACAACGCTATTAACCTCTGCACGGAAGCTCAGGGGAATACTGGTGCACCATACTACGAAACAGCTTATCTTGCAGCCGCATACGACACAAAAATAACCGGCAAAATACAGGTTGGAAAAACCGTATCTGATACCGTTCAAGACGGCTACAGCCTGATAGGCACATATAAACTTAAAAATATCCTGAATGTAGAGATCTTTACAGAAGAAACACCCGCTCCTTCAAACGATTTCCCGATTGTTTTTGGTTCAGATTATACCGAAGTTTTCCCAGGTCTTTGTATAGATCCTGCAAATCTCGACAAAATAAAAGATACAGTATCCCGCATTAATCTTTTAAACGAAGATTACATGCTTAATTCTGAGGGCAAACCTGTAAGTACACAACCGTAACTTCCCCCATTTGTCACGCTGCGGGATTTCTGATACAATATAAATCACCTGATCCCGTAGCTCAGCTGGATAGAGCATCCGCCTCCTAAGCGGAAGGTCGTGCGTTCGAATCGCATTGGGGTCAACTTAAATCAGCAAATCCATCCATGGATTTGCTGATTTGCAGCAATTTTCTTCGAAAATTCCTGCCTGATTCGACAGCGCATCCGTGCGCTGCATTACTTCAAAACAAAAAAAGAACTTCACAGGCGTGAAGTTCTTTTTTTTGCAGGCGCCACGGATGGCGCTCACAACGCATTATTATTTTTTTATCGCTAGTCCTTACAATAGAAAATAGCACCGAGAACTACAAGGTGGCTTGCAAAATCCCAGAGCCATGGAATAAACGGATTGAAATCACCGTTGATAAAGTCTGAAAGAACAATTGCAACAATCCATACAATCATTATGATTAGCATAAGAATGTTGTCGAATTTACCAAGATCACCGATGAATAATTCAAGAACAAGGTAAAGACCTGCAAGAAGTTCAACTACAGAGAATACGATTACTATGATATTTTCTGCTGAACCGTCAAACACCTTTTTGAGGGCATTAATACCAAAGTCTCCTCCGCCCTGAAGTCCCCAGATACCGCCGATTGCAAGAAGCAGACCAAGCGAAAGCTGGATAAGCCATTTTGTTAATGAATAACTTTTTTTTGACATTTATTTCCTCCTTATAAAAATAAACGGTGTCCCTAAAACTGACCGACGGCCGTTCAGGACACATAATACGTCGAGTCAAGGCACGCTAACGCTTAAAGCCTTGACTTCGCCGTTTTGAGGGTTTGTAATAAACCCTCAATTAAAGGAATCTCTAAAAATTGCAATTTTTCGAGATTCCCTTTAATTATACCACAGAGGAACAAAAACGCACTTAATATTAATGATATTTTAGGTGAAAATGCTTACTGACCGCTTTTTTTATAAATTATCTCAAAAATCTCACAGACAATTTCTGTATCGTCTTCAAAATCAAATCCGCAGAGATCTGCTTCATCCTCAAAAAACTCCCGCTCTTTACTGCGCCAGTCCTCAAGGTTTTCATTTTCTCCGTCAAGGCGGGCGAGTTCCCAGGAAATATCTTTAAATGGCAGGATTTTTACTTCCTTTACTTTAATTATTGCCCTAGGCTCATCACCTGTATCTTCAACAATATAAACTTCACCGCCTGCAGGAACAAGTTCACGGTTTATTTCAAAAGAAGGCAGTGCCGTAAAAACAGCAGTCTTTCTGCCGTCAAGCACAAGTTCCAGCTGGCTCATCCCTTCCCATGAAGAATCTTCAAAACACAGTTCTCCTGAGTAAACGGCTTCATCAGCCTTCTGTCCTGTCTTGTTAAGATATTCATTCCAGAATTCAAATGGTGTCATATATACTATTTTGTTCTGATTATCATTAAAACAAACGCAGTTATGTAAAACACTGACGGGATAACTGCGAACAAAAGGGACGCAAGCGGTATTCCTGCGATTTTAACTCCTATATCACCAGCAATTCCAAGCTTTACGAGCATTTCATAAACTATACCCGCATATCCTGTAACTGCGCCTGCAACAAGACTCATCCAGGCAGAATCACGGGTATGACTCCAGAGCATTATTGCAAGAAAGGCTGCCACACCGCCGAGTACAAGTTTTATTATATAAAAAATGATTTCTGATTCTGCCATTTTCTTAAAGCCTCCCGCCGCTTAAGTTTTTAATATTCAAACGGAGTTTTTTCAAGGAGCCTGAAGACTCCATAATCTGCCTTATAAGGCACAAAAGACGGAACTGAATATACAGGACTTATTACAAGATTACAGTCAAGGCAGTGCTTTACAAAATCACTGTATTTTTCTTCCGGAACTTTTGGAAAAAGCCATGGACCTGTTCTTTTAAAATACTTTACCAGAACTTTATCGTATAAAAACCAGTCTTTTTCAGAGCGGTCCTGAAGTGCTTTTATTAAATCATAAATTGAACGCACAACTGAAGCTTCAAGTGGGGCAGGCAGGAAAGCCTTTAGAGTTCCTGAAAAGTCACTGTCAATAAAAAGGTCTTCTTTTACAGCACAGAGCCAGATTTCCCCGGCCCATGCAAGCGGCGGAGCAATAATTACACAGTCAGGAGCAGTCCAGTCACTCATCTGAACATTCCACGGTCTGTAAACGGAAGTTGAATCAGGGCTGACAGAAATGGCTGCTTTTAAGGCATTTTCCTTTGAATTAAAAACAAATACCTTACGTTCAGAATTCAAAAGTGAACTTACAGCCCTTTCAAGAGGAGTTTTTCCGCCTGCCTTTGAGCGCACATTAAAATCTGTAAAATAACTGCCTGTGACTCCGCGGCTGATGATGTTTTTAAAAACGGTCCAGGCAGAACAGCGGTCACTTCCCCACCCTAAAACAGCCCTTCCGCCCTCTAAAAACATATCAGTAAGACGGATTCTTTTCTGAGTATATAAAAAATTACCGCGGGCGCGTTTAATTGTTCCAAAACGACTTTTTATCTGTGCGGCAAGAAATTCAATCTGTGTCATTTATAAAACATTATAGCAGAAAAAATATATTGTTTCGAGTAAAAAATATGCAGGACGCTTAGGGGCCGTAAACGTGCTGTCGGGTTTGCATGCAAACCCGCGGGAAAATCCATGCGGGGCGTTGCGGGGCCGCAGGAGACAAAAAAACTGCCCCGCAGAGGGGGCAGCACAAGACACGACAAAGCGGAGCAAATGACAGAAGCGGGCTAAAGCGCTTATGTCATTTGTGGAGCGGCTCGCGTCTGGAGCGAGGGGGAGACCTCCCCCTTTCTCTTAAAATTACATGCTGTAACCTGCTCCGGCATATGACTTAACATTTGATTTTGATGTTGAAGCACTGTCGAGAGAGTAGCTGTATGAAGGTGTGAACGGTTTTGAACTTGAAGTTGTAGAGTTTACGCCTTTTGATGAGCTGTCAGAATTGCCGCTTACATAAAGTGTTCCGTAAGAATCTTTGAAGCTGTATTTAATTCCTGAGCCGAAAGTGTTGTTTTCTGCAACGATGAGTGCGTTCTTGCGTACACCTACTGCATACTGCTGAGTATATGTCGGACTTGAAGCATCGTAGTAGTTATTGAACAGGTGAAGTTTTGTGTTACGAACCATCGGAAGACGCTGACCGCAGTTATAGAAGTAATTGTGGTGCAGAGTGATTGTACGTGTTGAGTTAGAACCGTCTGAATCGCTTGAACCGATGAGCATTGTCTTGTCGTGATCCTGGAACTTACACCATGAAACTGTAATGTTGTAGATTGAGCCCTTCATGTCGCAAAGACCGTCGTATGTCTGCCATTTTTCTGAAGTTGAGCCTGCTGTAGAAACATAAGAGAGTCCCATTGAATCTTTGAAAGTACAGTGGTCAATCCATACATTGTAAGATGAGCCCTGGATTACTACACAGTCCCACTGAGCATTGTAGCCGTCGTCTGCTTCATGATGAGGGAACGGATCATAAGCGTCCTGAATGATGAGGTTGCGGAGAACAACATTTGAAACGCTTGAAATGTTAATCATACCACCCTTGATTCCAGAGCTTGAAGTTTTACCGATAATCCATGTGTTTTTTGCAATGTTGAGCTTGATGATGTTTCCATAAGCACTGTTACATGCCCACAGGTATGAGCCGAGAGAACTTGAAGGTGAGCTTGAAGACTTGTCATTTGTTGAAGTTGTACAGCCTTTAGCATAAGCAGTCTTAAAGCTTGAGTAAGATGTGTATTTGCTTGAAGTCTGTTCCTTTACGATTGAATCAAGTCCTGAAGTTGATCCGCCTGCGCTTGAAGGCATATATCCGTTAGACATATCAATCATGCCGTTAACATAGATAATGTAGCCGCCTTTTTTAGCGTATGTGATAAGGTCAGAGCGGTTTGAAACTGTTACTGTGCTTGAAGGCTTTGAAACGCTTGCATAGCCTACAGGAGTGTCGCTGATTGAAAGTGAACTGCCCGAAGAAGATGAAGAAGAGCTTGATGATGAAGATGAACTTGATGATGAGCTGGAGCTGCTTGAAGAACTTGACGATGAAGATGAGCTGGAGCTGCTTGAAGAACTTGACGATGAAGATGAGCTTGAGCTGCTTGATGAAGAACTGGATGAACCTACGGCGCACTTAATGTAGTAAAGGGAAATTGCTGAACCTGTTGAAGCAAGATAGTAAGTTCCACTTGAAGAAATTGTGTAAGTATAGGCAGCAACAGAAGAAGAAACTTCGTTTTTGCTTACAAGAGTTCCGCTTGAATTGTAAAGTCCAAGATAACGTCCGCTTGCACCGTCAGCATAAACTGTAAGTGTTGCAGAACCGCCTGTCGTAAAGCCTACACAGCGGTAGCTTCCGGCAGAACCTGCACCACCGAGATTAATCTTGCGGTCAAGGGAAGTGCCGTTTACTGTAACAGCAGTGATTGAAGGAATTGTTACCTTCTTTGAGCTGGTTGCATAAACTGTGTAGTTACCTGAAGTTGTGTTTGAAGTGAGAGTTGCACTCTTAGTGAATGCAGTCGAATAAAGTGAAGATGTGCCTGTTATTGTTGCACGGTCAGCAGCAGATTCAGAAGACGAATCAATTTCAAGTGCATTTGAGCAGGAAGACAGCAGAAGTGCCAATACGGATGCAATGGCGGCAAGAAGCATGACGTTTTTTTTCATAAAGTTTTCTCCTCATAAAACATTACGTTTTTGTAATCCCCTTTATTCAGAGGACGCATTCAATGACGCTGCACAGGCAGATCATTAACACGTAAAACTGATTTAAACTCCCGAAAACTTTTCGAATGATTAAATTATTATGAAAATTCCGATTTTTATGCTTTGGAGAATTTGAAAATTTCTGATGTCGGTGAATTTGAAAATGATGTTAGGAGGGAATTTTATGAGTATATTTTATAAATTCTTATGATAATTTACAGTTATTATTTAAAGAATCTTAAAAAAAATACCCCGTTCTGTATTTTACAGTAATCTGCTCTTACAAACGGGGTGATTTTGCAGTAATCTGCTCTTAAAGACGGGTACTTTTACAGTGCGGCAAGTTTTTCAGATACAAGTTTTGAGGCCATTCCAGGATTTGCCTTTCCTTTGCTTGCCTTCATTACCTGTCCTGTAAGCCAGCCGACAACATTGGTTTTTCCACCCTTAAAGTCCGCAACGGCTTTAGGATTTTCTGCAATAACCTGGTCGACAATTGCTTCAATTGCACCACTGTCACTTACAGTTTCCATACCCTCTTCCCTGATGATCTGTTCAGGAAGTTTTGCGGTTTCGAGCATGCGGGCAAATACAGTTTTTCCCTGTGCGTTTGAAATCTTTTTATCTGCAATCGCATTTACAAGTTCTGTAATATGTTTTGGAGTTATGTTTACTTCGTTAATTGTCTTACGCTGCTCATTGAGAACGGCAAGAAGTTCTGCAAGAATCCAGTTGGCAACCTTTTTAACATCCTTTGCGCCTTTTGCAGCTTCTTCAAACCACATTGCAAGATCACGGCTGGATGTTAAAGTTTCTACATCAAAATCAGAAAGACCGTAATTTTTCTGAAGACGGATTCTCTTTGCCTCAGGAAGTTCTCCTACACGGCTTTCAGCACGCGCAATCAGTTCTTCATTTACCTTAAAAGGCTTAATGTCCGGTTCAACAACAAAGCGGTAATCAACAAAGGAATTCTTTGTACGCATAATCTGGGTTACGCCCTTTTCTTCATCCCAGTTCATTGTATTTTTGTAGCCCGCATTGAATTCCTGACGGTCTTCCATAAATTCCTTCAGCTGTCTTTTTGCTTCATAAGCACAGGCTTCGCGGATAGACTTAAAGGAGTTAAGGTTTTTGATTTCAGAAATCGGAGTATGATAGAGTTTTCCGTCTTCCCAGACATTAAGGTTGATGTTTGCGTCACAGCGCATGTTACCTTCTTCAAGGTTACCGTTAGTTACTTTTACATAACGGAGGATTTCCTGAACAGTCTGCATAAAAAGAGCAGCTTCTTCAGGGGAAGTCATATCAGGCTTTGTAACGATTTCGATAAGAGGTGTACCGGAACGGTTATAGTCAATGTATGAATGCTTTCCCGGAAGGTGGAGAGACTTACCTACGTCCTCTTCAAGATGAATGCGTTCAATGCGTACACGGCGATATTTTTTTCCTTCATTTTCTATGATGCACGGTTCACCTTTAAAATTGTTGGGACGGAATTTTTCTCCGCCTTCCTGTTCTTCCTTAGAATAATGAAAAAGGGGAAGATCAACATAGCCGTCTGTACACAGAGGAATATCATACTGGGTAATCTGATAGCCTTTTGTAAGGTCAGGATAAAAATAATGCTTGCGGTCAAATTTTGTAAAACGGGCGATATTACAGTTCAAGGCAAGACCGGCAACTGCTCCAAGTTCAACATAACCCTTTGAAATGCGGGGCATGGCACCAGGAAGGCCGAGACAAACCGGGCAGACACGGGTGTCAGGAATACCGCCGTAACTGTTTTCGCAGGCACAGAAAGCCTTTGTCTTTGTGAGAAGCTGAGTATGGATTTCACATCCGATTACGATTTCATATTTATCAATAGCCATATTAGTCCTCTTTTACCGGAACACCGCAGTTTTTGTGTTCTTCTTCCCATGCCTGTGCAAGTTCAAGGATTTTTGCTTCGCTGAACATTTTTCCGGCAAACTGAATGCCCACAGGAAGTCCTGCACTGCTCTTTCCTGCCGGAACAGAAATTGAAGGAATGCGGGCAAGGTTTACGAATACCGTGTAAAGGTCGCTTAAATACATTGCCAGCGGGTCATCATATTTTTCGCCCAGCTTAAATGCCGGAGTCGGACATACAGGGCAGAGGATAAGGTCGTATTTTTCAAAGAGGGCGGCAACTTCCCTCTGAATGCGGGCGCGTACGCTCATACCCTTTTTATAGGTTGTACCGGAAAACTGCTCTGAAAGAACATAGTTTCCGATAATGATGCGGCGTTTTACTTCAGGGCCAAAACCTGCACTTCTTGTGTCAATGTAGAGCTGGTCGTAGCCTGCACCATTATCAACCCGGCTTCCGTAACGGATACCGTCAAAGCGGCTGAGGTTGGAAGCAGCTTCAGAAAGGGCAATAACATAATAAGAAGCGATTGACGCCTCAAGAACAGGAAGGTCAACAGTTTCTATTACGGCACCTTTAGAAGTGAACCATGCTTTAGTTTCTTCAAAAACCTTTTTAACATCACCATCCAGGCCTTTTGCTTCTTCAAACTGCTTAGGAACAGCAATCTTTAATGAAGAAAAGTCTTTGTATGCCTTAAGTGAAGAAAGTCTGTCTGTATCAGGAAGATCAGCGCTTGTGTCATCGTAAAAATCAAGGCCGGCCATAAGAGAAAGCGGGGTTGCAATATCTTCAGGAGTATGGCCAATAATTCCTACCTGGTCTAAAGATGAACCGTAGGCTACAACGCCCCAGCGGGAAAGAACACCATAAGTAGTTTTAAGACCGTAAACACCGCAGTAAGAAGCCGGAAGACGGACAGAACCGCCGGTCTCAGTTCCCAGACCAAAAAGAGCCTGGTTAGCAGCAACAGCAGCAGTAGAACCGCCTGAAGAACCGCCTGAAACATAGTCACGGTTTACAGGATTTCTTGTTGCCCCGTAAATTGAATATTCAGTTGAAGATCCCATGGCAAATTCATCCTGGTTACAGCGGCCAAGAGGAATTGCACCTTTTTTAACAAGGCGGTCAATAACAGTGGCGTTGTAGGGAGCGCGATAGCCTTCAAGAATTTTAGAAGAACAGGTAAGGCGTTTGCCCTTTACGGAAATATTATCTTTATTGGCAAAAGGGATGCCTAAAAGAGGTTTTTCTTCAAAAAGTTTTTCCACAGAGCCGTCAGCGCGGGCAGCATAAATTTCAGCGTCAGCTTTTTTTGCAAGCTCAAGCACATCATCATAGATTTCAAGAAAGGCGTTAAGGGGTTTTGAAGATTTCTGGTCAGCAGTAAAAGTATCGATAGACTGCTGAACAAGTTTTTCACTTGTGGTTTCGCCGCTTTTAAGCGCAGCAACAGTTTCTTTTATTGTATAGTACATAATTACGCCCCTTCCCCTAAAACTTTTGGTACCTGGAAGTAGCCGTCCATGAATTTGTCGGTAACTTTTTTAACATCAGGAACATCAAGTCCGGCAACAACTGTGTCATCACGGAGTTTTTCTGCCTCTGTTGAAGGATAAGCGTCATATGGATTTTCTGAGTCATCGTATTTTGAAAGAATGTCGAAATAGCCTACGATTTCATCAACCTGTTTTTTTAAGGTTTCCATGTCTGTGCTCTCCGGAGAAAGGCGTGAGAGCTGAAGAAGATTTGAAAGTGTTGTTTCATCAACGGTTTTATGTTCACTCATAGAGGCTATTTTATCGTAAAAAGGGATTTTGTGGAATAGAGGGGCCGGAAGGGGGAAGTCTCCCCCTCGCTCCCAGGTCTGAACTGCCCCCATTTTTTTAGACA
>DGGY01000047.1:38511-43505 GCA_002392405.1 Treponema sp. UBA3862 | reverse complement strand
CTGGAATCGACTATGATGAGCTTAAGGATACTTATATAATTTTTATCTGTCTTAATGATTTATTTGAAAAAGGTCATCCAGTCTACACTTTTAAGAATATCTGCAACGAAGACAGGTCAGTAAATCTCAATGACGGGACATTTAAAGTCTTTTTTAATGCTTCAGCCTGTGATAAAATGAACTCGGCAGAAGAAAGGGCCTTTTTTAATTTCCTTACAGGAAAAAGTGCTGATACAAACTTTACGCGACGGCTTTCTGAAAAAATGCTTCTTGCCAGGAAAAACCTTGAGTGGAGGAATCAGTTTATGACATTCAGAGAACAGTTTAAGGAAGAACTTGAAGAAGCAGAAAAAGAAGGCGTTGAAAGAGGGCTTGCCCGTGGCCTTGAACAGGGGCTTGAACAGGGAATCCGTCAGGGTATTAACAAAACCGCAGTCATAATGCTGAACAACGATCTTCCGACAGAGCAGATTTCAAAATACACAGGACTTTCTGTAAAAGAAATTGAAGAGCTTAAAAATATGTAAATTTTTTGTTAAAAGCACTTTTTTAAAGAAAAAAAGGCAGAAAACTTATAAAAAAAACTAGAATTTTCCATATTGATAGGTTAAATTTGAGTTATGGTCTGCCGTATGGCGGGATTAAAAATTAATAATTTAAACGAGGGTTTAAAATGGTGAAAATTAATAAAATGCTTATGGCAGGAGCACTTGCAGCTTCTTTGATTTTTGGATTTACAGGATGTCGTGAAGAAGAAGATCCGAATGACATGCTCAATGTAAGCGGTTCAAAATGCACAATTGATTATACAAATGAATCAACAACTGAATACAGCCGTGGTTTTTCAAGTTTGAAAGTAACACATTATGATGCTGTATGTAAAATTTCAAATACAACGTCATTAAATAAAGAGAGCGGAGACGGAGTAATGGGTTACATTTTCGCTATCAAGCAGAATGATGATACAACTTACAACTTTGCAATTGCCGGTGTACGCAATAACAACGGTACTGTTGAAGCTTATGTTTCATATTTTTCAAATGTAGGTAAAGATTACTTAAATGCCGGTAATAATTTTGCTGATAAAAACGGTATTTTAATTGGTAAACCTGGTTGTTTAGCAACAGAACATGATATTACAAAGGCAGCACTTGGTGATACATCATGGAAAACACTTAAAACTAATGCCGGCAAATCATTTGATGTTTGGGTTAATGTTGTTGCAAATGACGGTACTTCTACAGGACGTACAGGAGAAGCAGGTTCTTATACAGTTTCTTTCTATAATGGTGATCCTCTTAGAACAACATCTGCATCAGGTTCAAACACAACTTATGGAGCTGGTGCACCATCAGCAATAGCTGAGTATACTGTTCCTGCCAGTGATACAGGACTTACAGCAATGACAAAACTCGACCTTGGTTTCTATGCAAATGTTTATGGAAGTTCAACCCTCAAAGGCACATGGGAACTTTCAGACATTGAAGGCGAAGGCGAACCTGTTGAATACGTTGACTAATTTTTGACAGTCATAAAAACGAAAAAGGTCATTCTGATTATGCAGAATGACCTTTTTTTATATAATCAATCTCTTTATGTAATTTGCTTAAATATTAAAATATTTTTATTGTGGCAGAAATACCGGTCAAAAATTCTCGTGCTGAAGCGCCACTATCCTGATACGGGTATGCAGTCCACCCGTAATAGATTTTACCACGAAGAGTTTTTGTATCCAGATAATTTAAGGAACAGGATAAGTCCAGAAACTTATTAAACATATATTTTACTTTTAGACCTGTTTTAAATGCTGCCAGACACCCTTCCTGTATCATATGAAGAATCTTTCCGTCACCTGAATCATGATGCTTATCCTCAGCAGAGAAATAAAGATAAGGTGAAAAACAGGCTTCCAGAATAAATTTAAACCTATCCTCTTCAAATTTCATTTTTACCCCTGCCCATGTATAAACAGAGTGCTTTTTATAATCAATTTCTGCAATTTGAAGACGCACATAAGCTCCTTTTTCTTCACTCCAATAACGCTCCGAAGGGAAAACTTTTGCTTCTTCCTCATACCACCAGTGATCTTGCATATCTGATGAATATGCGGCTTCGCCATAACGGCCTTTTGCCCCCCGCTCACGGTAAAAAGAATCATATTGATAATCAATTCCGGCTAAAGGGCAAATTGAAAATTGCCTCGAAATTTTTAAATCATAATAAATGGAAAAGCCGGCTATATAATTTTGGTCACTGATATTATCTCCCCACGAATATGACGTTTTCATTGAATAATCAGTTTTACTAAGCCAGTCAGAATCCCTCATCTGTCCAGAAAATTTATTTGCAGCAGTCTGTATTCCCAAATCAAAATGTAAATTTTTAACAGATGATTCTATATTTACGCCATATAACCATAACTTTTTATCCCACTCAAGAAGACTTCTTTTTTTTGATTTATCTCCGCTTTGATAAATAATCTCTTTTAAGCTTCCATTAGCATAAGAAAATTCAGGTTCTACAGATAATTTAAATAACTGAGAATTAAAAACCTGGGAATAACAGGCAGAAGAAAAGAATATAACAAATATAAAATAAAGTTTTATAGTCTTCAAAATACTCACACTCTTTCTAAAAGTGCCCGGCAGCCTTCACACACATCGCGCCAGGTTTCTTCAAAGTTGCCTGTATACCAGGGGTCGGCCACATCCCGGTGCTTTCCTGCATATTCCATTAAATAATGAACCTTGCCTTCCGTGTCCTTCCCCACCCGGCGCTCAAGATGACGCTCGTTTTCGCTGTCCATGATGATTAAAAGGTCAAAGTCGTTGTAATCGTCAGGGGTCACCAGGCGGGCCCGGTGGTCAGTATAGGAAATGTGATTTTTTTCAAGAATCTGTCTTGTGCCCCGGTGCATTCCGTTGCCGATTTCGTCATAATCTGTTGCGGCACTGTCGATATAAAAGTCATTTTCACGGCCGGCATTTTTTACCATGTGCTTAAAAACCATTTCTGCCATTGGGGAGCGGCAGATATTTCCGTGACAGATGAAAAGAATTTTCTGCATAAAATGATTTTAACAGTTATTACTGTCCGCTGTCGAGATTATCCGCAAAAAATACAGGGGACGGCAAATCACCATAAAGGTCGCAGTGCTGTTACATTTATTGTAAATTTTATTTGACTTTAAATCTTGTTGCAGATAAACTTTTTAACATGAAGGAAACGCTGAAACTTTTACGGGAAAGAAATAATTATTCGCAGGCAGGACTTGCTTCTTACCTGGGCATTTCAAGACAGACATACATCCGCTACGAAAAAGGTGAAATTGTTCCTTCCCTTGATATTATTACTGAACTGTGTAAATTCTACAGAATTCCCTACGACGTCCTGATTGAAAACAAACTGAAGTCCCCGGACAGCCTGGAAAAAAAATCTCTTTCATACCAAATAGAAAATACTGGGGGACTGGAATTACATGAAAATACTTCAATAAACGGGGACTATGGAGCGGGCATTTCAATTTATCTTAATTCCATATTTTCAATGCTGCCAAAACTCATATACACTGAACAGCTTAAACTCCTTGAAAAACTTTCATCCATGGTGCTCACTTCAACTCAGGAAAAAATTCTTCCCGTCAGAAAAACTGACAGCCTGGAGCAGCTTCTATCACTTACAGACAGTCTTCATTTAAACAGCGGAAGCAGAAAATGGACAAGGGCGGAACTCTATGACAGATAAAGTCTTTTTTGATACAAACATTCTGGTCTACTTTGCAGATGAAAAAGATCCCGTCAAGCAGTCTGTGGCAAAAAAACTTATAGGGCGCGCTGTGCAGACCGGCAACGGAATGATTTCTACCCAGTGTCTTCAGGAATTATATAACGTACTGACAAAAAAACTTATCTGCCCTCCTTTAAAAGCAGCAGAAATTGTCAGAATGTTTGGAGAAATTTTTCCTCCTGTCAAAATCGAATTAAATCATATCTTAAAAGCGGCTTCAATAAGTACAAAATACACCCTTTCTTTCTGGGATTCACTTATAATTAGTACGGCCAGTGCCAGCGGCTGCATAATCATCTATTCAGAAGATATGAACTCAGGACAGATAACGGAAGGCACAAAAATAGTTAATCCTTTTTTAACAGAATAAAAATCAGCTGACTCTGCCTTAGTTACAGGAGTGCAAAAGCTCACTTTTTTATATATACTAAAAAACATGATTAAACGTTCAGGATATGCCGATCTTCCCCTTCACACAGGCACAGTTCCAAAATGGCTTGCCGACAGAATGATGAGGCTCGGCACACAGATTATTGAAGCTCTTGTCATGAATTACGGCAAAAAAGAAGTCCTGGTGCGTTTAAGCGATCCGCTTTGGTTTCAGAGCCTGGGCTGCGTTCTTGGAATGGACTGGCATTCTTCAGGAATTACGACGAGCGTTATGTATGCCTTAAAGCGGGGATTGAACCGTCGGGCGCATGAACTTGGAATAGCTGTCTGCGGCGGACGGGGTAAATATTCAAGGCGGACTCCGGACGAGCTTAAAATTCTAGCGGACATGACAGGAATGGACGGAACTAACCTTATAAATTCCTCAAAACTTGCGGCAAAAGTTGACGGCTGCGCTTTACAGGACGGTTTCCAGCTTTATCAGCACAATTTTATTTTAAGCGACGAAGGGGATTGGACTATCGTACAGCAGGGAATGAATGTCAGTCAGAAAAAAGCCCGGCGCTACCACTGGTCCTCAGAAAACCTGCGGAGTTTTGTAGAAGAGCCCCATTCAGGAGTTACAGGCGAAAACCAGGGCTTAATCTTAAATCTCACAGACCTTAATGCCGCCGGCACAAGAGAGAAAATTCTTTCCTTAAGCAATGAGCGCCCTGACCGTCTTATGGGCGAAATTAAAAAAATGGGAAAAGGTGACAGCCTTCAGCTTGATTTATTTGATGATAGCGGGGAAAGCCTTCCCCCCGCCTGCAATTCGT
>DGGY01000047.1:0-38469 GCA_002392405.1 Treponema sp. UBA3862 | reverse complement strand
TCGTCGCTGCTCTCCTCATTTCCGGCTCCCCCATCTGCGGGGACACCCCGCAACGCCCCGGCTCAAAACACATGGCAGGGCACTCAAATCCTGATTAAAAATGACCGTAACCTTGTAATGCCTTCCCGCCACGAAATAAAGGCAAAAGATATAGATTTAAAAAGGCTTGGAGCCGTTTTAGCCACAGCCTGGGAAAGACAGCCTGAAAACTTTGAAAGCCTGCTTTTAACTCCGGGTTTAGGTCCCCGCACCCTGCAGAGCCTTACCCTGGTAAGCGAAGTAATTTACGGAACCCCTTCCCGCTTTACGGACCCGGCAAGATTTTCATTTGCACACGGAGGAAAAGACGGACACCCCTTCCCTGTAACTACAAAAATCTACGACGAAAGCATCCGCATTTTGGGGCAGGCAATCGAAGACAGCAAAATGGGCTATAAGGACAAAAGCGAATGCCTTGTCCGCCTTGAAAAAACCGCCCGCTATGTTGAGGAAAACTGCAGTCCTGAAGCAGACTTTGATAAAACAATCGCCCATGAGCGCGCCCACTCAAAAGAATGGGGCGGCAGAACCTGTAAAGATTAGGGCGGGATAGGAAATTTTTTCAAATACCTGATTCCAATCTGGAGACTTTGGAAATAATTTTTTCCATCAGAGAAAAAACTCCCCTTCAGGACCCTTTCTGACCTTAATTTGTATTGAACTTCACTTTAACAAACTGTTATAATTTCTCCCGAGAGAATTACAATAATGGACGAATTATCACAAAAAGTTTTAGGCCTTATAAACACCAGGTCTGACGCACACATCCCTGAAGAAAAATTTACCTATTCGGATTCTTTGAGCCAGTACATCGACATTGATTTTTCCGAGCACCAGGCTAAGGAACACTGGAAAAACATCTGCCAGACTCTTGAGGAACTTGAAAACAAACTTGGTAAAAAAGTGAACCTCTACCTGGCAATTGTTGACTATTTTACCGGCGCAAACAAGGTCATAAACTCCCCTGTTCTTGTGGAAATTAAAGTTCTCAGGGAAACGGAAGAAATGGCCATGCAGGACAGCCTGACCGGAGCCTTTAACCGACGCTATATGGATATTTACCTCCGCAAAGAGATAAACCGCTGTAACCGCTATGACAAAGATTTTTCAATAATGCTTCTTGATATCGACGACTTTAAAAAAATCAACGACACCTACGGCCATGTTGTGGGTGACACAATTCTCTCTGAAATCAGTGCAATTTTTAAATCAACAATCCGCGAAGAAGATGTTTTCTGCCGCTACGGCGGGGAAGAGTTTTTAATCATTATGCCGGAAACTACTGCAGAAAAAGCTGTCTGCCTCTACCAGCGCATTAAAGAAAAACTCCTTAAAAGTGACATTCACACTCATTTCGGAGTTACAGTCAGTGCGGGCACTGCCCGTTTTACCCCGAACAAAGATAACCTCATAAATCTTATCCGCTACGCAGATATTTCCCTTTACAAGGCAAAAGCCCAGGGCAAAAACCAGATTGTAAAATACCTGAAAGGTGAATAAAAAGACTTGTAATGCAAAAAAATGCCTTTTACGGGCTAACCTGTGATTGACCTTACAAATTTTAATGAAGCAGGAACGTCCTTTACCCCTTCAAAAATAAGGTAAGCATCAGGAGCTTCTTTCATTATGAGCGGAAGAAAATCACGCCAGCCCATTATTCCCTGACCTAAAGGTGCAATTTCAAGTTCTTCTCCGTTTACAACATAGTCTTTAAGGTGGAATCCGCAGATTTTTCCCTTAAAAAGTTTAAGGCAGTCAGCAAAAATTTCTGCGCGCTTTTCGTGATTTCCAATATAAAGATAATTATAAATATCAACAATAAAACGGAAGTTTTTCTGTCCCGGGTCAATTTCATCAGCAAGACGCTTTAACATCTGAGGACTGTACATACAGTGTCCCCAGGCTCCCTCTAAAGCCATGCATACTCCGCTTTCTTTTGCAACTGCAGGCATTGGAGCAAAAATCTTTTTTACTTCCTGAAAAGCTTCTTCCGTCTGATTTTTCGGATTATAAGTCCATTTATCATCGTTGTAAGAGCCTGTTTCCGAAGCTACAAACTTTGCCCCGAACTCACAGGCGTGGCGAAGGTGGTCAGCATATTTTTCAGCTCCGGCCTTTACTTTGTCCTTATTGGAATGAACCGGATTAAAATATGCTCCAAGCAGAGGAATTTCAACCTGATGAGAATTAAAGCCTGTCCTTATTTCTGAAATCACCTGAGGGGTAAGCGTGCCGGGATTTCCGTTCTGACCTTCAACAGCCTTTGCAATGGCAAGCTGAACACCGTCAAAGCCCCATTCATTTGCTGTCTTTCCAAGCCAGTCAGCACTTCCTTTTCCAATATCATGAGGACGGATTAAAATTTTCATATTGACTCCAGTAAAATCAGGCGGTTTTTTTAGACCGCATTTTTTTTTATAATTCTCAGATTAACACAGATTTTCACGGATTAAAAGTGTTGAAGTATTTTTATCAATTTTCCGGTCACCAGCCCTCCTTAGACGTCACAAGCCGTGGCGTTGCGGGGCGGCGATTGAGCCCCGCAGAGGGGGCAGCACAAGACACGACAAAGCGGAGCAAATGACAGAAGCGGGCTAAAGCGCTTATGTCATTTGTGGAGCGGCTCGCGTCTGGAGCGAGGGGGAGACTTCCCCCTTCCGTAAAAAAAAACTAAAATAAATTTATGAAAACAGCCCTTTACTTAATTCCAAATACTCTAGGCGACGGACCATTAGAAAACTCTCTCCCTGAAGGAAACAAAAAAATCGTTCTTGAGATAAGGCACTTCATAGTTGAAAGCAGAAAATGTGCAGTACGCTTTTTGATTTCTCTGGATAAAGAATTTCCCGTTGACCAGTGTACTTTTACTGAACTTTCAGAACACACCGACAAAAATCAGGATTTAAGCCATATTTTAGACCCGCTTGTAAAAGGCGAAAGCATGGGCGTAATTTCAGATGCGGGCTGCCCTGCCGTGGGAGATCCGGGAAGCCGTGCAGTTGAACTTGCCCACAAAAAAAATCTCTGCGTCGTTCCGCTGACAGGACCTAATTCAATGATTATGGCAGTTATGGCAAGCGGATTTAACGGACAGAACTTTGCTTTTAACGGTTATCTTCCTGTAAAAAACGGAGAAAGGGAAAACAGAATAAAGCAGCTTGAAAACAGAATGTACAAAGAGGACCAGACTCAGCTTTTTATTGAAACGCCGTACCGCAATGACAGGATGTTTGACACCCTGACAAGAATCCTCCGCCCGGACACAAAACTCTGCATCGCTTCAGGCCTTACAACAAGTCAGGAATTCATCTCGACAAAGACAATTGCCCAGTGGAAAAAAACAAAAAAGCCGGAAATCAATAAGATTCCGGCAATTTTCCTTATCTACAAATAATTTATTTTCCCACAGCCCTGCTCCCCTCTCTTATTGTATCTTACAAAACAGGGGACAGTTATTTTTATTTTCTTTTTCCAAAAAGATGGAGAAGCGCTAAAAGCAGATTAACAAAATCAAGGTAAAGTTCAAGCGCACCTAAGACTGCAACTTTTTTATAATCATCTGTGTTCTGAGCCTGCTGCGCAGTAAGAATGATTTTCTGGGCATCATAAGCTGTGAGGCCTGTAAAAATGATAACAGAAGCGATGCTGATTAAAAGATCCAGCATGGCAAGCGGAGCTCCGGTAATCATCTTTAATACAAAATGAATAACTGAAGCTAAGATCACTCCCATTAAAGCCATAACTAAATAACGGCCGGCCTTTGTAAGGTCAGTTTTAGTCTTAGTGCCGTAAATACACATTATTACAAAAGTAACAGCAGTCGTTAAAAAAGCATTTGCAATCGAAGTAATTTCATAAACCATAAAAATACTTGAAAGCGTAATACCGTTAATAACTGAATAAAGAATAAAACCTGCACTTGCTGCAAATACGCTCAAGGTACGGATTTTTGCCGACAAAAAGATTACAACAGCAATTTCAAGTACGCACAGGCACATAAAACCAAAAGCCTTTATACCGAACATTCCTGTCCCGAAAAGAGCCTTTCCAAGTGGAGATAAAACAGCTCTTCCTGCTGCTTCATCAGTAACAAAAATATTTGCGGCAGTAAAAAACGCAGCAGCCGCACTGACAAAAAGGGCAAAAGCCATCCAGCCGTAGCAGCGGCCCAAAAAGCGTGATTTTTCTGCGTCAGTCTTAAGTGAAAGAGTTTTTGTCTGTGGCATTTAATCCCCCATAAAAAAGCGGCTGTCTAAAAACTACTTATTAGACAGCCTGTTTCATAAAATCAATTATAAAGTGAATCTCTAAAAATTGCAATTTTTAGAGATGTCCTAAACTATTTTAAAAGTTCTGCAACTGCAGGCCTGTTCCATCTCTGGGCCATCTGAGCCGGTGTTTCTCCGCTTAAGTTTTTAACAGTGCGGTCAAGTCCCAGTGAAAGAAGGTGCTGTACCTGTGTTTCATTTGCAAGGCGTGCAGCGTAATGAAGGATTGAATCGCCCGCAGTATCTGATTTTCTTGCATTGTATTTACAGATTGCATCTAAAACTTCAATATTTCCGTTCTTGAATGCATTTGTAAGGGCTGAGTCCCCTGAAATCGTTGCAATGAACGGATCTGCTCCCCTTTCAATTAAAGTCATTGCAAGTTTTTTCTGTTTGTTTGTAACAGCCATATTGAGAGGAGTCATTCCCTTACCGTTACGCTGGCTGATCGGATATCCCATGTTAATGAGCATCGTAAGTTCTTTTGAAGAAACCTTTTTATCAACTGCAATATGAACTGGTGTATTTCCGTCAGAATCAACAATATTTCTGTTGTTTCCAAGAACAGCCTTTAATACGTTTTCATCATAACGCAAAACAAGGCTGAACGGACTGTCTCCATAAGTATCGCGGCTCAAAGGATTTCCGCCCGCATTGCGGATAAGGTTAATTATATTTATGTTTGCAGTAAGGGCTGCTTCATGGTAAGCATTACGGCCGCTCATCTCCTGAATCTGAGGATTTGCTCCGTTTGCAAGAAGAAGGTTTACCATCTGCTCACTTCCTGCCTGAATTGCATCAATCAGAACAGTTCTTCCGCTCACATCAGCAGAGTTTACATTTGCTCCATTGTGAATCAAAAGAATTGCCATATCTTTTTTATTTGAACGGCAGCAGTCACTCAAAGCAGTTTTTCCTGAAAGGTTCTGTGCGTTTACATCAAAGCCAAGAGAGATTACAGACTGTGCGGCCTGGAGTGAATTCCATTTTACGGCATAATGAAGAGGGGTGTTTCCAAGATGGTCGCGTGTAAGATTTGAACGCGTGTCAGTAATGATTCCGTTTTCAACAAGAATATTAATTGTTGAAGGAGAATCTGCCTTTACCGCAGAGAAAAGTGCTGACTCACCGTTGGCGTTTACGGCATTGATGTTTGCACCTTTCTGAATGAGGCCTTTAAGTGCTGTATTGAGCTTCCATTCAGCGGCATAATGAAGCGGAGTATTTCCTGAACCGTCAGTAGTATTGAGGGTCTGACTTGTAATAAGCCAGTCCTGAACTTCACCGCCCTTTGTAAGCGCTACTCTAAGCGGAGAATTGTTGTTTGTATTTGAAGCGAAAATGTCTGCATTTTTTGAAAGGAGCAGATCCCCTACATCTTTTTTATTTTTCTTTACTGCCAGGAAAAGAACTGAATCCCCGTCCTTATTGCGTGCATTTACATCTGCTCCGCTTGCAACAAGATATTCAATATATTCGTAAGGGCTGTCTTTTATGATTGCAATATGAAGCGGTGTATTTCCTGAACTGTCTTTAGAAAGCACGTTTGCAGGAGTTACGAGAGTCTTAAGCATTGTAATTGAAGGACTTTCAAGCGCTCTTCCAAGAGGAGTATTTCCTTCCATATCTTCTGCGTTAATGTCTGCACCTGCCTGGGCATAGAACACAACATGTTCCATGTTTCCCTTTTCAATTGCAAGGCTTAAAGGAGTTACACCTTTTTTATTGCGCTCATTTACAGGAGCACCGTGGCTTACAAGAAGCTGAAGAACATCCGTCTTTACACCTGCCATTGTACATACATGAAGCACAGTATCGCCGAACATATCTTTCTGGGTAACATCGGCATTAAAAGTCATCAGAGCACTGTACATTGAATACTGCTTGTCCTGAGGAATAATAAGAAGGAACGGCGATTTTCCAACAGCATCAAGAGCATCTACTTTAGCACCTGCCGCAAGTAAAAGCTTTGCAATATCAACCTGACCGTAGCGTACGGCTTCATGAAGCGGAGTTGAACCTGCAATATCCTGGGCATGAAGAAGGTCTGTAAGGCGGACACTTGTTTTTTCATTAAGGATATAACTTACAACACCTGTGTGGCCTGAAATAGTTGCAAGGTGCATCGGAGTCTGACCGTCAGTAAAGCGAAGCATTGTATTGTGAGTTTTAACTGCATCTTCAAAATATGCAAAGTCCCCGCGTACAGGTTCTGCCCCCGCCTGAATAAGTGCAGCTGCAATTCTTATTGAAGTAACATCCTGGGCATTCTGATAACAAAGGGCAACAGGAGTCTGTCCTGAATTATTTTTTACAGAAAGAGGAATATTGTTTTTAATGCAGTATGCAATTGATTTTTCATCCCCTGTCCTGACAAAATAATGTACGATTGATTCACCGTTTACATCACGCAGCTGCCCTGTCTGCTCGTTAATCATTACGTCATACCACAGCTCATCTTTAGCAAGGGCAATCTGAAGCGCTGTGTTTTCTGAAGCATCCTTAGCAAAAATATTTGCCTTGAGCGTAATCAGAGTCTGGGCTGCCTGCAGATTATCATTTTTTACTGCAACTAAAAGCGGAGTATCGCCCATGTTGTTAACTATTGAAGAGTCAGCACCTTTTATGATTAAAAAAGTAATAAGGTCGGCTTCATTTACACGGGCACAGATATGAAGGGCTGTATCCCCGTTTTCATCCTGACCGTTAATGTCTGTTTTAGAAGCAAAAAGATCCTTTGCTTCATCATAACGTCCTTCCTGAATCAGCTTTTGAATTGAATCACTTTTACTAACCTTTGCAGTAGTCCCGCACGCAACAAAAAGAAAGCAGGATGCAAAAACAAAAACTTTTGCAAAAATAGATTTAAGTGCTGTATTTTTCATGATATCTCCCAATATCCGTAAAAAAACCGGAAAGTTTTTCTAAAAGCGCACAATAAGTACACTTCTTTTTTGAATATCGGAAATTAAATGAAGGGACTAAAGTTCTTTTGCAAGTTCAAGAAAGCGGCGGAATGCAGAATCAGGCTTTTTAAGTTCCCTGCTGCCTCTGGTAATTTTACAGAGCGACATTCCGAATTTTCTGGCAATTTCGCGCTGTGTAGTTCCGTTATCAATTTCTTTAACCAAAAGCCATCTGGTGGCAAAATCTTTTAATTCTGCAGGGGTAAAAAGGCACTCAAAAAAATCCCTTATGGTTTTAGTATCATTGTTTTTTGCAAGAAGAGAGCACATCTCTGAAAGACTTTTTTCAAGAGCTTCTGTTTTTTCTTTATTCTGCAGTTCGTTATTATTCATAGAAACATTTTACAACAGATTTAGTTTATTTGTGAAGATACGGCGGTTGCAGGCCACAAAGTGTCCTGCCGCGTCTTCCGCGGTTCCGCTGGCGCTTCATTGCCCTGCAACGCTCCGCGCCGCTCCACCCGCTAACCGAAAAAAAAGCACCTGACTTTATGCCCTGCACTCACTTCTTTCCATTCAGGAAGAGAAGTCCTGCACTGTTCACCGGCTTTTGGACAGCGGTGCGCATAAGGACAGCCTGTTAATGAAGATAGAACTGACTTTACTTCACCATTTTCCTGTGCAGAAGAATGCATTGAACCTTCAAACAAAAGCTTTGTGTAAGGATGAAGGGCAGTTTTGTATAAATCCCGGGCAGGCGCCTCTTCAACCAGCACTCCGCGGTACATTACTCCGATTGTATCACAAAAATAACAGCTTACCCGTAAATCATGTGCAATAAAAAAATATGTAAGGCCACGCTTTGCCCTTAAATCCTGAAGCAGATTTAAAATCTGTCCCTGTATGCTTACATCCAGTGCTGAAACAACTTCATCGCAGATTAAAAGTTCAGGTCCTGCCATTAAACCGCGGGCAATGGATATTCGCTGGCGCTGACCGCCTGAAAACTCCTGCGGTCTTCTGTCAAGATCACTTTTATCAAGTCCGACTTCATCGAGTATCTGCTCCGCCATTTCCCGCGCTTTTTCTTTTCCGGGCCATTTTTTTGAGTGTTTAAGTCCGTCCGTCAAAACCGTGTAAACACTCATTCTTGGATTTAAGGAGCGTGACGGATCCTGAAAAACATATTTAACTGCGTCCCTTTCATCTTTCTTAAAACTAAATTCAACACTGCCTGAATCTGCTTTGTACATTCCCACAAGGATTTTTGCAGTGGTAGACTTACCGCAGCCGGATTCTCCTACCAGACCGTAAGTTTTTCCGCGTTCAATGTTAAAACTTACATCATTGAGGGCATAAACAAACCTGTCTTTACGCGCAAAAAATCCTGATTCAAGAGAAAAACGTTTTGTAAGGTTTTGAACCTTTACAATATAATCCAAAGATTCATTATTCATCTTTCCCTTCCTCCATCATATAGCAGGCAGCCCCGCTCTTTTTACATCCATCCTTAGAAAAACTGCAGCGCGGAGCAAAAGGACAGCCGCTTTCAGGATGCGCCGGATCTGTTACACGCCCTGGAATTGAAACTAACCTCTCTTTTGTATAATGCTTTCCGAATTCCGGTGTCGAAGCAAGCAGTGCCTTTGTATAAGGATGACTCGGGCATTTCATAATATTCTTAGAACTGCCTTTTTCCATAATTTTTCCTCCGTACATTACAATAATTGAATCACAGAGGCTTGAAACAAGTTCAATATTATGGCTGATAAAGATAATCGAAAGTTTTCTTGTCTGATTAAGCCGTTTTAAAAGATTTACAATCTGAGCCTGAATTGTAACATCAAGGGCGGTTGTCGGTTCATCTGCAATTAAAAGTTCACAGTTCTGCGCAAGAGAAAGCGCAATTGAAATCCTCTGCAGCTGCCCGCCTGAAAACTGATGAGGAAAGTTTTTAAGGCGTTTTTCGGCATCCGTAATCCCGACTTCTTCAAGGAGAGAGACAGCTTTTTTATCTGACTCCTCCCTTGTAATACTCTCATCAAGATTCCTGAAAGTTTCATAGAATACGCTTCCGGTATTCTGCAGCGGGTCAAAAGCTCTTCCGCTTTCCTGAAATATCATGCCGATTTTCTTTCCGCGGTATTCACGAAGCTGTTCGTTATTAAGGGCAGTAAGTTCAGAAACTTTTCCGTCATTATAAAAAATCTGCCCCGTAACAAATGCGTTTGCGGGAAGAAGTCCCGTTATCGCAGTAGTGCTGACTGACTTACCTGAACCTGATTCACCTACAATTCCAAGTATTTCTCCTTTCTTTACATCAAACGAAACGCCGCGCACTGAGTGAACACTGATGTTTTCCCTTCCCCGTTGAATAGAAAAATTAACATTTAAATCCCTTACGCTTAAAAGAACGTCATCATCAAGGCTTACTGTCTGAGCAGCTGCCCTCTTTGTAAACTTTCTTTTTCTGAAAACAACATGGAAGGGATCAAAATAATCACGCAGCGCATCTCCAAAGAAGTTAAAGGCAAGAGTCACGCCAAGCAGAAGCCAGACAGGAACTAAAAGCCACGGAAAGTTTTTAAGGTTGGAAAGAGTTGAAATTTCACGGTTAATCATGCTTCCCCAGCTTACAGCAGGATCTGCAATTCCAAGACCAAGGTACGAAAGTGTCGTTTCACTCATTATAAAGCCTGGAACAGCCAGGGTTGTACTTACAATCAGAAGACTTGAAATCTGAGGAATTATGTATTTAAAAATAATTACAACAGGAGGAATCTTTTCAAGTTTTGCATTTAAGACAAACTCTTCCCGTTTTATTGCATGAACCATTCCGCGTAAAGTCCGCGCACTGCCCGGCCAGCCGACAAGACTTAAAATCAGTGTGATTATCATGTAACTCTGACCTGAGTCCATGTTTGAGTTTAAAAGAGAACGCAAAAATAAAATCAGGTATAAAGACGGAATGAGCATAAAAAACTCGGAAAAGCGCATTACAGTCCAGTCAGTAAGACCGCCGAAAAAGCCTGCCAGCCCTCCGAGCAGTACTGCAAGAAAAAGACTTACTGCACTTGCCGCAAATCCGATTGTAAGGGAAATTCTGCTTCCGTATACAAGCCGGCTGAAAATATCCCGGCCAAGATTATCTGCACCAAATAAAAACACAGGATAAACTTCACCTGTAACTTCATCAGGTCTTGTTCCGAACAAGTGCCTCTTACAGTGGAAAATGCCGAACAGCGTATATTCTTCTCCCTCTGCAAAAAAGGAGATTTTGTGGTACACACCCTTAACCTTTGCATATTTCCAGGAAGAAGGATTTAAGACACGGAATTCACGGGCAGTTAAACCATGAGAGCCGAGTTCTATATTCACAGGATGAAAAGTATCTGCTTCAAAACTTCTGTTAGGAGAATAAGGCGCAATAAACTCTGCAAAAATCATAAAAAGATATAAAACAAGAATAAAAATTACAGAGACAAGAGCTAATGGCCGTGATTTTATATACTTAAAAATATTTTTCATCATTCTTTTCCATAACGGATGCGCGGATCTACAAGGGCAAGAAGAATATCACTTATTACCATTCCGATTAAAACAAGAGCCGAAATAAACATGCTGTTTGCAAGAACAAGGTTTACATCCTGCTGCATGACAGCCTCATACATTAAACGTCCGATTCCTGGGTATGAAAAGATAATTTCAAGAACTAAGGAACCTGAAAAAAGACCGGCAAGAAGATTTGCACTTCCTGTAATATATGGATTGAGAGTGTTTCTGAAGGCATGATTTAAATAAACCCGCCGCTCAGAAATGCCTCTTGCCCTTAAAGCCATAATGTAAGGCATTCCCATCTGATCAAGCATGGTAGAACGGATTGTCCTCATAGTCCCCCCGATTCCGCCTAAAAATGAGGCAAGAAGCGGAAGAAAAACATGATAAGTATAGCTGAAAGTAAATTTTACAGGTGCATCTGAAAAAGGAAAATCAGGATAAGCAGTTACAGGAAAAAGAGAAGTTGCAGAAGCAAAAAGCTGGAACAAAATCAGAAGAAGAATCCCCGGAAAAGCATGAAAAAACAGCGCAAAGAAAGTTGCCGCAATATCAGTTTTTGTCCCCGCCTTACTTGAAAAATACACTCCAAGCAGGAACGAAAAAAGCGTAATAAAAACAAGGGAAATGAGGTTAAGGATAATTGAATTGATAATTCTTGTTTTTATCAGAAAACTAACCGGAGCACGGCTTATAAGGCTTGTTCCAAGGTCATGATTTACAAGGACCCGCTTAAGCCACTTAAAATACTGGACAGAAAACGACTGATCAAGTCCCATTTCTGCCCTTAACCTTGCCATCTGCTCTTCATCAAATGCCTTATCATTAGTATTTCCCTGAGCTGATGGAGAAGACTGAGTCTGACTCATAAGCTGCTGCGTCATCATCTGGTCAACGATATCCCCGGGCGCAAGGGCCATCAGTGCAAACAAAGCCCAGCCTAAAAGAAAAAGAATTACCGCCATTGTCGTAATTCTTGAAACAATAAAGGAAGCAAGCGGGAACTTAATCTTAAAACTGTTAAAAGGACGGGACACAGCCAGTATTATCTTAATAAAATCAGTCTTCACCGGATTTCCGCCTTAATTTAATGACTTTTCACTTTCCTCAAGTTTTTTACAGACAGTTTTTTCAATAAGAGGAACAAGTTCATTCTGACGGTCGCGGTCAAGGCCTTTTGTTTCAATCGGATCATGAATTGTTAAAATTACAGTATTGCCTTTTACGACAGTCTTTTTCTCTTCAAAAACTTTATATGTATTTTCAATAGTAACAGGTACAATCGGCGACTCAGAAAGGAAAGCCAGCTTAAAACTTCCTGCCTTAAACTCACGGTGAGGACCGCCTTTAGAGCGTGTTCCTTCAGGGAAGATTACCTGGGAATAGCCCCGCTTTACATTTTCTGCCGCATCATGAATCGCCTGAACAGAAGCGCGCGGGCTTTTTCTGTCCATCAAAGTACAGTGCAGGAAACGCATCCAGTCCCCGATTAAAGGGATAGAACCGATTTCTTTTTTAGATACAAATGAAATGAACTTAGGAACATAGCCGTAAATCGCAGGAATATCCATGTACCCCTGATGATTTGCAATAAAAACAACGGCAGAATCTTTCGGGAGTTTTTCAAGTCCGTTTACTACAACAGTTGTTCCCGTAATCTTACAGATAAAGCGTGCCCAGGCAGGAACAACTTCCATAAGGATTTTGTCTGTCTCTTCAGTTTTTCCCTGCTTTTCAAGTTTAAGGCACTTATGGCGGAGTCTGTCTCTCCTCAGCATCCATGCAAATATTCTTACTATTGTGATAAAAATCCTGAACATAGTTTTATTATACTTCCTTTATTGTTTTAAATAAACATGACTTGTTTCAGCCCCAACCACATTATCATAATAAACATTACTCAAATCCCAGCGGTTATTTATAGCATAAAAGCTTCGGCCCCTCACCAGATAAATTACAGGACACTGCTCTAAAATAATGCTCTGATATTCATCCCAGTAAGGCTTTGCTTTTTCAGGTTCAACAATACAGGCAGCTTCATTATATAGCCAGTCAATTCGTTTTTCCCACTCAGTTGCTGGTTCTTTCTGAAGAGGATGCCACATATGAAGGTTTCCTGAACTTACCCAGACATTACTTCCCTGAGTCGGGAAAATAGTTCCGCCGCTTAAACCAATCATCAGCGACTGCCAGTCATAAGTTGAAGTCAGCTGTTCAACAAGCCTCTGGAAATCAGTCTGCCTGACATTAACAGTAATTCCCTCTTTTTTACACTCGTCAGTAATAATCTGCGCTATATCGGAATAGATATTATTTGAAGAGGCAATTGTAAGGTCGAATTCAACTTTATTTCCCTTTTCATCATATAAAAATCCGTCTTCTTTTTTTTCAAACCCTGCTGACGCTAAAAGTTTCTGTGCATGAACATGAGAATAGCGGTACTGCAGGATAATTTCTTCGTTGTAATATCTGTTTGCAGGCGGAAAGAAAGTATATTTAGGTTCTGCAAGGCCTCTGTAGGTCTGGGAGATTATTCTTTCACGGTTTAAAAGACAGCTCATCGCCTGACGGAACTCTTTTTTTGTAAACCAGGAAAAATAAGGCATTGCAGCATTTTTAGGGTTCTGATTAAAAGTCCAGAAACCTGCGCTCATATTTCCTGCCCCTGAAAATACAGTATAGCCGTCTTTTCCATAATTAGTGGCGGCATTTACAACCTCTTCAAGCTGTTCAGGAGCAGCGGCATAATCTTCGAGTTTTCCCTGCTTAAATAAAAGATATTCCGTATTGTTATCTGAGACAATCTGACAGATCATTTTTTCAGGATATACGATGCTTCTGCCTTCAGAATCTTTTTCCCAGTAATCATCATTCCGCTCATAAACGATTCTCTGACCCGGGGTATACTCAGTTAAAAAGTACTTTCCGCAGCTTGGAATTGTCTTTGGATCACTTGCCACAGTAAAAAGATTTTTTATGCCTTTTACTCCGCCTTCATCCTTTGCCTTTTTATAAAGGAAAGCAGGTCCAAAACTCATATTTGTAGCAAGAACAGGCTCAGCAACAATACGAGGAAAATGAAAAACAAAGGTCCGCTCATCAATTTTTTCTATTGTAATTTCCTTTTCTGTCCCGTCTCCCATATCCATAAAACGCGAATTATAGGAAGAAGAGGCACATTCTTCGTCACCGTAAATTTCGTTATACCAGAAAATCACATCATCGCTTGTAATCTTTACTTTAGGCTGTGCATTTTTGTAAAAGCTCCAGTAAATGTCATCCCGGAGTGTATAAAAAATATCGAGGGTATTATTTTTTGTATCAGTCTCAATCTTAAAAGATGCAAGACGCGGCGTCCATTCCTTTTTGATGTAATTATAATCTGCAAGGCAGTCTGTCATCTGATTTAAAATACCGGTAGTTGCTGCATCCCTCTCCCCGATTAAAAGATTGAAAGTCTTCGGGTCACCTGAAATAGTTGAGTTCCACACACCGCCGCTGACACCTGCTTTCCACGGCTCATCTTTAAAAGGTTTATTAACAGTCTTTGAAACAATTCCGTCAGAAGAAGCTGCCCTGTACGCTTCGATTTCTTCAAGAGTCATTTCAGGGTAACGCTTACAGCCGCCGCAAAGAAAAAGCGCTGCTGTCACAAAAAATATAAATCCCACCAGTTTTTTCATGGCCTTTATTATAGCACAAGAAACATGTAAGGAATTGAAAATTAAAGGGAAAAAGGACATAATTTGTTAAAAATTTCAAAGAATCATTGAAAAAGAGTTTTCAGGATATCTTTATTTATTTCGCTCTAATAAGGAAATTAAAATGTACAAACCAGAGTTAATCAACTCACTTAAAGGCTACACTGGAAAAAAATTCCTGCAGGATTCAATTGCAGGTATCATCGTAGGAATTGTAGCCCTCCCTCTTTCAATCGCTTTTGCAATTGCTTCAGGCTGCTCTCCAGAGACAGGCCTTTACACGGCAATTATTGCAGGCTTCTGTATTGCAGCCTTCGGCGGAACAAAAGTTCAGATCGGAGGTCCGACAGGAGCTTTCACTGTAATCATCTACGCAATTGTAAATAATCCGCAGCTGGGCTTTTCAGGTCTTGCAGCGGCAACACTTCTTTCAGGCATAATGCTGATTCTTTTAGGCGCTTTTAAACTCGGCGGACTTGTAAAGTTCATTCCATACACAATTGTTGTGGGTTTTACAGCAGGAATCGCAGTTACAATTGCCTCAGGTCAGATCGGGGACTTTATGGGGCTTACACCACAGTTCCCGCTTACAGCTCTTGGAACAGAATATACAAAAATGCCGGGCACCTTTGCAGGAAAAATTCTTGTTTACGCTTCTTCTCTCGGAACAATCAACTGGTATTCTTTTATAATGGCAGCAGTTTCCCTGACAGTAATTTTCCTCTGGCCGAAAGTTACAAGAAAAATTCCGGGCAGCCTTATCGTAATAATCCTTGCAACAGTAATCCACCTTGTTTTAAATCACTTTTTCGGATTTCAGACAACAGTAATCGGGGACAGATACAAGATTCCTTCAGGACTCCCGGTTCCAAAACTTCCTGCCCTGGACTTAAATACAGTTCAGACTGTTTTCCCGACAGCAGTTTCCATTGCAGTTTTAGCCGCAATTGAATCCCTGCTTTCAGCCGTTGTAGCAGACGGTATGATTGGTGCAAAACACGACTCAAACAATGAACTTATCGGACAGGGAATTGCAAACATCTTCAGCCCTCTTTTCGGTGGACTTCCTGCAACAGGAGCAATCGCGCGTACTGCAACAAACATCAATAACGGCGGACGGACACCGGTCGCAGGCATTATTCATGCAGTTGTTCTTCTCTTAATTATGCTCTGTTTCGGACAGTATGTTGAATACATTCCGATGGCAGCCCTTGCCGCAGTTTTGATTCAGGTTGCCTGGAACATGGCAGGAATTCCTGCTATCCGCGCATTAATTAAAGGTCAGAAATCAGACATCACCGTTCTCACAGTAACTTTCCTCATCACAATCTTCATTGACCTTACTTACGCAATCGGAATCGGCCTCATGTTTGCCGCTTTCTTCTTCATCAAAAAAATGATCGACCTCTCAGAAGTACAGTCAGGAAACCGCACTGTCGTTACCGGCATCAAAGGTGACGGAAGTCAGGAACAGATTGACCTTCCTTCAGGAGTAATCGTTTACGAAATTGACGGACCGCTTTTCTTCGGTACCGTAAGAAAATTTGAATTTGCAGTTGAAAGAGCAGGCACTGATGTAAAAGTGATGATTTTCAGAATGAGAAACACACTTTACCTTGACGCAGGCGGAATCCGTGCCCTTGAACAGGCAAAACAGGCATGCGACAGAAAAGGAATTACAATCATTCTTTCAGGCATTCATACACAGCCTTACATGCTTCTTGAAAAAACAGGAATGGCAGAAAAAATCGGCCGCGAAAATATTTATGACAATATTGATGCTGCCCTTGAGCGCTCAAAACAGCTTGTAAATAAATAAAACTAAAGGAAAATAAATGGCAGAGTCAAAATCAAAACCAGAAGCCAAAACAAAAAAAACAGAAACCTCTAAAATCGAAAATTCTTTTGAATACTCTCTTGCAAAAGAACAGACTGTAGTATTTTTATGGCAGTCGGTGATGCAGGATTATATCTATAAAGAAAAAGATATGTCTGCTTTCTATGAGCAGCTCAAAGACCTTGCCGGAGAGCGTTCTGTATTTTTTGAAAACTGGTTCAGGGCATTTACTGCAGCAGCAGAATTTGATTTTGACAGTGCCGCAGTCTTTTACAAAAAAGCCTTTGAAAATATTGAGAAAGCTGAAGAATACACAGGCCGCTTTGTACAGCAGGGCTTCACATTTTTCATGTATACAGAAGATAAAACCACAGCCCTCAAAATCTGGGACTATGGTGTTTCTAAGAAAATGACTGCCCCTCTTAACGAAGGATTTTTTAAAACCTTCAGTGCAAAGGAACAGTTCTGGACACAGTTTCCGCCTGTAATGTTTAAGGACTTAAAAAAAGCCGAAGAAAAGGCAGTAAAAGATTACTCAAAAAAGTCTTCTGATCCTCTTCTTGCAGCCCTCGAAAGTGCAGACTATATAAAGTTTAAAACAATTGCAGAATGCTATGACCTTGATAAAATCAGCTTTAACGGAGTTTCCCCGCTCTACTATGCAGTTCAGCACAAACAGACAATAATACAGGGAAGCGAAGAATACGCCCGCTCAATGACTGCTTTCAGGGTAAACCAGCTTCTTTCAAGTCTTGATTTTTCTCACGCCTCAAAAGAACAGTATGAAGAAGCACTTCTTAAAATCAGGTTAAGCATGAAACAGACCTATCTTGACTCCCGGCTCGGTAAAATCATGTTTTATGCCTGGTACTGCCATGACGAAGAAATCCCGGAAAAGATTTCTCAAATGGAAAAAATCATTGAGTTTATTGTTTCATCTCAAAAAGATCCTGACAGCTTTAAAATGAACAGCGGAAGCGGCATGACAAACACGGCACTCTACCTTGCAGCAGAAACAGATGACTCAAAAACTGCCTCTCTCCTTCTTTCAAAAGGAGCTTCCCCGGATAAGGTTTTAGGAAAAGCAGAAACATCGTTCCAGAAAAAAGACGGAACTACTGTAAAAACCTCAATTCCAAACACCTTCATCTACCGTCTTATAAATTTTAAAAGCTGGAATACGCTTAAAATGTATCTGACAGACTTTTCAGAAAAAGCAAAGCCTTCAATGACAGAAAAGACAAAACAGACTGACATAACGCCGCTTGTCTATTTTATTATGACTCTGATTTACAGTGCAAAAGATGAAAAAGAATTTGCTCAGAATAAAAAGACGGCCGATTCCTTTTTACAGCTTTTTATAAATGCAGGCGCAAGTCTTGAACAGAACACAGCTTTCGGCAGCGCAAAAGAACTTTTAGGGATGTAAAAAAAAAACAGTACGCCCATGCGCTGCCTGAATAAACAAAACATACACCTCTCTCTGCACCCGCCAAAAGCACTCCGGCAAAAATGAGCCGTATATTTTTCTAAACTTCCGCTTCTTTCAAAAGCTCTTTTTCGATTGTATAAAGACTGACTTTTGTACTTCCGTCCGCATTTACTTCAATCAGGCCGCAGGTTTTCTGGTTGCCATTTTTAGGAAGACTTACAGATCCGGGATTAAAAAAAACAGCATTTTCTGTCTGCTCAAGTTCATAGATATGAGTATGTCCGCTTATAACGACCGTCTTTTCTGGAAGCCTTGAAGCAAGTTCTTCTTTAGAGTAAAGATGCCCGTGATGAATAAAAAATCTCCTGCCGCTGTCAAAAACATTTGTATAAGAAGAAAGGCATGGAAATTCTAAAACCATCTCGTCTACTTCGCTGTCGCAATTCCCGCGCACACAAATAATTCTGTCTTTATATGAGTTTAAAAGTTCAGCAGTTTTTTTAGTATCCCAGCCTTCAGGAAGAGGATTGCGGGGTCCGTGATTTAAATAATCTCCGCAGATAATAATATTGTCAAAGTCGCCCCTGAAGGCAGTAAGAACCTTTTCAAGGCAAAGCGCACTTCCGTGAATATCAGAAATTACAAGATATTTCACTTTTTAATCTGTTTATATTCGTTATAGGCCAGGATGAACGGTCCTACACCTTTTGCATCATCCTGAACAATCGGTTCACTCATGTAATATTCAAATGAACCGTCACGGTGAGGATCTTTTTCAGGGCCAAGACCTGCAACAAGACAGATACCGCCAAGACTTAATCTGCCTGAATCAGTATTAAGATATTTTGAACAGATTCCTTCAAAAGCTTTTACACCTGCTTTTTTGAATTTTTCATCTGAAAGGATTCCTGTTCTTACACCCTTTAAGAGTGAATAAGCGAAAATTGACGAACCTGAAGTTTCAAGATAATTCTTTCCCTTGCCAGGACAGTCTGGTACCTGCCACCACATTCCGCTTTCATCCTGGATTTTAAGCATGCTTTCCTGAAGGTCAATAAAGATATCCCTTAATTTATTCCAGTTTTCACTTCCTCTGTCCGGAGCAATATTGAGAGTATCAAGAAGAGCCATACTGAACCAGCCGAGGGAACGCAGCCAGAAATTGCGGCTTAAACCTGTTTTTTTGTCAGCCCAGAAAATTGATCTTGAGCTGTCATATCCGTGATAGTAAAGTCCAGTCTTACTGTCGCGCATGATTTTATTTACATTAAAGAACTGATTGTAGATGTCCTGAATATTTTTAGAATCATTGAACAGTTTTTCATATTCCATGTAGAAAGGCTGTGCCATATAAAGACCGTCCAGCCATACCTGATTAGGATAGATCTTTTTGTGCCAGAAATTACCTTCTGCAGTTCTTGGCTGACCTTTTACCTGTTCATAAAGTTTATCAAGTGCCTTTTTATATTTTTCTTTTCCTGTAAGGCGGTAAAGAGTGAAAAGATTTTTTCCGCCGTTTAATTCATCACAGTTCCAGGTTTCTTTTGTATAACCGTCGATTGTTCCGTCATCTTTAATACGGAAATCTTCATAATAATCACAGAAATCAAGGTATTTTTTGTCTTTGCTTGTGTCATAAATTTCAAGAAGAGCCATAATCATACAGCCGTCAATATAATCCCAGCCTGATTTTCTGCCTGCTCGGGCTTTTTCAATATTCCAGATTGGAAATTCAGCTGTTGATTTTGTCATCAGCTCATCAATGTACTGTTCGATTACGACTGCATCCATTTTAAAGGACTCCCGGAAAAAAGCAAATTATAACAAATGTCTTAAAAAATACATAAGATTGTAACTAAAGACATTTTCTGTTATTATATCCGAAAATATTTTCTTAGTATAGGGTATAACAATAATCTCTTTCCAGGAGCAGATAATAAATGGCTGATTCAAAATCACTTTTCAGAAAATTAATTTTTGATGCATTAAATGAAATAGTTTCAGAAAAATCAATCGAAGGCGTAGAAATTTCAGAAGACAAAATTGTAGTCCAGGATTCACCTGATCCTAAAATGGGTGATTTAGGCTCACCAATGTTCGTTTTCGCAAAAGCTTTTCATATGGCTCCTCCTGCAATTGCACAGGAAGTTGCTTCGAAAATCAAGGATAAGTCAGCCTCTGCAGGTGAAGTTTTAAATGTCGGACCTTATGTAAATATCAGACTGGATAAATCAAATGAAGCTTCTGTAATTCTTGCAAAAATCGAAAAAGAAGGCAGCAGTTACGGAACACTCACTCAGGAAGGAAAACCTCTCCTTGCCGGTGAAAAAATCATGATTGAGTTTTCTTCACCAAACACAAATAAACCCCTTCACCTCGGACACATGCGTAATGATGCCCTTGGAGAATCAATCAGCCGCATCTTAAAAAAAGCCGGTGCTGAAGTTTATAAAGTAAACATCATAAACAACCGCGGAATTCATATCTGTAAATCAATGCTCGCCTACAAACTCTTCCACGAAGAAAAAGGCGAAACACCTGAAAGTCTTGGAATAAAAGGCGATCATTTTGTAGGACAGTGCTATGTTGAATTTGAACGCTATTTAAAAGGCGAAAAAGACAAGCCTGAAACCGCACACCCGGAAGCACAGGAAATGGCAGAAGAAATGCTCCGAAAATGGGAAGCCGGTGATAAAGAAACCCGTGAACTCTGGCAGAAAATGAACGACTGGACATTTAACGGCGTAAAAGAAACCTATGACCGCACAGATATAAGTTTTGATAAATTCTATTTTGAAAGCGAAACATACCTTAAAGGAAAAGATGAAATCAAAAAAGGTCTTGAACAGGGTATTTTCTTCAGGGCAGATGACGGTTCAGTACGCGTTGATGTAACAGAAGCCGTAGGCAAAGGTAAAGACGGAGAGGACCACGAAAAAGTACTTTTAAGAAAAGACGGAACTTCCGTTTACATTACCCAGGACATTGGAACTGCAATTTCCCGCCACAATGACTGGGCCTTCAATCAGCTCGTTTATGTAGTTGCCTCTGAACAGATTTTCCATTTTAAGGTACTTTTCTACATCCTTAAAAAACTCGGCTTTAACTGGGCAGAAAAGCTCTATCACTTAAGCTACGGACTCGTAAACCTCCCGAACGGAAGAATGAAAAGCCGTGAAGGTACAGTTGTTGATGCAGATGACCTTATCGATTCACTTCACGAAAACGCCCTCAACGCAATTAAAGAGCGCGGAAGAGAAGAAGATGTAGGTGATGCAGATGACGTAGCAGAAAAAGTTGCCCTGGGCGCCCTCCACTACTACCTTCTCCAGGTAAATCCTGTTAAAGACATGATTTTCAATCCGGAAGAAAGCCTTTCCTTCAACGGGAACACAGGTCCATATTTACAGTACATGGGAGCCCGCATTTCTTCAATTTTAAGAAAGGCAGAAAGTGAAGGCGTTTATCCTGCAGCACCTGAAAAAGCAGGACCTCTCTTAAAGGCAGCAGAGGAATGGGAACTTGTAAAAAGACTTGGAGAATATCCTGACACGATTGCAAAGGCTGCCCTTTCAAAGGATTCTTCTGTAATGACAGCCTATCTCTACGATATTTCAAAGCTGTTTGCAAAATTCTACCAGAACTGCCCTATTCTTTCTGCAGAAGATAAAGAACTTAAATCAGCACGACTGTCACTCGCAAAAGCAGCACTTCAGGTTTTGAAAGAAGCAATGCAGCTTGTTTTAGTTCCATATCTCGACAGAATGTAACAGAACATAAAAATAAAATGACCCCGGTAACCTGCACTTAAGATTAAAACTAAAAATGCAGTCCGGGGCTTTTTTTTACAGTTTTTAATGCAGAACAGATATCAGACAACAAAAGCCGCCTGAACGCACATGCTCCTGCTTCTTGTATCAGCATCAACTTCAGGAGGCAAAAAAGCGGCCTGGCGTCTGTAACTTCCAAATACACTGCTTCCGTCCGGAAAAACACTGCAAGAGGTACAGTCCAGTGCAGCAACAATATTATCTTCAGGGATATTTAAACTCTTAATCACTTCAATATTTGCCTTTGTAAGACTGAGAGAATAATTTAAAAGTTTTCCATCTGAGGTTTTTAATATCTTCTCCCCATTAATTTTTGCTGTACACGGCCCGAAGTTTTCTTCAAAATAATTATGCCGCTCTTCATCAACGCAATAACATTTTTCACAGATATGAGGGCCTATAGCAATACAAATATCCTGCATCCTGGAGCCAAATTCATCCACAGCTTTTTTTATTGCTTCCCCTATAATTCCTGTTCCTTTCCAGCCGGAGTGAACTACTCCGAATACTTCCTTCTGGCAGTCATATAAAAAAATGGGAACACAATCAGAAACAGTTACGACAGGAATTAGAGTCTTACAGTCTGTAATCATTCCGTCGCCCTGCAGATTTAATGTATCATTTTTACTTTTGAGCGTATAAACTTTTTTGGAATGGATAAGCTCAAGGGGAACAAAACTGTATTTACAATCGCATTCACCCTTTGAAGATGAACACGAACCTGTACAAACTCCGCTTTTAATGTCTGTAAGAATCTGTGTAAAAAGATTATCGCGGACAGGATTTACTTCATTCCAGCGGAAGCGCATTGAGTTTGCGGCCAGAAGCGTAATTCCCCATTTTTTACCTGCAGAAAGCGGTTTACCGTTTTTATAGAAAGGCAGGGTTATATATTTAATGTCATTGTTTTTAAGGTCAGATTCCCGGGCTTTATTTTCAACAGCACCTGTAACGCTTATATAATTAATACCGCTCATTTATTTCATCAGGCTCGGAGTATCAATTGGTTCAAGTTCACGGACAAGTTCAAAGGCATTTAAAAGAGACTCTCTTGCCTCTTTAAGATTCATCTTGAACTGTTCGTTATTTTTTCCCTGAATACGGTTCAGATTTGAAAGCGAATCATAACGGCTGTCTTTTTTCTCAAGGAAAATACCAGAAAAAATCATTTCAAGAGTACGGCACGCGTCCCCGAACGAAGAAAGCATTGACCTTACATCAGAAGTAATACTGCGTAAAATCGATTCAATTTTTGAATTGGCCTGAAGCGAGCGGATTCTCTCATCACGGAGTTTGTTAAAAAGCATTCCGTATTCTCCAGCCGCAGAAAGCCTTCTGTTCATTGACTGAAAATCAACTGAGAGCTGAATAAGTTTATTGAAAGACTCATTGTATTCAGCACGGTTTTCTTTCTGAATAAAGTCTCCTTCAAGCATGAGAGTTTTTAAAGTCATCTCATGAGCAGGGAACTTTTCCTTCATAAACCAGTTTAAAAAGCCTGCAGTAAGTTCGTAGCGGAATGGCACCCCGCCCCATAAAGAACTCCACGGGCGTTCAGGCAGAAGCGGAAAAGTTTCAAGACCAAAATTTCTTGTAAAGCTTGTACGAAGCGCTTCTTTTTTACAGTCATGACTCCAGGCTTCCCATTTCTGGTCAAAAAGTTTGCGCCAGTTTGCCTTATAGCGCTGATACCAGTCTTCCCCGCCTGTAAAATTTCCCGGATTCCATGAAGCATCAGCATAAACAACCCGTCCGACAGAACGCATCGGAACAGTTGTAATGAACATTCTCATCATTGCAATCTGAGAATTTGCCTTGTCCATAAAATCAGCTGCTTTATTTGAAACATCATCAATAGATTCAGTTGTTTTTCCAGATGTATTGCGTCTTGAAAAAAGATAAAGGGCTTCAAAAACTTCGTGCGGGATTTTCATTCCGTTGCAGAGAATTCTTGCAAAACTTGAAATTTCATTTTCGAGCGAACTGAACGAGCACGAATAATTATTTTCAACAACAGTAGAAAAAAGACTGATAAAACGCTGGAACGGAAGTTTTGTAAACTGCTTAAGCCACTCTAAAGAACGCACGACATAATACATCTGGTTACGCGAATCCTGTGGAATAGAGTTCATCACCTCATCCATTTTGCGGAGAAGATGCATTCTCTGTTCCGGGCGCGGTCCGTCAGAAAGAGGAATGGAATAAGGATCTACTTCTGAATTCATCTTCTCTTCAACTTCGTTCATTACTAAGGAACCTAAAAATACAAGAAAAGTATTTTCATCCTCTTCCATAAGCTGAATATAAGGCTTAAAAAAATCAGCACAAAGTTTTAATTCTGAAAGTTTGTCATAAAAAGAAGAAAGAAGCACACACCTTCTGTAATCAAGCAGATGCGGACTTACTTTATCAATGTGACGGGCAATCTGGGCAACTTTATGTTCATTGAAAATAGTTTCCATTGAAGTATTTGCCAGAAGAGCCCTTATCCAAAGATAGATTCTGTAAAAAAATGATTCGTGTTTTATCTGTTCAGCAAAAGGAATCTGCTCTTCCTGGTCAAATTTATCATCAGAGGCAAGAGATTCTGTATCATTTCCGCCTGCCTTCATTTTATCGAGCATATCCTTACGCTCACCGTCAGACAATCCGGAAACGAGTCTGTCAAAAGAATTATTTTCCATATGCTTATATTATTTTAATTGAAACAAAAAGTATAATCAAATAAAAAAACAGCCAATATTAATAAAAAAGTGCACCCCATACGGAATGCACTTTCTGATAAAAGCAGCAAATAAAGCTGTTTTTATTTGTTAAGGTATTCTACTACCAGTTCACCCATTTTCTTTGTTCCAACAAGTTTACCTGCAGCCTTTACTTCAGCAAGTTTAGAACCGGCAATATCACCAGTTCTGTAACCGTCATCAAGAACGGCATTTACAGCGCTTTCAATTGCCTTAGCTTCTGTTTCAAGCTTAAAGTCATAGCGTAAAAGCATTGCAGCGGAAAGAATTGTTGCCAGAGGATTTGCAAGGTCTTTTCCTGCAATATCAGGAGCAGTTCCGTGAATCGGTTCAAAAAGTCCAGGACCAGTTCCGTCACCAATAGATGCAGATGCAAGCATACCGATGGAACCGGTAATCTGAGACGCTTCGTCAGTAAGAATGTCACCGAACATGTTTGATGTGGCAATTACGTCAAACTGGCGCGGATTACGTACAAGCTGCATGGCAGCATTATCAATGTAAAGGAAATCAAGGGTTACATCGGAAAAATCCTTGTGAACTTCTTCAGCAACTTTTCTCCACAGACGGCTTGAATTAAGTATGTTAGCCTTATCAACAACAGTAAGATGCTTCTGTCTTTTCTGTGCATACTGGAAGCCCAGGCGTACGATGCGTTCAATTTCTTCCCATGTATATTTTTCTGTATCCCATGAAGTTCTTCCGTCAGCAGAAGTTCCCCTTTCACCAAAATAGATACCGCCGGTAAGTTCGCGTACAACAAGAATATCAAGACCTTCGCCTACGATTTCATCCTTTAACGGGCAGGCATCCTTAAGCTGTTTCCACATAACAGCAGGACGGAGGTTAGCAAATACCTTCATTCCCCCGCGAAGACCTAAAAGTGCTTTTTCAGGACGGATTTCAGGAGCAACATTATCCCATTTAGGACCGCCTACAGCACCAAGAAGAACAGAATCACTTGAGAGACAGATGTCAAGCTGATCCTGAGGAAGAGGATGACCGAATTTATCAATAGCAGCACCACCTGCAACAACATCACGGTAGTTCCATTTGTGACCGAATTTCTTTGCAACAGCGTCTAATACTTTTACAGCTTCTGCAACAACATCAGGACCAATTCCATCCCCTGGAATCAAAGCAATTGTCTTTTCCATTTATAATCTCCTTAAGTCAGGCTGAAAATCTTCAATCCTGCTTAATTTTTTTAGTAACATTAAAGAATATATCATTTTTACTTTTTTTATACAATTAAAGGAATGTTGTATTTGGCTTATTCCGGGGCCATTTATGAATAAGACAGAGGCTTCGCATCTGTCTTATTCATAAACCGCGCTATCGCGAGTTTACCGACGGTAAACTCGTAACGAGAATGGCAAAGCCATTCTCGCGGATTCCGCGCCTTATGCGCTCCATTGCTCCGCAACGGCTGTGCCGCCCCTTCTATCGCTTGTCCGGAAAATTCATGTTATAATAAAAATGCCTGTCAGAAAGCAGAATTAAAGGAGAAGACAAAATGTCAAATCTTACAGATAAAGAACTGGTAGAAAAGGCCCTTGACGCCCGAAAAAACTCTTATTCACCTTACTCAAAATACCGTGTGGGAGCTGCCCTTGAATGCAGTGATGGAACTGTATTTACCGGCTGCAACGTAGAAAACGCTTCCTACCCCTGCGGGATCTGCGCTGAAAGAACAGCACTGGCAAAAGCTGTAAGTGAAGGTTTTAAAGATTTCAAAAGAATTGCAATTGCAGGAAGTTCAAAAGAAATCTGCACGCCGTGCGGTATGTGCCGCCAGACCTTATTCGAATTTGCGCCGTCCTTAAAGGTACTTTGCTGCAATGATAAAGGCGAATACAAAGAACTGGTTTTAAAAGACCTGCTTCCTGAAGGTTTTGGTCCTTCATCAATGGAATAAACAGCTGATCTAGAAATGCCAGTATTCATAAAAGCTGCCCGTCACTTCTCTCAATTTAAAATCTGTGATAATGTAACAGCCATACCGCCTTCACCTGCGGTTTAACAGGAGAATATAAAAATGGAAGACTACAAAAAAGAATTTATAGATTTTATGGTTGAATGTCAGGTCTTAAAATTCGGTTCATTTACACTGAAATCAGGAAGACAGTCACCTTTCTTTATGAATGCAGGTGCCTATGTAACAGGCTCACAGTTAAAGCGTCTCGGAGAATACTACGCTAAGGCAATTCACGACAATTTCGGTGATGATTTTGACGTTTTCTTCGGACCGGCCTATAAAGGAATCCCCCTTGCAGTAGTAACGGCAGTTGCCTATTCTGAACTCTACGGAAAAGAAGTAAAATACTGTTCTGACAGAAAAGAAGAAAAAGATCACGGTGCAGACAAAGGCTCTCTTTTAGGTTACAAAATCAAAGACGGCGACCGCGTCATAATTATTGAAGACGTAACAACTTCAGGAAAATCCATCGAAGAAACCTACCCTAAAATCAAGGCTCAGGAAACAGTTCCCGGCGGAATTAAAATCGTCGGAGAAATCGTTTCTTTAAACAGAATGGAAAAAGCTCCTGACTCTGACAAGGCCGCCCTGGATGTAATCTCAGAAAAATACGGCTTCCCTGCAAAAGCGATTGTTACAATGCAGGATGTAGTTGAACACCTTTACACAAACGGCGACAAATCAGTAATCACTGACAGCATCAAAAAAGAAATCGACACCTACTACGAAACTTACGGCGCAAAAGCGTAAAGTAAACCGTTGTAAAAAAAAGCCCGGAGCTGTCATTTTAAGGTTCAAAACCTTAAGAACACTCCGGGCATTTTTTATGCATCCGCAAAAACCTTGCCGTCATCAAGAACAACTTTCAGTTTTGTATATTCACAGTGAAAGTCATTTTTAAGGCGGTCAAGATACCTTGCACATTCCCACTTACACATCGGAAGATCATGCAGAAGATAATTTCCGCAGCTTTCAGGTTCAGTTGCAGGCACTTTTTCCTGTTTCAAAATCCATTCAAGGCACTCGATTGTAAGTTTTCTCATATCTTCAACAGTATAAGAACCTGTCATTATGATATACATTCCTGTAAGGCAGCCCATTGGTCCTACATAAACAACATCATCCTTAACCCGGGAATTACGAAACCAGGTTGCCATTAAATGTTCAAGGCTGTGCATGGCAGAAGGCGCAAGAGCAGGCTCCTTATTAGGTTCTGTAATCCGTAAATCATAAGTTGTAAAACCTTTATCTTCCCTGGAAATATATATTCCGGGCTTTAATTTTGTATGATCAATGGTAAAACTCTGTATAACTTCCATTTTTTATTTCTCCAGATCCTTCATAAGTTTATATTCAAATGAATCAACAAGTGCAATGTAAGAGGCTTCAATTACGTCGCTTGAAACGCCCATTGTGTGCCAGGTTGAATCTCCGTCAGTTGTTTCAATAAGTACACGGACAGAGCTGGCAGTCGCCCCTTTTCCGTCCAGAACACGAACCTTATAGTCAGTAAGGTGAACTTTTTCAACTGCAGGATAAAACTGTGCCAGAGCTGCACGGAGAGCCACGTCCATTGCATTTACAGGACCGTCTCCTTCGCCGGCAGTTACAACTGCCTTTCCGTCAACATCAAGCTTAACCTGGGCAAAAGAACTCTGGTCATCTGCAAAACGGGGGAATTCACCGCTGGTCTTATAATAATGTAGGTTGAAGAATGACTTGTATTTTCCAAGTGATTTACGCACCAGGATTTCAAAACTTGCATCAGCACCTTCAAACTGGTAACCCTCATGTTCAAGTTCCTTAACCTTCTTAACGATATCTGCAACCACAGGGCTTGATTTTGTAAGGCTTTTGTCAAATTTCTGAACCTTTTCAACAATCATGCTCTTGCCTGCAACTTCACTCATCAAAAAGACCCGTTCATTTCCAACAGTTTCAGGTTCAACATGTTCATATGCAAAAGGATTTTTTATTACTGCATCAATATGCATTCCTGCCTTGTGGGCAAAGGCACTGGAACCTACAAAAGGCATTCCTGATGGAAGTGCAATGTTTGTAATTTCTGCAACACGCTTGCATACAGGAGTTAAAAGCTTCATGTTCTTTTCTGGAATACATTCATATCCAAGCTTTAACTGGAGGTCAGCAATAATCGTTGACAGGTTTGCATTGCCGGTTCTTTCTCCAAAGCCCAGAAGAACCCCCTGAACATGTTTTGCCCCTGCTTCTACCGCAATAAGAGAATTGGCAACAGCAAGGCCTGAATCATTATGAGTATGAATGCCAACATCAACTTTATCACCAAATAAACTTACAATATCAGTTACAGCCTTCTGGCATTCAGAAGGCATCGCACCGCCTTTAGTTTCGCAGAGACACAGACATTCTGCTCCGCCTTCCACAGCAGCCTGAAGACATTTTATGGCATAGTCTTTATTTGCAGCATAACCGGTAAAAAAATGCTCTGCATCAAAAATTACTTTTCTGCCTTTTTCTATAAGATAGGCAACAGTATCTTTTATCATGGCAAGGTTTTCTTTTAAGGTTGCATGAATGATATCAGTTACCTGGAAATCCCATGTTTTGCCGAAAACACAGACATATTCAGTTCCTGCCGAAAGAAGACTCGTAAGATTGTCATCCTTATCGCAGGTAATGTCTTTTCTTCTTGTTGAACCGAAAGCAACTATCTTTGAATTGTTAAGCTTAATCTTTTTTGCTTCTTCAAAAAATTCCATGTCCTTAGGATTTGAACCCGGATTTCCTGCTTCAATAAAAGTAACGCCAAGCTCATCAAGGGCATACACAATATTTATTTTATCCTGAACAGAGTAACTTATTCCTTCACCCTGAGAACCGTCCCTTAAAGTAGAATCAAAAATTGCAATTTTTTTATTTTCTTTCATATACGCAATTATGCAAAAAAAATCCCGGTTCTTCAAGAACCGGGATTTTCAAAACTCTTACTGCCCCTTATTTTACAGCTGCAGCAATGCGTTCAAGAACCTTCTTGCGGTCAAGAGGTTTTACAATGTAATTTTTTGCACCGAGAAGAAGTGATTTTTTAACCAGTTCTTCCTTACCGAGGGCAGATACCATTACAACTTTTGCATTTTTATCAAAAGCCATAATCTGTTCCAATGCAGTAATACCATCCATACGAGGCATAGTAATATCCATTGTAACAAGGTCTACATTCGGGCAAAGTTCCTTATACTTATCAACTCCGTCTTTTCCGTCAACGGCTGTAGCTACAACTTCATATCCTTCTGAAGTAAGGATCTGACCAAGCTGTTTAGCAACGAAGATTGAGTCATCAACGATAAGTACACGGATTTTTGTACCGTCAACTCTTACGCCCTCTGGCGGACGCTCATTAATTGATGGAAAATCCTGTTTAGTTTTCATGTTGTTGCCTCCTCTGCATCCTACATACGTTCGCGGATTGCGACGTTAACTTCTATTTTTCCACATTCTGTAATAAGCGGAACAATTAAAGCTTCTACGCTGTCTGTCTGACCGCCTAATGCAGCAATTTCCATGTTTTCTCCGGCAAAAAGTGCTGGAGGAGTAAGGTCAAATTTAAAACCCAATTCATGCAGTTTTGTAACTGCCTGTGCTGTAATAAGGTTTGCAAGCTCACTGATTGTTGCCTTTGCAAGATCATCAAAGTTTGTGAGTGTTTCACCATTCATTTTTGAAGCAATGTTCAGTGCAGTTTCATAAGTCATGTCAAAAAGAACACGTCCTTCCACATCACCTGCAAGACCAACGAGTGCAGCTACACCCATTACCGGCATGGCAGTAGATTTAAGATACAAATCACCGCGTTTTACTTCTGCTCCGCCAAGAACTTCTTTAAGTACCTGAAACGAAGTTTCAACGAATGGGTTAATGTACTCTACTCTCATAAGTTTCTCCCGTTAATTTTTTATTTTGTATAAGTGACAACTGATCCGTCTTTATGGGCAGTCCATTTTCCGGTGCCTTCCAAAGTTTCATTCTGACCAAGAATCACGATGCCATTACCTTTCAATTTTTCTTCAAAATCCACTGCAAGAGAACTCTGAGCTCCGGCAGGAAGGAATGAAATCAAATCTCTGGCAAATATTATATCACAAACCGGCAAAGCATTGGTATTTGCACAGTCATGGTATTCAAACATTATGCTGTTTTTAAGCTCCGGTGAAAAGGTAAAATCGTTATTTGCCTTTGTTGCAACATAAGGCGCATACCAGTCATTTGCAACAGCTGCAGGAATCGAAAGCAGCGGAGCATTAGAAACATTAAGAAGATCTATATCATGAGCATAAATCTTGATTTTTGCTTCAGGATATTTTTTTGTTAAAAGACATGCAAGTGAATATGTTTCCATACCCTTTCCGCAGCCCGGGTTCCATACAGTAATCTGCTTTGCAGTATTATCAGGAAGAACTTTATATACAGAATCTGCATATTCTTTTGTCCACCAGGTACCATTGCAGGTTGAATAGAACGGTTTAAGGAATGCGTCAGCATCTTCAACAGAAGTAAACTGAGTTTTATCCTTACCGCGTTCTTTTGCCCATGATGCAAAACGTTCCTTAACCCATGCTTCGTTGAACGGAGAAACACTGAATTTTCTCATCTGTTCAAGGGATTCTTTAACAAATGTAAGGTCTACGTTTTCATTTACAACAGGTTTAGCAGGTGCAGCAGGAGTATCAGCAGCCTTTGAAGAAGCTTTTACGCCTGTCTGTGCAGAAGAAACGGCCTTAACGTCAATCTTAGCGTTGCGTGCCATATTCTTTCTTACAGATTCTTCTTCAGCAGCCTGAGCCTCTGTCTTAGAACCGAAGATTCTTTCTATATCAAGAAGAATGTAAAGCCTGTTATTTACTTCAACTACACCCTGAATATATTTGATGTTGATATCACCGAAAAGCGGATGAGGCGGCTGGATTGAAGATTTCTGAATTCCCACAACCTTATCAATTACATCAACAACAATACCGAAAGTCTGATCACCGATTGAAACGATGAGCATATTTTCAAGGTCAGTATCAAGTCTTGCATCTACTTCAATATTGAAGAAAAGGCGTAAATCGACAATTGGAATGATGTCACCGCGGAGGTTATATACACCAAGAACAAACGGAAGTGTATTTGGAACATAAGTAAATCTTCCTGCCTTGGCGATTTCCTTAACTTTCATAATATCAATGGCATAATCTTTTCCGGCAAGCGAGAAAGTAACCATTTTATAGTCTATGAGTGCAAGTTTTTCATTTTTTTCGTCAACAGGATTCTTCTCTGTTCCAGGAACTGTACTTGCGTAAGCACCAAGATTCTGGGCAAGAGCATCATTGATATTTTTTACATCTGTCTGATTCTGAATATTTTCGTTAGCCATGATTCTCTCCGTCCTTTTTAGTCCATAACTCCATATTCAGAGCGTGCCTCAAGTTCCTGACGAACACCAAGTTCAAGCAGCTGGCTTACATCAATAATCAGTGAAACTGAACCGTCACCAAGAATTGAAGCACCGGCGATACCAGGAGACTGAGTAAACTGGTCGCGTAACGGTTTAATTACAACGTCTTCTTCACCAATAAGTGAATCAACCATAATACCAATCTTTTTATCCTGAGTTCCGACAATTACGATAAAGCAGTATTCGCCGTCTTCAGCATTATGAATATTGAAAAGTCTGCTTAAGCGGAGAACAGAAATTACTTCATTACGAACATTGAGAACTTCATAATTATCAATAGTATTAATTTCTTCCTTTTTGATACGGTGACTTTCAATAACTGAAGCAATCGGAATAGAGTAAACTTCTTTTCCTACGCGTACGAGAAGTCCCTGGATGATTGCAAGAGTAAGAGGAAGTTTGATTGAGAACTTGGAACCTTTACCCTTTTCTGTAGTTACATTTACAGTACCGTTGAGTTTATCAATCATTGTTTTTACAACATCAAGACCTACACCGCGTCCGGAAACGTTTGTAATCTTTTCTGCTGTAGAGAAGCCCGGAAGGAAGATAAGGTTTGCAGCTTCATTTTCTGTGAGGACTTTATTCGGATGAATAAGTCCCTTTTCAATTGCTTTAGCCCTTACCTTTTCTGTATCAATACCGCCGCCATCGTCAACGATATCAATAATAATCATGTTTCCTTCATTTGCGGCTTTAAGAAGAACGGAACCTGTTTCATCCTTACCTGCTGCCTTACGTTTTTCAGGAGATTCAATACCGTGATCAACTGAGTTACGTACACAGTGCATGATCGGATCCATAAGATCATCGATTACTGTCTTATCAAGTTCTGTATCTTCACCTTCAATGAGGAGGTTAACTTTTTTACCAAGATCCTTCTGTAAATCGCGTACTACACGAGGGAAACGGTCGAAAATCTGACTGATAGGTACCATTCGGATTTTCATTACGCCTTCCTGCAGTTCTCCTGCAATACGGCCGAGGTTCTGTGTAGCTGAATGGAACTTTGTATTTAATTCCTTGAACTTTGTTTCAAATGCATCAAAGTAATTTGCAATGTCACCGAATTCCTGGATGATATTGTTCTTGATATCCTTTACTGCAACACCGTTCTGGATCTCTTCAAGGTACTGTGGAAGCTGCTCAAACATCTTGCGTACCTTTTCTTTATAAGAAGAATCAAGAGACTGGAACTGAATAAGGATGTCAGACTGCTGCTGTGCACTCTGGTTGAAAGAAGCTTTTGTAATAACAGTTTCTGAAACCAGGTTCATGAGTGTATCTACGCGCTTTGAATCTACACGGAGAATTGAACTCTGCTGTGCATGACCTGTTGCAGGAGCAGCCTTTGGAGAAGCTTTCTGTGCACCGGCATTATCCCCTTCTTTTGCAGCAGGGACTGCAGGAGCGGCAGGTGACGGAGAAGTTTCAGGAGCCTTAGCTGCGGCCGGAGCTGAAGTCTGTACGGGAGCGGCTTCAGGCTGTGGTGCAGGAGCAGCAGCGGCCTGTACTTCAGCCTCTGCAGAAACAGCATTATCAAGACACTTGGCATCAACGCTTAATGTTACATCATCAAGGAATGCTGTATCTTCAATCTGATCACCAGTTGATGAAGAAGCAACAAAATATACAACTTCTTTATGGAATTCATCTTCATAAAGGGCGTCAAAATCAGGAATTGTCTTTAATACTGTACCTGCACTCTTTAATGCAGCAAATACCTGAATACCGCCTACAGTATTCATCGGGTTATTTTCATCGAATACAACATTTACAGACCAGAGTTTCTGACCGCTTTCACAACTCTGTTTAAGTTCGATAAGTTCAAACTCTGACATATCAACTTTAACAGGACCTGATGAAACAGCAGGCTTTGCAGGAGCGCTTGACGCAGCAGGAGCTGAAGGAGCCGGAGAAGCTGCCGGTTTAGAAGCAGGCTTTTTGGCTTTAGCGCCGTCTGACGGAATCATAGACTGAATCTTATTTACTATTTCATCTACGCTTTCTGCATATACAGAACCATTCTGGCGTGTTTCAAGCATTGCTTTAATGACATCAAGCGCAGTAAGAAGAGTATCAACAACATCTTCTGTTACTTTTACTCTGTCTGAACGAACCTCATCAAGAAGGTCTTCCATTGTGTGGGCAAAATGAGATATTTCAGTAAATTCAACAGTTGCTGAATTACCTTTTAATGTATGTGCGGCACGAAAAATTTCGTCGATAGCGTCATGATTATTTGGATCATTTTCTATAGCAAGTATATTGCTCTCCAGGTTATCGACCATGAGTTCAGCTTCAGAAAAATAATCTTTAAGCAGTTCCTCATTGTTTGCATCAAGAAAATCACTCATATTTATTATTTTAACGGTTGATTTCTCAAAGTCAAGAAATAATTAAAAATTAACAAGATGTTTTATAAATATTTTTTTAAGAACTGTAAAAATTTTGTTTTTAGAGTTTTTAATTAAAGTAAGACGACTTTTATGCCGACAATAATCGGGTATAATTATCGGTACATTTTGAGGAACGGGCAAAAGTACGCTTCTCAAACGATTCCAGGGGGAAACATATGAAACGGACAAGACTTTTTTTAACCCTGTCATTATTAATAATCTGCTCAGGACTTTCTTCTGCAGCAACTTTTTCAGGTTTTGCAGGAATTAAAGGAGATATAGAATCAGATAAAACTGCAGATCATTTTGATCCTGTCATGAACCTTACAGGCTTTTTCCAGGGGCAGCTCAGCCTTACACAAAATCTTCTGTTCCGCTCTGAACTAAGCCTTAAGACAGCAGATGTAATTGAAACAAAACTTATTGACGACACTGAGGCTGTTTTTAAAATCAATGAACTTTCACTGACTTATGTAAAACCATTCCTTGCAATTACACAGTACTTCAGTTTTTTCTTCGGAAACTTTGAACCTGTAGGAACAGGTCAGTTTTTGCAGAGACAGTTTGGCATAAGACCGATTAACTCTCACATTACAGACAATTTCTCAGGCTTAAACTGCGCAATGCCTTTTACCATCAACGGAATAGGCGGATCTTATGTAGCACATGTTAACGATGAACCTGTTGCTGTTGGTCTTTATGTATATAAAAATGAAGAAAACCCTGAAAAAATCAAACAGCTTAACTTTGACCTGCGCTACGGTTCGGTTTTTAAATATTTAACGGTAGATTCAGCCATTGGAATCGGGGCTCCGCTTAATTCAAAAAACGGCTCTGAAGACGTAATTCTTCTCATTGATGAACTTTTCCTTCATACAGGATTTGATATTCTCATTGGAAATCCTTACATGTCTTCACTCTACCTTCAGGCTGGCTATGCAAACATGCCTCTCAAAGCCGGCTCTTCAAAACAGGAAATTTCATCTGACGAAATTTACATGATTGTAGAACCAAGAATCTGGACTCCAAAGTTTGAAGCACACATCAGCTTTTTCAGTCTTCCAAACGAAGCTACAGAAAAACTTGAATTTATTGAAAAAGACAACACTCTCGGTTTAAACGTAAACATCTTTACAGACAAACTTTACATAAAAGACAGGGATTTTACTTTCGGTTTTCACTCTACCCTCTCATTTAAAAACCTTTACTTTATGGATTTAAAACACATAAAAGAATTTATTGATGAAGACTATATGATAAAGGTAAGTCCTTACCTAAGTTTCCCTGTAATGAGCGGAACCTTAAGTTTTATGCTCCAGACAAAAATCAGCGGATTTTCTTCAGAAAACATGCGCGATCAGTTTAAGCTCAGCATAGGCTATAAATCAGGTCTTTAGTTAAGCTGTAAGTAAAAAAAATATTACAAAAAAAACAAGCCGCCTTTATAAAAAAATCCCGCTCAATTTATTCCGGAAGAATAAGCTGAAGCGGGATTTGCTGTTATTTTCAGATACTGGCTTAAATCCTATAAGTCAAGTTTTGAAAGGCGGGAACAGGCTTCTTCAATGTCTGCGCGGTGACCAAAGGAACTGAAGCGGATAAAGCTTTCTCCGGCAGGACCAAAACCTGAACCTGGGGTAGTAACCACATGACAGCGGTCAAGAATCAGATCAAATACTTCCCAGCTTTTTTTACCAGGGAATTTTGCCCATACGTAAGGACCGTTTCCTGTAAAATAAACCTCTACCCCGGCCTTCTTAAAGTTTTCACCTTTAAGGACAGAGCTTATGAGTCTTCCGTTTTCAAGATAGTAATCAACCTGTTCTGTCATATCTTTTAAACCGTGTTCATCAAGACAGGCAATACCGCCGGCCTGAACGATATTTGAAGCACCGTTAAATAAGGTAGTCATTACACGGTTCCAGTCCCTGTTAACGCTTGAACCGTCTGCAAATTTAAGTTCATTAGGGACAACAGACCAGCCTAAACGAACGCCTGTAAAGCCTGCAGGTTTTGAGAAAGAGTTAACCTCTATTGCACAGGTTTTTGCTCCCGGAATTTCGAAAATTGTTTTTGGAAGTGACGGGTCACGGATAAACGCAAAGTAAGCGGCATCATAGATAATGATACAGCCCTTTTTATTTGCAAAATCTACAAGAGTTTTCAGCTGTTCTTTTGTAGCAGCCGCTCCTGTCGGATTATTAGGCGAACAGAAATAAATAAGGGTATTCTTTTTAATTTTTGAAAGGTCAGGGAAAAAGTCATTTTCAGGAGTACAAGGAAGATATGTAATGCCTTTATATCCTTTACCGTTATTTTTTCCTGCTGCCCCTGTTACAACAGAACCGTCTACATAAACAGGATAAGCGGGATCCTGAACTGCAACTTTTACCTTTGAACCGAAAAGAGTCTGAATACGTGCAATATCACATTTTGCACCGTCTGAAATAAAGATTTCTGAAGGTTCAGCCATTCCTTTATAAAAAACTTCAGCGATTCTTGCACGGAGAGCAGAATTACCCTGCTCGTCACCGTAGCCTGAATAACCTTCAGGTGTTGCAAGATTTTTAGCATACTCAGCCATTGCGTCGGCAATGTATTTTGAAAGAGGCTCTGTTGTATTTCCAATGCCAAGACTGATAATTTTTGCCTCAGGATGAGAAGCGGCATATTCACGACGACGGCGGGCTACTTCAGGAAAAAGATAGCCTGCGGTAAGATTTGAAAAACCAGTATTTCTTTTTATCATAATGAGACAGATTTTAACGAAGCTTAAGGGTAAATTCAACCCAGGACTTACCGTCTGAATCTGCAGTCAGAATACCGTTATGAAGAGAAGCAATTGACTTTGCAATTGAAAGACCAAGCCCGTATCCGCTTTTTAAGCCCGTGCGGGCCTTATCTTCCCTGAAAAAGCGGCGAAAGATTTTATCGAGGTTTTCTTTTTTTATTCCGTTTCCTGTATTATAAACTTTTACTGTCTGATACTGTCCTTCCTGATATGCATTAACTTTTATAATTCCGCCGTCATTTGAATATTTAAGTGCATTATCAAGAAGAATTGTTATAAGCTGTTTTATTGAATTTTCGTCTCCGTTTGCTTTTAGTCCGTCCTGAGTTTTTAATTCAAGATATTTTCCTTCTTCAAATATGATGCTTTCAAAAGGAAGGACTGCATTTGTAACGGCAGAAGAAAAATCAAACTCTTTTTTGTCAATTTTCTGACGGTTCTGGTCATTTCTGGTAAGGAAGAGAAGATCCTTAACCAGCTGCCCCATTCTCTGATTTTCATCTTTGATGTAACCCAGCCATTTATTGTCAGGATATTCGGCCATGACTACAGAAAGATTTGCATCAATTACAGAAATAGGAGTACGGAGTTCATGACTTGAATCAGAAATGAACTGTTTCTGCCGTTCAAAGGAATTTTCGATAGGTTTTATTAAAAGCCTTGAGAAAAAACTGCTGACAAAAAATCCCAGAAGAAGCGTACATACCCAGATAAGAACTGAATATTTATTTAAGCGGACAAGATACTGAAGTTCAGAATAACGGTTTAAAAGACAGACAAGACATTTTCCTTCAGAAGTTTTTGAAAGATTAAAGAAATAGCCTTCATACGAACCTTTCTGTTTTTTGAGTGCAAGAATATTTGTACAAAGTTCCTTTGTTTCTTCTTCAGAAAACTCATCAGGACGGCCTGATATAAGCGTAAACTCAGAGTGTTCACAGTCAACGACAAAAGACATTGCTGCCCTGAAACCAAGGTTTTTTGCAAAAACAAGATGCGGCCGCTTATCCGGAGGAAAATGCTCGGGAAGACGGTCAGGTGAAGGACCTCCCCGGAAATCAAAATCACCTCTTCTGCGGTCTCCCCTTTCATCAAAGGGTTTATTCTTCATCATGGCTTCAGGAGGCATGTTAACTCCGCCGTTCTGAGCCATCTTCTCAAGATAAACAAATGAATCCCCGTAAATGCGGTTATAAAGGAAAATATTAATGGCTGCAGTTGCAAAAGTAAGGAGAACTGTAATCATTGCCATAACGAGAAGAATAATATAAAGCCGGGTCTTTTTTAATAAAGTCATTTAAAAGTACTTTATCACGGAAAAACATTTAAAACAGTCTTTCCGTGATGATTTTTAACGGGATGAATCTTCAAGGGAATAACCGATACCGCGGGCTGTACGGATTCTGATTCCTACTCCGAGGTTTTCGATCTTCTTTCTGATAAAGCTGATGTAAACTTCAACATTATTATATTCGATGTTGCTGTCACCGCCCCAGATTTTTTCGATGAGCTG
>DGGY01000015.1 GCA_002392405.1 Treponema sp. UBA3862 | reverse complement strand
TACAAGGGCTGTATGCACGGCCGCACAATGTATGTAATTCCTTTCTGCATGGGACCTCTCGGTTCTCCAATTTCTAAATGCGGTATCGAACTTACAGATTCTGAATACGTAGTTCTCAACATGGACATCATGACACGCGCCGGCGAAAAAGTATGGCAGTACCTTGATGACAACTTCGTTCCATGTCTCCACTCAGTTGGTAAGCCGCTCAACAACGGTGCATCTGACAACGGTGTATGGGCTTGTGCTCCAGTTGAACAGAAATACATTTCTCAGTTCCCGGAAGAACACCTCGTATGGTCTTACGGTTCAGGATACGGCGGAAACGCTCTCCTCGGAAAGAAATGTTTCGCTCTCCGCATCGCTTCAGTAATCGCTCACGAAGAAGGCTGGCTTGCTGAACACATGCTCATCCTTAAACTTACAAACCCACAGGGTGAAGTTAAATACGTAACAGGAGCTTTCCCTTCTGCATGTGGTAAAACAAACCTCGCTATGCTTATTCCTACAATCCCTGGCTGGAAAGTAGAAACAATCGGTGATGACATTGCATGGATGAAATACGGAAAAGACGGTCGTCTTTATGCAATCAACCCTGAAGCAGGTTTCTTCGGTGTAGCACCGGGAACTTCTGCTGAATCAAACAAAAACGCTCTTGTATCAGCTTCAAAGAATACAATCTTCACAAACTGTGCACTCACTGAAGACGGTGATGTATGGTGGGAAGGAATCGGTTACCCTGCAAAAGGCAAACTCGTTGACTGGAAAGGCAACACACGTGATGCTCTTCCAAAAGACAAAGCACCTAAGGGCGAAGAAATGGCTCACCCGAACGCACGCTTTACAGCACCTGCAGGACAGTGTCCATGTATCGCACCGGAATGGGAAAACCCAGAAGGTGTACCAATTTCTGCTATCCTCTTTGGTGGACGCCGTCCGTCAACTGTACCTCTCGTACACCAGTCTCGCTCATGGGAACACGGTGTATTCCTTGGTTCAATCGTAGGTTCAGAAATCACTGCAGCTTCTACAATCAATGCTGATGAAGTTGGTAAAATCCGCCGTGACCCGTTCGCTATCATTCCGTTCTGTGGTTACAACATGGGCGACTACTTCCAGCACTGGATCAACGTTGGAAACGCTGCAAAGAACAAAGACCTTCTTCCTAAGATCTTCTATGTTAACTGGTTCCGCAAGGACGAAAACAACAAAGAACTTCCAGGCGGATTCATGTGGCCGGGCTACGGCGACAACTCACGCGTTCTCGCATGGATTTTCGACCGCTGTGACGGTAAAGACAACTACATTGATACACCAATCGGATTCATGCCGAAAGAAGGCTCTATCAACACTGACGGTCTTGCTGACTACTACAAGAAGACACTTCCTGAAATCACAAAAGTTGATGTTGAAGGATGGAAGAAAGAAGTTAAAGACATCCGTGAAAACCACTATCCAAAATTCGGTTCTCACCTTCCAAAAGAACTTACAGCTATTCTCGACGACCTCGAAAGCCGTCTGAACAAAGCATAAGTTAAATAAAGAGTTAAAAATAACACTTGAAGGGCTTTATTAAGCCTTTCAAAGACATTTAAGAAACATAAAGCCTGTCAGATGAAAATCTGTCAGGCTTTTTTTTCGTTTTAATATATTCCAGATGCGCAGGATACGGCTGTCTGTTAGTATTTATAATCCAAGTGCGCGGTTTACCATCTGAAGGTCCCGCTTAAGCATCTGTGAATCCGGATTTTCCTTAAGAGCCTTTTCAAGAATCTTTTTTGCTTCCTGATACTGCATTGAATTAAAGAGCGGAACGACTGCATTATGGGCCCTGACTTCATGATTTCTAATGGTTGCAGTTGTAATCATTCCGTCAAGTTTAGTCTGCATTGCAGGTGTAGCCCGGTCACGGTAAGTTTCAAAAAACTCACGCGACTCTCTTTCTTTTTCAGAGTTTATAAGATTTACGGTTCCGTTATACACTGAATTATCATAGCTTTTCTGCCTTGCTGCACTTACACCGAATTTCTTTGAGACATCATCCAGAAATAAAACAGCTTCCCCGCATTTTTTCTGTTTGTTCAGTTCAATGACATAATTTCCTGTCAGGGTATCCAGGTCATCCAGAGCATTTTTTACTTCAGGATCTTCATAAGCTTTAAGAAAATAATACCGGCTTACATCAAGTGGAATTGCAGTTTCAAAATCACCAGAATCATTTAAGTCACTGGCAATATTTTTTCCTGTCAAAGTCGCCATTGCCCTGTCACTGACTTCACGCCGCCCTGCATAATACTTTTTTGGAACAGTTGCATATTTTTTTGAGTTTGCTGTCTGGGAAACAGTTTTTCTTTCCCCCGGATTAAAGCCGTGAGGATTTGTTGTTTCTACATCGATTTTCTGCCCGTTAATATAAACTGAACAGAAAGCATGAAGTTCTGTTAACTGTCCTTCAGTCTGTATTCCAAGACTTTTTGCAAGTGCAAGATACAGTATGCTTGCAGTTACGCAGTTATATTCTCCCGTAACAAAAGTTGTACTGATTTTTGCACAGTTTAAACGATAACGATAGAGCGCTGATTCATACATAAAATACAAAAGCTTTTCTGCCGCATCTTTCTGAGGAAGCGAACTGAATTTTCTTTTTGCGGCGGCTTCAAGGGATTTATATTTTTCAATGCAGGCCCTGCCTTCTTCACTTTCGGGTGGACAAAGTGAATATGCAACTGCTGTTTTAATAATTTGAAGCGGAGTCAAATCCTTTTTAAAGACTTCTCCCGAACTTTCAAGCCCTGTTAAAACTGACGGTTCCAGAGAAGGAGATGCATGTAAAAAAGAAAAGACTGATAAAAAAGAAATAATTAAAAGTGTTTTTTTCATGTATGTATCCTTACAGTAATTTTAATATGAAAAAATCACTTTTACCCATAATAATACGTTAAAAAGCTTTGATGGACTGAATTGACTTTACGATTAAAAGATTAACCTTCTGCCCCGGCCGGAAAGATACTTCCCCGACAGAAAAATCTGCCGAGAATACAGTCTTTTCGTTATCGTCTGAGCGGAGACGCCAGCGGATTCTGTCTCCAAGAAATGAAGAAGAAAGAACTGTTCCTGAAATGACTTTTTCGTCTGCGGCTTTTTTTTCTCCATCTTCAATTACCTTAAACCACTCAGGACGCACAAGGATTTCTTTTCCGCCGAGGTTAAACGCATTCACCCTGCCTGCGGCTTCTGCAACATAGCGGCTTACAGGATTAAAATATATATCTTCTGGCTTTCCTTTCTGAACGAGAGCGCCGTCCTTAATCACGGCAATATTATCTGACAGAGAAAGTGCTTCTTCCTGGTCATGCGTAACATAAACTGTAGTAATTCCAAGTGTATTCTGTATTTCCTTTAATTCTTCGCGGACACTTTCCCGCAGTTTTGAATCAAGCGCTGAAAGAGGCTCGTCCATCAGAATTATTTTCGGTTCTGTAACAAGAACACGCCCTAAAGCTACGCGCTGCTGCTGTCCGCCTGAAAGCTCATGAGGATAACGCTTAAGCAGAGGAAGAATATCAAGCGAACGGGCAGCTTTTAAAATCTTTTCATGATTTTCCTGCCCCGCTTTTTTGTTTTTAATATTCAAACCGTAGAGAAGATTCTGTTCAACGCTCATATGCGGGAAAAGTGCATAATCCTGAAACACCATGCCTGTCTTTCTTTTTTCTGGAGAGATGCCTTTCTGATCAATTCCGTCAATCAGAACAGCACCAGAATCAGGCGTTAAAAAACCTGAAATCAGACGGAGAATTGTTGTTTTTCCACAGCCGCTTGGACCTAAAAGGGTTGTAAAACTTCCGCTTTTTACTTCAAGTGAAAAATCTTTTACACAAAAAGCATTTTTAAAGCTGTATGAGACATTCTGTAATATGAGGCTTGCAGGTTTATTTTCCATATTGTTTTAATTCTTCACGCTCGAGGCATTTACCGCAGAATTTCCCGGTTCCAACAATTATAAATGTAATAAAAGTTAAGACAAGTGCCAGGGCAGCGGCTTTTCCCCAGTCCCCCTGCTCGGCAAGATTGAGGATTTTTACGCTTGCAAGATTCGTGTTAAAACTTACAAGGAAAATTACGGCACTCAAAGTTCCTGCTCCGCGGACAAAATTATAAACAAAAGCACTGAAAAGTGCACCTGTACTTAACGGCGCAGTTACCGTTAAAAAGACTTTAAAATATCCTGCCCCTAAAGACAGAGCAGCATCATCAAGCGTAGTTTTAAGGCGGGCGTAGGCTGAAGAGCAGATTCTGTAACTGAAAGGCAGATAACTGACAGCCATCGTCATTATTATTAAAAAAGCAGAACACCTGATATGAAGAAGTTTTGAAGTATAGGCAAGTGATAATCCGAACAGCGTACCTGGAATTGCTGAAGGGAGCTGACAGACACTGTTAAGCCCCCTCTTAAGCGGAAAATCAGTCCTGTGAGTAATAAAAGCAGTTAAGGATGCAATAAAAACAGAAATAAGAGAAGCGGCAAGTGCAAAAAATAATGAGTTTAAAAGTTCCTGTTTATATGAAAGGGCTGCCTTTAAATGTTTTAGAGTGAAAGTCGTATCAAGTCCCCACAGCTGCTGGAATGAACCTGCAATAAGGGAAAGAAGCTGCGCAATAATCAGAAGAACTATAAAGGTACAGAAGGCGGTTAAAACAATATGAGCAGTTCGGCTTACAGTTCTTCCGGAAAAAGAAGAAGCCTTGCCGCCGATTGTTGCAAACCTGAAGGCATTCTTCCTGTAAAGGGTATTCTGAAGAATAAATAAAAACAGCGAAGGAAGCAGGAGAAGAAGGCCTAAAAATGCACTTTTTCCCGTATTCAGCCAGCCTGTAAGCTGGGTATAAATTTCGACAGAAAGTACCTTGAAACGCCCGCCTGCAATAAGAGGATTCCCGAAGTCACTTAAAACACTGACCGCAATAAAAAGCAGCGCTGAAGAAATTCCGGCAGAACTTAAAGGAAGTGTTACTGTTTTAAAAACTTTCCATCTGCCTGCCCCCATGCTTACGGCGGCCTGCTCTATTGAAGGATTAATTCCCTCTACTGCCTGAAGACAGATTAAATAGGCTACAGGAAAAAAACACAGTGTCTGGCTTAATAAAAGTCCTGAAAAACCGTAAAGGGAAAGGTCCATACCCAAAAGTGTTTTTGTAATAAAGCCCTGACGGCCAAAAAGAAGTATAAAAGAAAGTCCGCCGACAAAAGGAGGAGTAATCATATGAACAAGCGGAAGCAGGGCAAAGAAGTTCTTAAACGGAAGGTTTCCTCGTATTACCGCATAGGCATAAATGTAGCCGACAGTCACAGACAGCACGGTCGAACACAGACAGATAAGTGCGGTATTTCTGATTACAGTAAAAAGAGAAGAAGTGTCAAAGAGTTCTTTTACTTCTGACGGGCGGATGGTTGTGAAGACAAAAAAAACGGGAAGCAGAATGAATACACCGAAAAAAAACCACAGTGCCATCGTAGGCAGCATGTTTTTTTCACTATCCTGCAGGATTCCCGTTTTTATATTCAATTTGTACTGACCTTAAACTGATTATTTAATCTTTGCCCATCTGGCAAGAACTTCATTTTTCTGTTCAGAGGCTTTAGATTTATCATAATCAATTAAATCGATATCTGAAATTCCAGTTGTACCTGTGGATTTTGCATCAGGATTTACAGGGATTGTAAAATCAATTGATGACATAAGTTCCTGAGCTTCTTTTCCAAGCATAAAATCTACGAATTTTTTTGCATTTTCAAGATTTTTTGCATTCTTCATGATTGAAACACAATCAACATCACCTGCAGACTGAGGCGGAGCAACGATTTCAATAAAGAAGCCGCGTTCACGGTATTTTGAAAGCGCATGAATATATGAGATGCCGATAGCGTATTCACCTGTACCGACAAGTTTTGGAGGCGCACTTCCTGAATCAGGGAACTGTCCTGCAAGAGAAGCAAGTTTTACAATGTAATCCCAGCCTTTATCCCATCCAAGTCTCTGAAGCTGATTCTGAACAAACAGATATGCAGTAGAAGAACTTGCAGGATTTGTCATTACGATTTCACCCTTAAAAGCAGGGTTAAGGAGGTCATCCCAGGTTGCAGGAACCGGAATTCCAGGGAATTTTTCTTTGAAACGGGTTTCGTTATAACCGATTCCAAGAGAAAGTACACAGAAACCAGTCCATGTGCCTGCTTCAGACTTTGCATATGCAGGAATGTTTTCAGCAGCCGGTGAAACATAAACTTCAAGAGCGCCGTTTTCATCAGCCTGTGCGTGGTAACTTGAAGCACCGCCAAGAAGGATATCAGCCTGAGGATCATCTTTTTCAACGATTACGCGGTTTACAAGTTCTCCTGTTGTTGCCCTGAGGAAATTTACTTTGATTCCTGTTTTGCGTGTGAAAAGATCTGTAAGGGACTGAGTCTCTTCATCATGCAGAATCGAATAAACATTTAATTCATTTTTTTCTTTACTGCAGCCAGAAAATATAACGGCAGCAGAAAAAATTGAAAGTAAAACTTTTAACGCTTTTTTCATTTTTTACCTCCAGGGACTTTCTCAGCCCCAAACTTTTTAGAATAAAATGATTTTATAATTTTTTTGTCTGAGTGTCGAGTTTAGAAAAAAAAATACAGGCTCCATCTCAAAGAAAAAACCGGGAAGACTGCGTTTCTTGCTCCACAGCCAGCCCGGTTTTTAATGGAATCTTTGAAGAACTTAAAGCTTTTCAAAAATTCACAAAGTACTTTATAGGAACGTCGTAAAAGGGAGGAGAACGACCTGTAAGTTTTATGAAACCTGCGCTTATTGTTCAAAAACTTCTTTCCTACGCAGACAGTATCTTTTAAAAAGCGTAATAATTCTTGAAAAATTACGCTCTTTTTTAGCAGTAAAGCGATAAAATAATTACATTTTATAAAATTACTTATAATTTTAAAACCATTTAAAAACATAACTCCTTAAAACTTGAATTTGTATGATTATATTTTATACTTTTGATATAATACTTATACAAAATAGACTATTTACTGAAGATATGCTATAATAAAAACATGCTTACAAAATCAAAGCGCAACAAGACTATCGACTTTACAGAAGAAGAAGGCAAAGAATACCTTAAACGATGCATCTTTGCGGGTTCGGAAAATGATTTTGCTTTAAGCACAATAGAGAATAAGGTAATCTGCGGAGACACTTTTAGTATTCTGCCTGCTCTTCCAGAAAACAGCTTTCCGCTGATAATTGCAGATCCACCTTACAACATTTCAAAGCAGTACAGTACTTCTAAATTCAATGCAACAGGCTCAAAAGAATACTACGCTTATACAAAAAAATGGCTTGATTTAACTCTGCCCCTCCTTACTCAAAACGGCTCAATGTATATCTGTGTCGACTGGAAAAGTTCTATCGTTATTGGACAGATTTTAAGCGAATATGAAGAACAGAAAAAACTGATTATAAGAAACAGAATTACCTGGGAACGGGAAAAAGGCAGAGGTGCAAAAGCAAACTGGAAAAACTGTCACGAAGACATCTGGTACATAACAAAATCAGAAAACTACACTTTTAATATTGATTCCGTAAAAATACGAAGAAAAGTTATTGCCCCGTACAAAACAGACGGCATTCCTAAAGACTGGAATGAAAGCGAAGACGGAAAATACCGTGACACCTGTCCTTCAAACTTCTGGAATGACATTACAGTTCCCTTCTGGTCAATGAGTGAAAACACCGCCCACCCGACACAAAAACCGGAAAAGCTGCTGGCAAAACTTATTCTCTGCTCAAGTAATCCCCAGGAAACTGTTTTTGATCCTTTCGGCGGCTCAGGCTCAACTGCAGTTACAGCAAAAAAACTGGGACGCAAATTCTGCACAATAGAAAAAGAAAAAAAATTCTGCGCCTGGGCACAGTACCGTCTTGAGCAGGCAGAAAAAGACAGCTCGATTCAGGGCTTTGAAGACGGAGTTTTCCATCAGAGAAATGACTGACCGTCTTCTTCTGTCTTTTACCGCTTACCAGCACACCGTACAGACCACAGGAAAATGATCTGACCAGCCTGTCCCGTTTTTAAGATAATACCTCAGGGGAGTTCCGTCTTCCTTTGCCCAGGGACCTTTATCTTCTACACTAAAATTTGTAATTAACCCCGCATTATCGGTAAAAAAGTGATCGATTCTTTCCCAGCTTCCTGAATACCAGTATGAACCTTTTCCTGACAGTCCTCCTGATTCATTAAACCATGGAGACCAGACACTTTCGCTGTTTTTTCCCTGCAAAACAATATTATACGGACCTGAAGATACACTCCGTTTAAACTCAAGAATATCACGGTTAAAATCCCCGGCTGCAATAAAGGCCTGATTATTCATTCTTACCTCATGAATTTTTTGTGCAAGAAGCGCTTCCTGATAATTCCGCCATACTTCAGACTTTTCAACCCCGCCGCTTTTACTTTTCCAGTGATTTGCAAAAAGAATGAGTTTTTTATTTTTTACCGTAACACAGGCCTTTAATAAAGGACGCATGGAAGGCTGAGTTTCTTTCTGAGTGCGGATATCAAGAGCGTGCACAGAAACTTCAGAAAGCGGCCAGCGGCTTAAAATTCCTGTTCCTATTGCCCCGCCCTCCTCTTTTGAAAAACAGGCCCAGGAATAATTTTTTGACAGATTAAAGCCGCCGGAAACACGATTATAAATATCATGAAGCTGGTCTTTATTCTCAAGTTCTTCAAAAATAAGAATATCCGCATCGCTTTTCTTTATAAGCTGAGAAAGCCTTTCAAGCCTCTGTTCATACTTACTGACATTCCAGCCGGAAGAAGCGGAGCGGAACTCCAGATACTCATTTCCGTCAAAAGACGCGTCAAAGAAGGTCTGAAGGTTCCAGTTAAGGATTTTTGCCTGAACACACTTTTCGTCTTCCTCAGCAATTTCTCCCGCTGAGGAAGAAACTAAGCGGCAGGAAACAGACAGAATAAAAAGCAGAAACAAAAATAAAAAATGTAAGGATAATTTTGTTTTGTATTTCATACATATATATATGTGCTGAAATATTAAAAACTGACAAAAAATGCAAAAAAAATCCCCTGAAAAAATAAAATTATTTTTTCAGGGGCATATAAATGCAGTTTTATTAAGTACTGCAGATGTATTAAACGTTGAATTTAAAGAACATTACGTCACCGTCTTCTACAACGTATTCTTTTCCTTCCTGACGGTAGCGGCCGTGAGCCTTAATTTCTGCCTCACTTCCGTACTGGCGGAGATCTTCTACAGAATAGACTTCTGCCTTGATAAAGCCCTTTTCAAAATCCGTATGAATTGCACCTGCGGCCTGAGGAGCTTTATCGCCGTTGTGAATTGTCCAGGCACGGCACTCGTCTGCACCGCCTGTAAAGAAAGTTCTCAGTCCCATAAGATGATATGCTGTACGCGCAAGAACTGTAAGTCCTGACTCTTTTAAGCCTACGCTGTCCATGAACTCTTTACGGTCTGCTTCATCTTCAATATCAACAAGGTCACTTTCGAATTTTCCGCAGATTACTACTACTTCTGATTTTTCTTCTGCGGCGATTTTTTTAACTGCTTCTACATAATTATTTGTACCAGAGGCAATTGTATCTTCATCAATATTGCAGACAAAAAGCTGAGGCTTAACTGTAAGAAGATGAAGGTCATAAATACCTTCTTTTTCTTCGTCAGTGAGGTCAGCCTGGCGGGCACATTTTCCTTCCTGGAGAAGAGGAAGAATTTTATCAACTGCACTGCGGTAGCCTGCAAATTTCTTTTCTTCTGCCTTACCCATGGCACGGATCTGTCTTGTAACTTTATCTTCACGCTTTGTGATTGTATCGATATCTGCCTGGCACAGTTCATAATTGATTGTGAGAATATCGCTTAAAGGATCAATGGGAGCATCTGTTTTTGCATCATCGCGAACATGCTGAATGTCAGGATTATCAAAACAGCGCACTACATGAGCGATTACTGAAGTTTCACGGATGTTTGCAAGGAACTGGTTTCCAAGACCTTCACCGTTTGAGGCCCCTTTTATAAGTCCGGCGATATCAACAAAATCTACTGTTGCAGGAATCTTTTTTTTAGGCTGAAAAACACCTGCCATAAAATCGAGGCGTTCATCAGGGAGTTCTACTACACCGTGATTTGGTTCAATTGTACAGAAAGGATAATTTGCTGCTTCTGCAGGGGCTCTTGTAAGAGCAGAAAAAATAGTTGACTTTCCTACATTCGGAAGTCCTACAATACCACAGGTTAATTTCATTTTAAATTCCTTATCGATGATTAAAAAAAATGCGGTCTTAAACCGCAGGTGTGTATAGAATACTCTTATTCTTCAGCTATTGCAACCTTATTGCGGCCAGTCTCCTTTGCATGATAAAGGGCTGTATCGGCCGCGCTGAACCAGGTTGTATCATCCCAGTTAGGCTGCATTCCAGCAATTCCGGCGCTGACAGTAATTTTTCTACCGGGTGCAAAATCAAAGCTGCTCTGCTCTAACTGAGTGCGGATTAAATCAACTTCTTTATATACTTCTTCTGCAGAGGCTGTCTCAAAAAGAAGAACAAAAATATCCGTACTGTAACGGAAAGTTCTTCTGATACCGCCCATATTGATTTTTATGATTGAAGCAAGTTTTATAAGAACTCTGTCGGCGGCAGTGTGTCCGTACTCATTGAGAATCTGCTTGTAATTATCAACATCAACAAGAACAAGATGAGGAACATAAACGCCTTCATTAAACTTCCGCACAAATGCCCTCATCGCCTCATTGAGAGCAGTCCTGTTATAGAGTTTTGTAAGCGGTTCAATTTTCAGTTCATGAATAAGCTCCGTCTGGCGCTGGCTTGAAAGCCAGATAAAATTAATCTGTTCAGTCTGATAAGTAAGTATGGAACGGGCTACTGCATTTATAATCAAAAGAAACAGGAAGGCACAGACAGCAGTTGCAGTAAAATCAACGACAGTCATACGGATGTCATCAAACCAGATTGCAACAATGGAAAGGGCATAAGTAAAAAGGCAGAGGGAAAAAATTCTTTTAAGAAGTTTTTTATCTGCAAAACCTGAAGATATGATGATGGGAAGGCCTTCTGCAACCAGGAGGAATTTATAATAACTGTGAAAAACTGAAACTACAGAACACAGGATATAAACTGCACTGCAGACAGCCATATTTTTCTGCCCAACGGTAAAACGGTTTGATCTGAGGATACCGGCAGCAACCACTGCAGCCATAAGATTACAGCCTGAAGGAAGTGCAATCCTTAAGGTAATGTAATTTGCGATTGTTGAGGTAAATGAGTTTGTATGGTAAAAAGCCGCAAAGACAGCCGCCTCCATTACAAAAATTACAAGGGTCCCCCACCAGCACAGTTTCATAAGTTTTTTCTGCCACTGAATAGAAATACTGTCCCTGAACTCATTAAATTCCATACCTTTAATTATAAGATAGTTTTACAATTTTTAAAGATAATATTCAGGACATCTGTAAAAAATCGCATCAGAGCCTTTCCAGAGAGTGCCTGCGGGGTTAAAAAAAACCGCGTCAGGGGCTGGAAGGGTGAGCGGAAGCGAAGACGCGCCTGCGCGGCCGGAGGCGGAAAACCGGAGCCCTGCAAGACCCGGCCCGCTTTTTAGCGGGAGACGCCAATATAATAAAACTTTAGCAGGGCTTCATTTCTTTACACTCACGAAAAAAAATACTATCCTATTTATATAAAGTCAGATAAAAATTATCTGCGGAGGAAAAATTACAAATGGCATTTTCTTTAAACCTTTATCCAGTCACTTATATTGCACGCTACAATCCTGATACTTCTAACTGGGACGAAGAGTGGCTTGAAAGCGACAAAGTTACCTATGATGAATTAATGGCTATGTCAGAAGCTGACCGCAAGGCTGTTTTAGACAAGCGCAATCAGATGGGAATTCCTACAGTTTCATACACATCTCAGTATGCGTACGGCTGTTTTGAAGGAATGAAAGGATTCCCGACAAAAGACGGCGGAGTTGCTATTTTCCGTCCTGAAGAAAACGCAAAGCGCTTCAACAATTCAATGAAAGGCATGTACTGTCCGCCATTCCCTGTTGAACAGTTTGTAAAGGCTTCGGTTGAATTTGTTCGCCGCAACGCTGAACTGGGCTATGTTCCAAAATATAATCCTGACTGGGAAAAAACTGACTATGCTGATGCAGATTCTATTTACATGCGTCCGTTCATGAACTCAGAAGGCGCAATCGGTGTAGGATGCTCAAAACAGCCTTATGTAATCATCTGTGCTACTACTGTTTCTGCTTACTTCAAAAAAGGCCTCGACGGTGCTGTAATCACTAACCGCATCCGCGCTACTCCTCACGGAACAGGCTACATCAAGTGTGCTTCAAACTATGTAATTTCTGCAATTGCAAAAAAAGAAGCTGAAGACGCAGGTTATGTTGAATGCGTTTACCTTGATGCAGTAAAACACAAATACTTCCAGGAAGGTTCAAGCTGCAACATCTTCTTCGTACTTAAAAACGGAACAATCGTTACACCTGAACTCGGAGACACAATTCTCCCTGGTATTACAAGAAAATCTGTAATCGCACTTGCCCGGGAAAAGGGATACAAAGTTGAAGAAAGACCTGTTTCTGTAAAAGAAGTTCAGAAAAAGGCAGTTGAATGCTTCGTAACAGGAACTGCTGCAGGCATCAGCCCGATGTCTTCAATTACAGACCTTAAGGGCAAAAAGACTGTATTCGGACCTGGCTTCGGACCTGTTGCAAAAGAGCTCCAGCACGAACTCAAAGGCCGCCAGTACGGTTCAATCCCTGATCCTAATAACTGGAATACTGTTGTTGTAAAAGGTAACTAAATTATATCAGCGCGTCCTGCGCTGCTTTTACTTTATTTAAGCAAAAAAACACGGCCTGTGCCGTGTTTTTTTATGCTTCAATAAAACCGGCTCCAAGACAGCCGTTCATAAGCTCAAAATAATGCGGAAAACTTACGGCACAGCATTCTGCATCCTTTATGATAAGTTTTTCTGACGGCGGAAGTGCAAGTCCAAGACAGGAAAGAGCCATTGCCATACGGTGATCGTCATAACTTTCAGCAGTACCGCCGTGAAGAGGAGAGCCGCCGTAAATTATAAGGGCATCTTCTTTTTCTTCGATTTTTGCGCCGAGTTTTGAAAGTTCAATATTAAGAACTTTTAAGCGGTCAGTTTCTTTGCGGCGGCATACTTCTGCATCTTCCAAAACAACTTTTCCTTCAATCTGTGTCGCAATGACAGCCAGGGCGCAAATTGCATCAGGGAAAGAATTCATCTTTACGCGGAGTTCTCCGTCAGGAAGGTTTTGTGTTGAAAGCCTTCCGTTTCCGTTACGCGCTTTTTTCCCTCCGCGCACAGTAAGCGTGTTTTTATTTTTGTCCCATTCAATATCAGCCCCGGCAGATTTCAACACTTCTACAATTGCATCATCCCCCTGAGTTCCGCTTGAATCTACGTTTTCAATCGTAATTTCAGAATCTGTCATTAAGGCTGCAATTAAAGGAAAAGCAACCCCCTCCCAGTCACTTGGAATGGTTACATCAAACGGTTTTATTGTTACAGGACCTTCTACTTCTATTTTCTTAAAATCAGGACTGATAGAACACGGAAAGCCTGCCTTTTCCATCCATTTTTGAGTCATCGTAAGATACGGTGTTTCCTTTGGATTTGAAAGGTTAATGGTCAGTTTACCGTCAAGAAGTGCCCCAGCCATCATAAGTCCTGAAATATACTGGCTTGAAATCTCACCGGGTGTATTTACTGTTCCTGCATGTACAGGACCTTTTATTACAAGCGGACAGCCGTTGCGGGAAGGATCAGATGTTTCTGCGCGTGCTCCTAACTGACGGAGGGCGTCTGCAACATGTTCTACAGGGCGTTTACGGATTGAATCATCCCCGGTAAAAATACTGATTCCATTAAAGTTTGCACAGACAGGAGAAAGAAAATACAGAAGTGAACCTGAATTTCCGACATTTACAACATCATCAGGAAGGTGAATATTTTTTCCAGCCCCCCTTACAACCCACTGAGTTCCAGGCTCGCCTTCTTCACTTAGATTAAGATCAACCTCAGAACCGATTAATGGCACTGCAGCCGCCGTTGAAAGGCAGTCAGCACTTGGAAGAGGATTACGGATAATTGAAGTTCCGTCAGAAAGGGTTGCAAGAATTAAGGCACGGATTGTGTGAGATTTTGAACCAGGTACAGTGATTTTTCCTGAAAGGCTGTTGTGTGACGAAATAATGTCCATTTTTAGCGCACCTTAAAGAGAATTCCAACTACGGCAAGCGTAATCAGAAGCTGAAGCATCATGAACTTGATTAAAACCTGCGTCGGTGACCAGCCGTGATTTACCCTCATGTGATCATGAAGCGGGAAACGGATTGTTGAAAAGAAATTGATGTGGAAGAACCGTTTAAGGAAAACTTTTAAAAGTCCCATGCCGCCGTTAATAAAGATAATTGTTGAAGTCGCAAAAATCATGAAAGGGTTTCCGCTGAGCATTACACAAAGGCCGATATAAAAACCAAGGGCACGGCTTCCTGCGTCTCCCATAAGACATTTACTCGGGAATGCATTATGCCAGAGATAACCCATTAAAACTCCTGCCATGCAGAACGACATTACAGCCCAGCCGGCTCCCTGCTTAAAGTGAGGAACTAAAAGATAGGCAGCGATATCAACATGCCCAAGGATAAAATAGAACACTACACCGACAGTAAGCAGCGCAATGAGAACTAAAGTTGAACTTAAACCGTCAACTCCGTCCGTACAGTTTGTTGTATTGACTGAAGCCCAGAGCATGATTGTTGAAATTAAAACAAAAAGCCATGGCGAAATAACAATTTTATGAGTAAGGAAAGGAAGCCAGAAATAAAGTTTTCCTTCGGCATCTAAAGACCTTAAATAAAGAGCCATTAAAACTGACGCAGAAACAGAAATTACTAAGTCCAGGAGAGCCTTGCGGTACTCACCCCAGCTTGAAACTGAACGGTCATCTAAATAGCCTGTGAGCATCATGAGCCAGGTAAGGACTAAGACACAGCACTTAAACCAGTCCAGGGGAACAAAAATCGCACTCAGAAGAACAAAAACCGTAATAAAGAAAACACCGGCACCAGTAGGCTTACCCTTTGCCGCCTCAGCATTTACTGTAAACTCCCGGCCGCGGTCATGCGGCATATAGTCATAAAAATGCGGCATTGCGTAACGGACAATTAAAAAGCCTGTATAAAGTGAAAGAACGATAAGAACTGTATATGACTGCAGAAGACGTGCAGGACCAAAGTACTGTGTTAATAAAGTGCCGATATAGTAAAGCATATTAAAATCATTTTAACGCAGACACGCTGCTTCTACAAGATTAAGATTTCCGGCAAAGGCACGTATTTTCTGAGTCTGGCTGTATTTTACACTTTTATTGTGGCAGAAATCGACTGTTACAGTGTAAGAACCCGGGTCAAGATTAAAGCCTGCCACTCCGGCCTGGGCAGGAAAATACCTGGAGCACCTTACATCAGCCCTTTCTACGGCCTCAGTGGCAATCTGATGCATAAGTCCGAAAGTCCCGACAATAAGCTGGGCACCGAGATTATTCTGAATTGCATTATTTTCGCGGACAGCATCAATTCCAGAAGTTACCAGCTGCCTTGAAATTGAGCGGATTAAAGAACGGGCAAAGATAGCAGAGTAATTCTGCTGGAAAGTGTCAGCCGCAATATTTTCAATTGATTCAATTTTTTCAACACGGGCAGTATGTATTTCTCCTGTTGCATCGTTTACCGCCTTAACTGTAATTGAGTTTATCTGGGAAGGCTGTTTTGTCATTTCAGGAAGAGAAAGCTTGTACCAGCGGTTGTGATTATAGGGAACCCTTATTACATTTTCTTTTTTTACAGGAGCCCGCCCGCTGAATGCAAGAATATTAAGACGGGCCTTACCGTCAGGAACAGAAAGTTCCCCCTCAATACTGGAAGGAAGAGGAAAATCATAAAGAGAAGGCTGAGTCTGCCAGGCGGATTTTAAAAGATTATAGTCAACACGGGCATTTCCGCTGTCATTCTGGGACCGGTACATAATCATACTGAGGTATCGTGCCAGTGCTGAATTTGAAAACTGAATGGAAACCTTGTTAATCTTAACGTCGCTTTTACTGTTGCTCTCGTTTACTTCAGCCTCGTATTTTTCTTTTAAAACCTTTAATTTGTTGTCAAAACGGCGGACTTCTACCATTGCATCTTCAAGATTTTTTTCCTGCAGATAATTAAGTGACATAAAGATATTTGAATAGATATTTTCAAAATCTTCTCCGCGGTAATCCTTTGCCATATCATTTGTTACAGCCCCGGCAAGAGACTGAGTAATGCTTACTGCAGAATATTTTTCAATAAGTTTTTCTGCTTCAGAAAGCATCCTCGAAGAATCAGAAGTAAGGCCTTCAAAATGCTCAAGGATTCCTGTGTCCAGGCAGTAAAGCACTTCATCATGAGAGGAATAAATAACCTTTTTCTGCTCATCAAGCTCAGCGCGGACATCGGCATATTTTCCTTCAGCAAGATTTGAATTAATTTTTGAATAATTGTAATCCGCCATCGTCATGCAGGAGCCGAGAACAAAGGGGAACGCCGCAATAAGCAGAGGCTTAAGCTGAGGAAAAAAGAACTGACAGCCGGCAGGATTTTTTTTCAAATTATTCAGCCCTTCATTATGCTAGTCTTCATTGAGATAAAGGGCGCAGAGAGTTTTTGCGTCTTCGATTGTATTTTTCAGGTAACTGTATTCGTTTGCCTGATGGCAGACTTCATCTAAAGTTGACCAGATTGCACAGTCAAAGCCCATATTGCGAAGTTCAGCGCCTACAGTACCGCCTCCGATTCCAACAGGAACAGCCTTAATTGAACGTGAGCATTTTAAAGCCTGAGCAAGTTTTTTTACCGCAGGGGCTTGTACACTCGTTGCAGGAGACTGCTGTGCCTGACATTCTGTAACTTCAATTTTTACGCCGTATTCTTTTTCAACGGACTCAACGCATTTTTTTACTTCTGAGCGTACCTGATCAAGCGTGTAGCATGGAAGGATTCTTGAGTCCATATAAAAAACATCATCACCCGGAATAATGTTCACAGTATCAACATTCGCCTCTTTTTTTGTAGGCTGGAAAGTTGACCAGGAAGGAGTAAAAAGAGGGTCTTTTTTTGAAAATACATTTTCAAGGTTATTAAGGCGGAGGGCAAGCGCACAGGATGCAAGATAAGCATTTTTGCCTTTCTGTGGCATTGAGCCGTGTGACTGCTCCCCTACAGTATGAAGACGAAGCCAGAGGATATTTTTTTCAGCTACTTCGATTGTTTCACCCTTACTGTCGCCGCCGTCAGGAATAATAATAAAATCTTCCGGTTTAAAAAGTTCCCTGTGTTCCCTTAAAAGATATTTGATTCCGTATTCAGAGCCGAATTCTTCATCTGCCATGAACAAAAGTTTTACCGTATATTCAGGAACAATATTATTCTTCAAAAGCGCAAGGCAGGAAAAAACTCCGCTTACAAGTCCCTGCTGGTTATCTTCTACCCCGCGTCCTGTAATTTTATCGTTTTCTTTATCGTAAACAACTTTCCAGGGATCAGAATTCCAGTATTTTAAGTCTCCGGGAGGAACTACATCAAGATGAGCCATAACCCAGACAGTCTGAGCCGATTTGCCCGGTACAGTAAGAATAAGGTTCGGGCGGACTTTAGAAGAAACGCGGGAATCAGGAGCATCATACTGAACAAACTGCTCTTCTTTAAATCCTGCAGCTTTAAGCCAGTTTTTTAATGCCTGACATTTTTTTGATTCACCGTCTCCGCCGCTTTCAGGCGCCATGGCAGGAATTGAAGTCAGCATTGTCTGTAATTCAATTATTTCTGGTCTTGTTTTATCGAGAAAGTCTGTTAAAAGCTTATATGTGTTACTCATATGACTATTGTAACACAATCAGAAGGAATTTTCGCCTGTATGCTTAATTTCAACCTGAGGAGGACATAAAAAGACCTGCACTCAGGCGCAAAAGACGGAGAGATTAACGTGCGGCGGTATCTATTTTTTTAACAAAGAAGTCCAGGTTCGCACCGATGAAGGCTGCCCCGTAAGCAGTAATTGCGGCGCCAAGAATAAGATAAAACCAGGTCATATAAAAATCATTCTGAGTTTTTTCAAGGAAAAGTCCTGAAAATACAAAAAAGACAATCATGATGATTCCTGATAAAACCCAGCGGAACATTGATACTGGCTTTAAGTTTTTCATCCACTCCGGAGTCTTGTTGTCAAAGACTGCATTGAGTCCTGCTTTTGAAAGAGATTCCCGCTGACTGAGAGGCTGTGCAGAAAGTTTCTGGGCTTTTGAAAGATAACGAACCTTTGTCCTGCATTCCTTACAGAAAAGAAGATGCACTGAATCCCTTAAAGGCAGGCGTTCATCCCTGTCCAGAGAAAAAAATGAATCCATTACCTGTTCGCACTTTTTACTGTTCATAAACACCCCTCAGCTTCTGCTCAAGCAGTTTTTTTGCCCTGAAAATATTGGATTTAATGGTATTCACCGGAAAATCCGTAATTTCAGAAATTTCTTCATATTTAAGCCCGTGAAAAAAATACATTTCCACGCACCTGCCGTAATTTTCAGGAAGGTCCTTTACACATTCCCTGACGGCTTCAACCGTAAGTTTTTTTATCTCTTCTTCTTCCGGGGTAAGTCCCTTAGATTCAAGAAGCGATTCATCCGCAATCGGAGTATATTCCTGACGGCGGGTGATGGAATTTACGGCCGCATTATAGGCAATTTTTGTAACCCAGGTGGCAAAAGACGACCTGAACTTAAAGTTTGAAAGATTTACGTAAACTTTTACGAAAACTTCCTGAACAAAGTCATCCGTGTCATCCGGATTTTTAAAAAAACTCATGCCAAGCGCAGTGACCCTCTTTTTGTAAAGGCTCATCAGCGACTCAAAGGATTTTGAATCCCCGGAAAGTGCAGCCCTTACAAGAAACTCGTCGCGTTTGTTTTTGAGTAAACTTTCAATACTGCTTAAGCTCATTCCTGCCATAAGTAAAATTCAGTCTGAAAATTTAATTCCAGTCATTCAGCTTATAGAAGATGATTAAACAGATTCCTATTGATAATGGAATAAGGCCGCCTAAAAGTGACGGAGATACTCCATTCATCAGACTGAAAAAAAGTGTAAGCATTAAGCCTGTACCTGTTAACAGAAGGCCAATTAAAAGTGAATAGGCCTTTAAGTTAAACTTTTCATGCTTATAGGTGCCGGTCTGAATCTGCTTACGGATTTCGAGGTGATGCCACAAAAGATAGAAAAATACTACAACACCGCCGATTGCAATTCCTACAATAGGAATAACTGCGATGATTACCTGAGCAGCTGAGCTGATTATCTGTCCGTCCATTTTTTCTCCTTATCTCACGCTTCTTCTGCTAAGATAACAGAGTGCACCATTAAACCCTCACGAGCTTACCGTTATTTAAATCCCCGATTGCCTGTGCTTTAATTTTTGCATGCTGTTTTTTTCCTGTTGCAGTCATCGGAATGCTGTCAACAATGGCAAAATAGCGTGGTCTTTTATATCTGCTCAACATTTTACTTGTTGCACAGAAATCATTCAATTCTTTGTAGGTAAGCGAAGAATCCCCGGGAATTACATAGGCAACAACTGCCTGTCCGCGGACTTTATCAGGCACTGCTGTTACAATACAGTTCTTTACCTTTTCGTTCTGTGAAATAACTTCTTCAATCTGAGTCGGATAGATATTTTCCCCTGAAACAACCATCATATCGTCCTTGCGGCCCTTGATTGTTACCATCCAGTCTTCATTCCAGACACCTGTATCGCCCGTATACATCCAGCCGTCAGCAAATTTAAGCTTCTGGTTCTGTTCATCGTGATAATAAGAATAGGTAGATTTTGCAGGAGAACGGATGATTACTTCTCCTTCAGTCTGACTGTCAAACGGAACTAAATCATCAGGATTTCCTTTTGAGCCGTCTTCAGGAATACGGATAACCCTTACTTCATCGTCAGTGCAGCTTAAACCTACAGAACCTGCCCCGTCAGGAAGATTATACGGACGAAGGAAGGAATTCCAGAATGTTTCTGTAGTTCCGTAACCGTTGAAGATATTCGGAGTAAGGGTTTTCTGGAAGCGTATGCAGTCTTCACGGGCAAGAGGTGCACCCATCGTTACAATTCCGCGGAGTGGAGAAAGATCTCTCGGTGCCTTTTCCTGAGTGCGCGAAAGCATTTCAAGGTTTGTAGGAGCCCCCATCATAAAAGTGATTTTGTACTGTGAACACCAGTCAAGTGAAGTCTGCGGACGGAAAGAGCGCATTACCATTGCTGCGGCCCCGCTGTAAAATACAGGACACATTCCGCCTGAGTGGCAGCCGCCTCTGTGGAACCACGGAGTCATGTTGAGCGTTACGTCAAACTGATTCATAGGATAATGCATGATTACATCGTGTGCAGAAAGCACTTCGTTGATATCGTTGATTGGAACTGATTTAGGCATGCTTGTAGTTCCGCTTGTACAAAGGCGGAGAACTTCATCGTAAATGTGAGGGCGGAAGTCAATTTCAGGTTCGTCTTCACTCATGCCTTCTACAAAATCTTCATAGGAAATATGTCCCTTTGGAAGAGGAAGGCCTTCAATATTATCAGCAAGCACAAAGATACTAGGCTTCCAGAGACAGATTTTTGCAGCTTCTTCCATTACAGAAGCAATGTTTGCAGTATAAACAACAACTTTAGGCTTGTTGTGATTGATTAAGAGAGCCATCTCACCTGATGCAAGATTGAAATTTGCGGCAAGAAAAATTGAACCGATTTTGCGCGGACCTGTATACATAAAGGTAAACTCAGGAGAGTTTCTGAGTGCACCGAGTACAACATCATCCTTTTTAACGCCTGCCTTTTTTAAAGCATTTGCAAGGCGGTTAGCTTCTTTATTGAGTTCAGAATAAGTCCAGGTTCTTTTTGTATCCGGGTCGATTACAGCCGGTCTTTTAGAAAAACGGCGGACATTGCGCATAAAGCCGTTGAGCCAGGTGTATTCGTGTTCAAAAGTGTCAATAAACATTGTGTCGTCGTAAGTACGCATTTATTCCTCCAGGGGGAGAGAGAAGCCCTACCCGCAAGCGAGCTCCTCTCTCCCCCTTACCCCCACTCTCCGCGGCAGCGCTCAGGGGATTTCCCCTGAGAACCCCATTCGAAAAAAAAGGAGTTTTTTGTGTTCTCTTTTTATTAGACACAAGTTTTTTTAAAAGGTTGCAGAAAAGAATAAAAAAATTGAAAAAAATTACTCATTGCCGTTTGGATGCACGGCAATGACATTTAGTGCAGATTTGTTCCGGACTGATATGCTTTCCAGGTGGTTTCAAGGAGCGTTCTCACGTCTGAATACTCTGCCTTCCAGCCGAGTTTTTCATACGCAAGTTTTGCCGAGGCTACAAGAACTGCAGGATCTCCAGGGCGTCTGTCCGTAAAATCAGCAGGAATGTCTTTCCCGGTGATTTTTCTTGCCTCTTCAAGCATTTCTTTTACGGTAACGCCTTTTTCACTTCCCAGGTTTACTGTCAGGCATTCATTTTTATTTACGATGTATTCAAGCGCCTTTACATGAGCAGCGGCAAGGTCATTTACATGAACATAATCACGAATACAGGTGCCGTCGCGGGTGTCGTAATCTGTTCCAAAGACTTTCATCCTTTCGCGGAGACCGCAGGCTGTCTCCATAATTACAGGCAGAAGGTTTGCAGGATTCTGTTCAAGTCCGTTTGGGAAACCTTCAATGTCATAGCCTGCGGCATTAAAATAACGCAGGGCCGCATAATTTAAGCCTTTGAGCTGGTGATACCAGGACATGAACTCTTCAATCTTTAATTTTGTAAAACCGTAGTAGTTTTCCGGTTTTTTAGGATGGTTTTCATCAATAGGAAGATACTCAGGTTCACCGAAAACAGCAGCACTTGAAGAAAAGACCATATTTTTACAGCCGCATTTTACGGCCGCATTCATTATGTTGATTGTCCCCGTAATATTATTAACGGAATACTTTTCAGGACAGAGCATTGACTCCCCTGCCGCCTTAAATGCCGCAAGATGAACAAAAGCATCAAAACCTTTTTCAAATGCATTTTCAAGGGCCTTAACATCAAGAATATCCCCCTGAATAAAGCAGTTTTCTTCAAAGAGGTTCTGCTTAAGTCCTGAAGAAAGATTATCAAAGACAGTAACTTTATGTCCTGCCTTCATCAGTTCCTTAACAACATGAGAGCCTATGTAACCTGCACCACCAATAACAAGAACTTTCATCTTTCTTTCCTCCCTTTTTCAGCTTAATTTTTCAAGAGCTTCTGCTGCTTCAATCCACTGTAAGTTCAATTCTTCAAGGCTTTCTGAAACCTTTTCTATCTCTTTCTGAACGGCCTTTGCTTTTTCTCCGTTTGAATAGACTTCAGGGCGCGCCATCTGTCCTTCAAGCGAAGTTTTTTTATCTTCAAGTTCAAGAATCTTCTCTTCCAGCGCTTTTACAGCCTTTTCAGCGCGGCGCCTTTCTGCCTCAAGCTTTTTCTGTTCTTCCCAGCTTAACTGTACTGCAGATTTTGATGGGGCGCCGTCCTGCAAACTTGAGTCAGGCTGCGGGGCGTTGCGGGGTGCCCCCGCAGAAGGGGCAGCGTAAGACACCGCAGCAGAGCGAGGAGTCTGAAGCGGGGGGGAGACTTCCCCCTTTTCTTCTGCTTCAAGCCGCTCCATGTAATATTTATAGTCACCAGGAAAGAGTCTGTATTTACCCGGCTTTAACTCAAGGACACGGGTAGAAAGATTTTCAATAAATCCGCGGTCGTGGCTTACGAAAACTACGGTTCCGCCAAAATCTTTAAGGGCATCAAGCAGAACGTCTTTTGAATGCATGTCGAGGTGGTTTGTAGGTTCGTCCAGAATCAAAAGATTTACAGGCTTCAAGAGAAGCTTTAACAGTGCGACACGGGATTTTTCACCGCCCGAAAGCATATCAAGGCTCTTGTGAACATCATCCCCGCGAAACAAAAACGCACCGAGCATGTCGCGGATTTTTGGAATCAGTTCAAGAGGGGCTTCTGCTTCGATTGTTTCTAAAACCGTGGCAGAACCTTTAAGCGTTTCGGCGTTGTCCTGGCTGAAATATCCGATTTTTACACCGCTTCCCAGTTTTACTTCACCCGAAAAATCACTGTCCTCTCCGGCAATTATCCTTAAAAGAGTTGATTTTCCTGCCCCGTTATGACCTGCAGCAACCAGACGGTCGCCGTTTTCAAGGACAAGGTCTAAATTATCAAGGACCTTCTTTTCCCCATCGTAGGATTTTGTAATGCCTTTTAAAGTTACGACAAGACGTCCTGCATGAGGAGCGGGCGGAAACTTAAAGTGGATTTTTTTAAGGCTTTCCGGAATTACGATTTCTTTTTCAAGAATTTTATCGAGCATTTTCTGGCGTTCCTGGGCCTGAGCCGCCTTTGTAGCCTTTGCTCCGAATCTGTTTATAAACTCCTGCAGGTGCGCAATTTCTGCCTGCTGCTTTTCGTATTCATGGATTAAAGTTTCAAGTTCAACTTCACGAACTTTTTCGTAATGAGAATAGTTCCCGGCATAGCGGTGAAGGTCTCCGTTAAAAAGTTCGTAAACTTCGTTTATCGTGTGGTCTAAAAAATAGCGGTCATGGCTTACTAAAAGAAAACCGCCTTTAAAATTGTTCAGGAATTTTTCAAGCCATTCCCGGGCTTCAAGATCGAGGTAGTTTGTCGGTTCGTCAAGAAGAAGAATATCAGGATTTACCATGAGCGCTTTGGCAAGGGCAATTCTCATCTGCCAGCCGCCTGAAAACTCTTCACACTTTTTGTCTAAGTCTTCCCGGGAAAATCCAAGCCCCGTAAGAATCTGCTCTGCAAGAGCACGTCTTCTGTTCCAGCCGGATTCTTCAAGCTCATTTAAAACAGCGTCGTGCCGTTCAAGAAGCACTTTTTCCTTGCCGCTGCCGTCCTTTAAGGCATCGCCGATTTTTTCAAGTTCTTCCTGAAGTTTATAGCCGAAATCAAAAGCCTTGTCCGCTTCTTCACGCAAAGAACAGCCATGATGAGTAAGCCCGCTCTGGGGCAGGTAAGCAATCCGCGCATCTTTCTGAACAACACGCTGTCCGCCGTCAGGCTGCACAAGGCCGGCCATGACTTTTATAAGAGTGGACTTTCCGCTTCCGTTGGCACCGGTCAGGGCAGCCTTAGTTCCTGCCTGAAGATTTACTGAAACTTCTTTAAGAATATCCCTGTCACCAAAGGCGAGGGAAACTTTTGAAAACTGAACAAATGCCATATTATTTACTGAAATACATTACAAGCGGAGAAGAAGCCCTGTCAGTTACAAGATTGTCTTTAACGGCAGCTTTTTTAGCATCCTCAAGACGGAGTCCGCCTGCATCCTTTTTGTAGAAGAAATGAACAGGTTCATTCATGCCTTCAAAACGGAAGGTTAAAATACCGTCAAATTCTTTTTTAAGGGCGGAATTAAGGTAAAGCTCAACAGAAACATCAATATTTCCGCGTGCGGTGTTCGTCAGAACAGACGGTACTAAAAGATTAAAGTTTCTCCATACTGCAGTATCATTATCTTTAAAGGTAATGGTTCCGTAATTTGAACTTGAATAAACAGGTCCTGCCTTTACGATGCTTTCAATTTCAGCATGGCGTCGTGCAGTCTCGTTTTCGATTAATTCCTTAACGTCACCTTCAAAGGCAATAAAGTTTTCATTTTTAGTCTTTCCGTCTTTATCAACATACTGAGCCGCAAGCAGAGTCTTTCCGCGGAGTACAACAGACACCTGGGCACCTTCAAACAGGTATGTTTCCCCGTCTTTTGTAACTGATGTATAAACCCAGCTTTTATCGGCAGCAGGAGTGTAAAGACGGATTACTTTTTCATTTTCTTCTGAAAGCGCATTTCCAAAATCAAGACCGAAGTCAGGATTTATTTTAGAAAGATCATAGCGGCCTGTTGAAATCATCTGAGAATAGTCTTCAGGAACCCATTTCCTGGAAACAAGTTCTTCAGGAAGTTCCTCTGTCTTTTTTTCTTCTGCAGCAGGTTTTACAGAAAGGTCATCCCCGCTTCGTTCAAAAAGATTCAGATTGTAGGAAAAACACCAGCCGGAAGTGCCTGTCTCAGTAAGGACGCGGAGCCACTCACCCTGAAGGTCACCCTTGCCGTTTGTTACAGACTGACCTTTTCCCCGGTAAAGGACACGGATAACTTCATCTTTGCGGAGGCGGTAAACCTGTTTCGCAGTATTAACAGCCTGGGCACGGATAGGTAGTCCGTCAAGTTTTACACTTGCATAAGTATGTGCAAAATCTGAATAGCGTGATGCAAGTTTTTTTGCCCTACCCTTACTGCCAGGTTCAGAAATCTGCCAGAGCGGAATTTCAATTTTATGTTTTGTTTCAGGAATACCAATGATATATGTGTGTGAAATATTAGATTTCACATAAACAGTTACAATCTGCCCTTCATGAACGCCGGCTTCGTTGTTGTTCCATAAAACAAGCGAATAACCAAGTTTTCCGCAGGAAGTAAAAAGCGCAGCCATAAATAAAGCCGCAAAAAGACATGTGATTTTCTTTATCATAATGAAGCGATTATAGCAGATTTATCTGATTTTTTATATAGGGAGAAGTCTCTCCCTCCGCTCCAGCCTCCACGCTCCGCGCGGTATCTTCCGCTACCCTCTCTGCGGGTGATTTCCCCCGCAACGCCCCCATGGATTTTATTCTGCGTTTCTTATTTTGTCTGTTGCAATGTCATCTCCCGTTTCATAATTTTTCAATGTTGGAATCATCCTTTTTTTGCGCTATACTTGAAATATGTCTAAAATCAATACAATTCCAGAACGCAAAGATGTCCCTGACAGCGATAAATGGGACCTTTCAACCTTATATAAATCAGTTTCAGAATGGGAAAACGACTTAAATAAAATCCCTGAACTTACAAAAAAATTTTGTACCTATAAAGGCCGCCTCGCTGAATCTTCAGGCGTACTTTTAGAGGCATTAAAAGCATACGAAGAGCTTTATAAGACACTCGAAAAAGTTTACTGCTATGCAAGCTTACAGCACACTTCTGACGAAAGCGACAGTGTTTTCCAGTCATACGAAGGTAAAGCAGCCATGGCTTATGCTAAGGCTGGCGCAGAATGTTCATTTTTCAGCCCTGAACTCATGGCAATCCCGGACGAAACCATAAAGGCCTGGAAAGAACTGGGCGAATTTGCTGATTATAAAATCTTCATTGAAAAGGAACTTCACTCAAAGCCCTATACTCTAAGTGAAAAGGAAGAGCGGATTCTCTTCCTTTCTTCTGAATCACTTCAGACGGCACAGAACACCTTCAGCCTGCTCGAAAACGTAGACCTTCAGTTTGAAGACATCAAAAAAGGCTTTAAAAAGCTGCCTTTAACACAGTCTACTTTTTCGCTCTACATCCGCGACAAAAACAGAAAAATCCGTGAACAGGCTTACAAAAAATTCTACAAAGGCTTCCTTGACCACCAGAACACAATCGCCGGCCTTTACGCAGGAAATGTAAATGCAGATGTTTTTTCTGCCCGCGCAAGAGGCTTTAAAACCTGTCTTGAAGCTGCACTCTATTCAAACAAGGTAGATGTCAGCGTTTACAAAAACCTTATTGAAACCGTACACAAAAATCTCCCGACCCTTCACGACTACTATTCACTTCGCAAAAAAGCCTTGAAACTTAAGGAACTGCGCCACTATGACGTTTATGTTCCTCTCGTAAAAAACGCAGACGTAAAAACTTCCTACGAACAGGCAGTAGAAATCTGCCGTAATGCCATGTCTCCTCTTGGTAAAGAATACACGGACACACTGTGCTCAGGGCTTTTAAACGGCTGGGTTGACCGCTACGAAAACAAAGGAAAACGCTCAGGCGCCTTCAGCTCAGGAGCATACACAGGCTATCCTTACATTCTTTTAAACTACAAGGATGATGCAATCCGCGATGTATTTACAATGGCACACGAAGGCGGACACTCAATGCATTCTCATTATTCAAAGACGAACAATCCTTTCATGTGCTATGATTACACGATTTTTGAGGCGGAAGTTGCCTCAACTTTCAACGAAGAACTCGTATTTGAATATCTTTTAAAAAATGCACAGACAAAACAGATGAAAGCCTATCTTCTTGCGATGCGTGCCGACGATATTCTTGCCACCCTGCACCGCCAGACGATGTTTGCAGAATTTGAATTAAAGGCACACGAACTTGTAGAAGAAGGTACGCCTCTCAATGCTGAAGTTTTAAGAAAAATCTACCGTGAACTTCTTGTTCAGTACTTCGGCCCTGAAATGGTTTTTGAAAACGAAAGCGACCTTGAGGGCTTAAGAATTCCGCATTTTTATAATTCTTTCTATGTCTATAAATATGCGACAGGTATTTCTGCTGCCCTTGCCCTTGCAAAAAGGGTTACGGAAGGCGGCGAAAAAGAACGGGAAGACTACTTTAAGTTCTTAAAATCAGGCGGCAGCCGCTATCCTATTGAAAGCTTAAAACTTGCAGGTGTTGACATGTCTTCTTCCCAGCCGGTCCAGGCTGCACTCGACACTTTTGCAGACATTGTTAAAAACCTTAAGGAGCTTTTGTAACACAGCGAAAAACTGTTCAAGATTACAGGTTTTTATGCCGATAAAAATAATTGACGGATTATAATCTGTAAATATGAGGGAATGTTTAGATGAAAAAATCAGAGTTTTATTCTTATTTTAAGAGTATTCCAAAGGCGGAAATACACATTCATATTGAAGCTGTAATTAGCAGAAACTCAATCAAAAAGCTTTATTTAAAGAAAAACGGCAAAAAATTTACCGACAAAGCACTCAACGAGCTGTTTTCATACTCTGATTTAAACGGCTTTATTGCTGCATTCCTTCAGGTTCAGGATCTTTTTACAGAAGTAAGCGATTTTGACCTCGTTTTTGATGACCTTAAAAATTACCTGCTCCGCAACGGCGTAACCCACTGCGAAGCTTTCTTTGCGCCTTCTGCCTTCATTAAAAAAGGTTTCTCTTATGCAGAAATGGCTGCAAATTTCGAAAAAAATCTTCAGAAAATAAAAGATGAAACAGGAATTACAGTCTGGCTCTTAGGAGATGTAAGCCGCACCTTCGGCCTTGAAAACGCAGAAAACAACTTTAAGATGTTCCAGGCAAATCCGTTTAAGGGCTTTATCGGAATCGGACTAGGCGGCGCTGAGTCAAAGGGCCCTTCAAAAGACTTTGGTCCTGTATTTGATAAGGCACATAAAGCAGGCTTTCATGCAGTTGCCCATGCAGGCGAAGATCAGAGTGCACAGTCCATCTGGGATGCACTTGAAATCTGCCATGCAGAACGAATCGGCCACGGCATTTCTGCCATTGAAGATGAAAAACTCATGGAACTGTGTGCAGAAAAACAGATTCCTTTTGAAGTTGCTCCGACAAGCAACGTGTTCACAAAAAAATTCGTACAGAAACTTTCAGAGCATCCTTTCCGTCCGTTCTTCGACAAGGGAATGCTTGTAACAGTAAATACTGACGATCCTCTTTTCTTTGGAGTAGAACTTCTAGACGAATACTGGAACCTCTACAAAGAAATGAATTTTACAGAAGAAGAACTCAAAAAAGTTATCATCAACAGCTTTAAGGCTTCCTTCCTCAAAGAAGAAGAAAAATCCGCTGCAATTGAAGCAGTAGAAAAGGCATGGACACTCTAATATGACGTCAGTTGCCGATTTTATTAAACTTCAGAAAAAAGATTTTCACTCAAACCTCGATTTGGGAATGCGCTACTCTTCCTATGTAACCTGGTCTGGTTTTTATATGCCAGATTTTCCGGAGGACGGTTCTCCTGCCAGCCGGGAAATAGCAGAACAGGTAAAAGAGTACACAATGCTCAGAACCGGAAATACAAACGATGTTCAGAAATTAATGGCGCTTTCACTTACAGAAAACGAAGCTGACAACATCATTGAACTCAACGGTTCGGTAAACATTACTCTCTTAAATGCCTGCGACACACCTGAAGATTTTGTAAATGCAATCACTGCCGCTACCGTAAAGTACAGCAGTTCAATCAAAATCAATCCGATTCTTGCAATCAACACTGATGAAATGACTCAGGATACAACAGCCCTTGCCTCTTCTCTGCTTGGAAGCCAGCTTTTTAAGGGCGTTTATCTTTACGGACAAACCTTATTCAACATGCCGCAGAAATTTACGGCTTTCATCACTTCTGCAAAAGACCATAACCTTAAAACAGAAATCAATGCAGGCCTTGCAAAATCCTCAGATGATTTTATGAAGCTTCTGCGAACCTTTGTTCCTGATGTAATGATCCAGGGAGAATGTGCTGCAAAAGACAGGGAAATCTTAAATTTCATGAACAAAAACAAAATAACCGCAGTAATTACACCAAACCCTTTCACAAGCGGCACCGAAAACACAATAGAAAAAAAGGCACAGTATCTGCGTAACTTCCTTGACGCAGGCACAGATGCAAAACTTGGAACTGAAAGCATTCTGCTCTATAACAAGTCAATAAGTCAGATGGCAAGTGAACTGTGCAACACAGGCCTTTTTACAAAAGAAGAAATCACGTCAATTCTTGTGTAAAACAGTTCTCTAGAGATATACCATCAGTAACATTACGGGTTTACTACGTAAACCCTGCGAGTTTTCTTTCGAAAACTCGTCCCATCGCTTCAGTTTACAGATACACCATCAATAGCATTATGTCGCTATTACGGATGCCGCTGATGCGGCTGGCCTGACCTAAGGTTAAAGGGCGCACTTTTTCAAGTTTACCGCGGCTTTCTGCACTTAAGGCAGGAATTGCACCGTAATCAAAGTCCAGAGGAATTTTGCGGTTTTCCATTTTGTGCATTTTTGCAACGCGGGCATCCTGTTTTTCAATGTAATATTTGTATTTAACGTCTTCCTGAGCAACTGTCCATACAGATTCAGGATAACCCGGATTTGAAGCATCTTTTTTCTTTAAGAGAAGGGCTACTGCCTCATCAATTAATGCGTATTTTGCCCTTACTGCATCAATCTGAGCCTGACTTTTTAAGCCTACCGCAAACGCCTTTTCGCTAAGTCGGCGGTCAGCAGTATCATGCCTTAACTTTAAACGGTATTCAGCACGGGCGGTAAACATTCTGTACGGCTCTTTTGTTCCAAGAGTTACAAGATCATCAATAAGAACACCGATATAAGCTTCATCGCGTCCTAAAATAAAAGGTTCATATTCAGGAATTGCGTCAAATTTGTCATAACCTGCATCAGACTGAGCCTTACGGAGGGCATCGTTTAAAGCCTTAGTTTCACGTTCAGAGATTTCTGCAAAGTGCTTTATTTCTTCCTCAGTCATGCCGGGTTTATTCTGGAACGCTCCCATTTCCATACTTGCAGGAGTCTGTCCCATTCCTGCAGAAGGAGAACAAAGCGGACCGCACAGTTTTTTATGAGAACGTGCATAAAGACCGGCATTAATTCCTGCGACAAGTCCCTGTCCCGCTGCTTCTTCATAACCTGAAGTTCCGTTTATCTGCCCCGCATTAAAAAGGCCTGCAACACGTTTTGTTTCAAGAGTTGGATAAAGCTGGGTCGGCTCAACATAATCATATTCAACCGCATAGCCCGGACGGCTTACCGTACACTTTTCAAAGCCCGGAATAGTACGCAGAAAAGCATCCTGAACTTCTTCAGGAAGACTTGAACTCAGGCCGTTAAGGTAGATTTCGTCAGTCTGAAGTGATTCTGGTTCAACAAAAAGCTGGTGACGGTCACGCTCTGCAAAGCGCATTACCTTGTCTTCAATTGAAGGACAGTAACGCGGACCGATTCCGCTGATTTTTCCAGAATACAAAGGAGAGCGTCCGATATTTGCACGGATGATTTTATGGGTTTCTTCGTTAGTATATACAAGATGACACGGCACCATAGGGCGGTCAATCTTTTCATTTTCAAAACTAAATGGAATAACGTCTTCATCCCCTTCCTGAAGTTCAGCCTTAGAAAAATCTACAGTATGACGGAGGATTCTCGGCGGAGTACCTGTTTTTAAGCGGCCTGTAGTAAAGCCCAGGCGGTTCAATGAATGGGTAAGGCCGAAAGCCCCCTGTTCACCAATTCTGCCGCAGGGAGCATCGTATTCACCGATGAAAATTCTGCCTCCAAGGAATGTTCCTGTTGTAAGGACTACAGAGCGCACCGGAATGATTCTGCCCCTTTCAGTAACGACTGCAGTAACCTTCTGCCTTTTTCCGGAGCGGGCAGCCTCAGAAAGATTTAAAGCCCTGTATTCACCGGGGATTGTACCTTTTTCTGCTGTAGTATCACTGTCAGGCGGCAGGTCAGTTGAAGAAGATGCCGTCAGGATATCAACAGCCGTATCCATAAGTGTATAAAGATTTTCCTGAGTTTCGATTGTATGACGTGCCAGAGAGGAATATAAAATCTTATCCGCCTGGGAACGGGGAGCCTGAACTGCAGGCCCGCGGCTTTTATTGAGCATGCGGAACTGAATCATTGATTTATCAAT
>DGGY01000034.1 GCA_002392405.1 Treponema sp. UBA3862 | reverse complement strand
TCTAACTTTTTGGGGTCAGTTCACTCCTCGTTTTACTGCGGTGGCCTCCTCTACCCCCTCTGCGCGCTCAAGCGCCGCGCGCAGCACCAGGCTTTATTTTAGTCTGCCAGACACTTATCAAGTTCTGCGCTGATTGCTTTTTTGTCTAAGTTCTGTCCGATGATACAAAGCTTAATCATGCGGTCACCGACAGTTTCATCCCATTCTTTTTTAATTTCAGGGTTGGCTTCAAGAATCTTTTTCTGTTCTTTTTCAGGAGCAGCAGCAATCCACTGGCCTGAATATCCTGCCTGAATCTGTCTTCCAGAAGTTTCAAACACCCAGGCCATTTCAGGCTCATCATTAAACCACATAAGACCCTTACAGCGGATAATATTGCGGGGCCATTTAGAAGCAAAAGTATCAAGTTTTACACGGTCAAAAGGTTTGCGGCGGAAATAAATGAATGTACCGATTCCATATTCATCTTCGTCAGCGCCGCTGTCCCCCTCATGTTTATGTTCATGGTGGTGGTGATGTTCGTGTCCGTGATGTTCATGTTCTTCATCGTGGTCATGGTGATGTTCACAGTGTTCATCGCAGTGATGACCTTCTTCACCGTGCTCAGGATTATGATCGTGATCGTGTTCATCATGATCATCATCTTCGATTTCATCTTCTTCAAGATGCTTGCACCAGCCTGCAGAAGCGTAAACTTTTTCAAAGTCAAAAGAATGTGTCGAAAGAATTTCTTCTACATCTACCTTACCGTGATCAGTTTCAATGATTTTTACGCCCGGATGCAGAGTTTCGATTACTTTGCGTACCTTTTTAAACTCATCTTCTGTAACAAGATCTTTTTTATTGATTACGAGAGTCGAACAGAATTCAATCTGCTGAACTAAAAGCGACTCAATATCCTCTTCTCCCATATCTTTTTTGTCGAGAAGCTTGTTTCCGCCTGCAAATTCATCAACAAGACGTGCAGCATCAACAACGCCGACAACATTATCAAGAATGCCGTTTTTGATTGTTTCAAGTTCCTGGGCTATGGGCATAGGTTCACAAACACCACTCGCTTCAATCATAAAATAATCGTATTTACCGGTCTTGATTAAGTTTTCAATATTCTGAGAAAGAGCAGATTTTAAAGTACAGCAGATACAGCCGTTTGTAAGGGGAACAATATCAGAAGTATCAGTGATTTTTGCTCCGTCTGCAATCAGTTTTGCATCAACGTTTACTTCGCCGATATCATTTACGATTACGGCAACCTTATATCCTTTCTGATTTGAAAGAACCTGGTTCAAAAGAGTAGTTTTTCCTGCTCCAAGATAGCCGCATAAAAGAGTAATAGGTGTTTTTTCCTTAGCCATGAATTTTCTCCATTTTTGTCAGGTAAAAAGAAGTTTTAAGGAGCCTGCAGACTCCCATTTAAAAATCAATTCACTTAAAACATTACATATATAAGATAATAAAATTATGGATAAATGACCACAAAATTAGATATTTTTCCTTATTATTGCATAAAAAACTGTTTTAGAAGGACCTTTTCTGCAAAAAATTCGTGCATCAGATATTTGTGTGTTATCATTATAGTAATGGTAAAGGAAAAACCTTCGATATCACAGGTAATGTCTCACCCTGAAAACCTGAAGTTTGCCTTTCAGCCGGTAATAAAAACTGATGACGGTAGTATTTACGGCTATGAAGCCCTTATGCGTCCTGAGCCCTACACTCCCATGGAAGTAATCACCGAATATGCCCGCCTTAACCGTCTGAATTTTATTGAAGAAATTACCACCTACTACGGGGCAAAACAGTTCCTGGAAAACGGGCTGGAAGGAAAGCTTTTCTTAAATTCATTCCCTGCCGCCTACATCAGTGACGAAATGATGGAAAAAATTCATGAGCTGGTACAAAACCGCTTAAAGAAAAAACTCGTACTTGAAATCCTTGAATATACGGAATTCTCGAAAAAAGCCCACAACAGAAAAACCTGGCACTTTAAGCAGTCAAAAACAGGGGAAGAAATTGCAATCGATGATTACGGCTGCGGAAAGAACAAGGACGAAGACTGCATTGATTTTTATAAGCCTGATATCGTAAAAATCGACTACAAAATAATCCATAATATTGATTCAGACCTGGCAAACCAGAAAAAGCTTCTTGACATCTGCACCTATCTTGAAAAAAAAGGAATCAAAATACTTGCAGAAGGTGTGGAAACAAAAGAAGAATATGAATACCTTAAAAATTATCCGGTAAAACTCATGCAGGGCTGGTATTTCGGAAAGCCCCGGATTTTTTCAAAATAAAACAGACTGCATAAAATCTCCTGCTCAAAAAACAGCAAAGGCCTTGAGCGTTTTCTCATAATCTTAAATAATAAATACTATGAAAAAGACAAACGCCATGAGAATCCTTGACGGATTAAAAATAAAATACGAAACAAAAGAATACGATGACGACGGCGAACACGAATTAAGCCGGGGAGCAGCCACAAACATTGCAGAAAAACTGGGCATAGATCCCGCAGCTTGTTTTAAGACAATAGTAATGAGAAGCGAAACAAAGCAGATTTTTGTTTTCTGTCAGAGCGCAGAACACGAAATAAACCTAAAAAAAGCCCGCACTGCCGCCGGGGTAAAAGAATTGAATCCCGTGAAGCCTGAAGAACTCTTAGCCCTGACCGGTTACATCCGCGGAGGCTGTTCTCCTTTGGGAATGAAAAAAAAGTTCCCCACCTTTATAGACACCAGCGCCCTTAATCACGACAAAATCTACATCAGCGCCGGTGTGCGCGGTCAGCAGATAATTCTTGCCCCTTCCGACCTGATAAAGGCAGCCGGAGCAGAAACAGTTGATTTAGTGCTGGAGTAATAGTTTTATGGGCGGCACTTAATTTTTGCCCCAGGGCAAAAATTAAGCCGGGCCTTGCGCACTTCGGTAACCCTCACCGTCCTCGCCGGCAAAATCTGCCGTCTGCGGTCGGTTCACAGGCCCTGTCAAAACAGGGCCCGTTCAGTGCTCCACGCCCTGCCGCTTCCTGAAAAAATTATCAAAATTTATAAAAATTTGTTTTACTTCTTACACTTTATATCTTATACTTTCTATCAGAAATATATTGAACCTTTTGCGGAGAGTATAAAACTTATTTAAGATTTCCCGCAATTTTTCTTGTGAGCCTTAATTTTTTTGATGGCCCAGGCATAATGGCTTGAGGTATCGCTTACGCAATAATCTCCGAGGGCGGCATTGCCTGTCCATGGGAAGTAGGCCTGTGTAAAAAGTTCTTCGTTGCTGTAGCCTTCAATCAGCTTCATGGCGTCAGCGTGGCTTTTTTTGAACATTGCTTTTGCGGCTTCAAGGCTAGTTTCCTGATGACGCTTCCAGAACATCTGATTCATTGCACCGTAAGTTTTCCATGAATAGTCGGCTGGTAAAAATGCAATGGCGGCTTTCTTGTCGGTTACGTCTTTATTGTTCTTTGGGAAGTCCAGCAAAAGCTGATGCCATTCGTAGAGATGAATGAGCACATCGCGCACATTTTTGTCGCGGCTCCAGTGGGCTTCCTTTTTACTTGGCTGGCCCGAAAAATCAAAAGGTGTGTTGAGCTCCTTTTCGGTAAGTCCGTCAATAAGACTCATTAGAGATTCATAATTTTCCTGTGCTGCTTTGAGCAGGTCTTCTTTGTTATGTGGTCTTGGCATGTTTTGTGTCCTCCTGATGATTTTAGTATATCATGGGAAGCAATGCACAAAAAGAAACAGCTTGTTGCTATTATGAGGAGAGGCGTCGGACTAAACTTTCCAGTGTTTTAGCTGCGAGAGCATGCTGTCATAAAA
>DGGY01000020.1 GCA_002392405.1 Treponema sp. UBA3862 | reverse complement strand
TGCCGGAAAAGAAAGTGAAATCTGCTCTAAACTCGGGGCTGAAAAGAATGACCTTCTCCTTTTTGTAAGCGATGAAAAATGGCAGACTGCCTGTGTAGCCCTGGGCGCAGTCCGCAAGCAGCTTGGAAAAGACCTTAACCTCTACAATCCTGAAGATGAATTCCACTTTGCATGGATCATTGACTTTCCGTACTTTGCATGGAACGAAGAAGAAAATCACTGGGAAACTGAACACCACATGTTCACACTGCCTCAGAAAAAATACTGGGATACACTTGAATCTGACCCGGGCAGCGTAAAGGGTGACCTTTATGACCTTGTTTTAAACGGTTACGAGCTTGCTTCAGGTTCAATGCGTATTAATGATCCTGCCCTGCAGGAGCGTATTTTTGAAATTGTCGGTTACAGCCGTGAGCGTGCAGAAAAAGCCTTCGGCTTCCTCGTTCAGGCATTTAAATTCGGTGCTCCTCCGCACGGTGGAATTGCACCTGGACTCGACCGCCTTGTAATGCTCATGCGTCATGAAGAAAGTATTCATGAAGTTATTGCCTTCCCGAAGAACAATCTGGCAGCTTCACCAATGGATGAATGTCCAAGTGCAGTTGATGAACAGCAGCTTAAAGACCTGCATATCAACTGTTATGATGTAGAAAAATAATAGGTGAAGCGGCGTTGAGCCGATGGATTGCGGTTGTATGATAAAGGCAAACAACCGCAAAACGGCTGAGTCAAGGCTTTAAGCGAGCGAAGGCGAGCGCGCCTTGACCAGACGTATGAGTGTCCAAGTGCAGTTGATGAACAGCAGCTTAAAGACCTGCATATTGTCTGCACTGAAATTGAAAAATAATTTAAAAGCGTTTTACTGCTTTACAGCCCGGGTGTGCGGCGGATTTTATTCTGCCGGATGATGCCCGGGCTTTTTTTTTGCCGGCTACCGGATTTATTTGCCTGAAGGGAAGGCTTTGAGTTTATTTTAGAGAAATATATATAAAAAAATTGAGATTTTTGACCTTGTTTTGACTGATTTTCTTAAATCATTCTTATATAACAAATTATTTTTAAGATTATTTAAGGCTTTTTTGGGGACTTTGCCGATAATGTGTTATGTTTTACGGGTGGAAGGGGATATGGAATTAATTAATGTTCGAAAAGAAGAAATTTTCTATCCTGCTTGCGCTTACATTCTGTTTTTCTCTTTCGCTCAGGGCTCAGAATTATCCTGATCCTATTGTAAAAATTCCTTTCCCGGCTGGTACTCTCGGCTGGAACGCTGATGATACGCGTTTTGCTCTGGGTGAAGACAATATAATCTTTGTCCGTGATTTTGCCACTTCAGAAATAACTCATACTCTTCCTTTTAGAAACATAATGCTCCTCTCATTTACTCATGAGGGCGGCGAAGACATGATTTTAGCCCTTTCTTCTGACGGTAAGGCCTGCATCTGGGATTTTGCCCGTACTGATGTGAGTCTTGCGCTTGAACACGGTATTTCAATTACACAGACCCCTAAATATTCTCTTTCTGTGGGTTCAAAGAATGACCGCATTGTCTGTGCCGGAATCAGTAAAAAATCAAATCTGATTGCAGTTGCAACTTCAAGCGGAGCTCTTTCCCTTTATTTTAAACTCCGCCTTACAAAATCCCTTGTAGAACGTTCTTTAGTCGGACATACACAGTCCTGCTATTCAATTAAATTCAGTGAAAATGAAAACTATATTGTAAGTGCTGCTCATGACGGTACTTTAATTGTTCATAATGTTGAAACTGAAGAAATAGTTTCAAACCTTAATTTTTACAGTTCGACAAAAGTTCCTGTTTTATTTACCCAGGATTCCTCATTCCTTATTTCCTGTGCAGATGCAAGCACACTGACCGTCCGTACTTTTGACGGAAAAATCGTTCAGACCATTGATGCCGTAAGACCCATAAAAGATATAGCCCTCTATTCTGACGGACAGACCCTTATTGTTCTTACTGATGATGACAGGCTTCGTTTTTATGATATTCCGACTGGTGAATATAAAAAATATATTCCTTCTTACAATGTTACAGAAATTACAAGTTTTGCAGTAAGTTCTTCAGGCAAATACATTCTTGTCGGTCATAAGGACGGTTCAATTTACAGGCTTGAAGTTGACGGAGTAATGCTTGAAAAAGAGCAGAAGCCTCCTAAGCTTCTGACTGTTGATGCTGAAAATGTTGTTCTTGAAGGGCAGGAACATTTTAGCGAAGGCATTACTGAAGAACAGTGGAATGAATACAGGAAGGCGTACCTGAAGATTGTGAACGGAGAGCTTGTTGAAAAAGACAAGGTTCCTCCGGAAAAGAATAAGAAAAAGAAGGATGCTGACTTTCTGCACACGGTCGATTTAGGGGCCGTTATTGGTTTTTTAAACGAGGAAGAAACTTATTACACAACAACTGCAGGGCTGGATGCTGCCTGGAGAACTACAAAGTGGACAAATCCGCTGTATGAAGGGGTGGGCTTAAGGTTTTTGATGGGCTGGCCTTCTGATGATTTTCCTTCGCATTATTCAACTTATGATGGAACACAGAATCTGGAAGCACCTTATCTTTTTATGTTTGATTTATATGCACCGGTTGGAATCAATCTGCTTGTAGACAATACGATTCTCCGTGTTTTTGTTGAACTTGATCCGGCTCTGCGTGTCAGTTTCCTGATGAATCCTCGTGTAGCTCGCTCTGCCCTGCAGTATTCGTTTGTTACACGCTTTAATACAGGACTTGCAGTTAAGTTCATAACTGCAAACATAGGACTTGAATATGATTCAGTCTGGGGCTTTATGCCGCAGGCGGGAATCAGTGCACGCATTCGTTTTGGTAAGAGGGGGGCCGCATGAAAAGTAAAGTGATTTTTATAATTTCGCTCATTTGTGCCTGTGCTCTTTTCTCATGCTCTAATCCTGCGAACGTGCTTGGAACTTACGATTCAAACTTTACTTCAGTTGCAACTGCCCAGGCTGATTTTGTACTCAATAAGTCAACCCAGGAGCTTATGCTTGAAAGTATGTATGAAATTTCTTCGGAGCAGACTTTGTGCCTTACTGCTCCTGTTGCCGATGCTGACAGTTATTTCTGGCAGCTGGTGGAGTTTAAAGGCACGCTTCAGTACGCAATGGCAACTCAGTCAGTAAGTATCTATGTTCCTGAACTGGATTTGTATCCTGATTTAAGGACTGGAAAAGTGACGGCTAGTGCGTGCTTTCTTACACTCAAGGTTAAAAAGGACGGCGAGACCTATACGGATACCGCAGTCGTTTTTATAAAAAGGGAATAAAACTGATAGTGCGCTGCACTAAAACAAGTTTTAGATATACCCGTATTAAACGGTCAAGGAGGTAGCTTATGACCAAAAAAATGTTTAAGGGACTTGCTCTTTTGACACTTGCATTTACAGCTCTTGTTTTTGCAGGCTGTGCAAACGCACTGATTACAGGCGGAAATGTGAGCGGCGGTACAGGTACAAATACCTTAGCCATTGAAGCTAACAACATCCCGTCAAACTATGCTCAGATGATTGAAGATGCACAGAACGGTGTTGGACGTGCCATCTACACAGGTAACCCTTACAACCTTAATTCAAATGATGAAAACGGTATTACCTGGATTCTTTCCGGTGTAGCACCAAACGGTGAAACATTTGATGACAAGGTTGTTGTTCTTGCCAATAAAACTGGCGGAGTAAGCGGATACAACGCTGTCCTTAAGGAAGTTGTTGATGAAGTTCAGAAGGACGTTACATTGACAGCAAACGTATGGCAGCTGACTCTTACTGCTTACAAGGCTTACGGCACTGAAAAGAGCCATGACCAGCCTGTTCTCCGCGGTATTACATCTGTAGATTTAAAGAACGGAAGTACAACTGCAACATTCAATGTATCTACAAAGAACCTTACTACTCCGGGTACCGTTCATATGACCGGTTATTTTTACCACAATGGTATTGTAAAAAGTTATGAAATCGGTATCTATAATGCCTATACTCTTGAAAAAATTACTACTTATACTTTAGGTTCTGCTTCTCCTGCTGCTTCTAATGCATTCAAAGAAGTTGATTTAACTGCAGCACAGATTTCTAATGAAGATGATCCGGTTTCTTTTGAATTCGGCATTGCAGAAAATGCTGGATCAGGAACAAAAGTAACAGTAAATGCCGGTGCTTATCTTGTAAGATTCCTTGCATATAACGGCACAATTGATGACAGCACAAGGAAAATTGTCGGCGCATTCCAGGATAGTCTTGTTGTAGACCCTGGCGTTCATGTGGATAAGGAACTTGGAACCCTCAGCGGTATCAGTTCTATTCCTAGTGCTCCTGCAAAACTCTACGCATACTATGTAGATGGCAGTGAAGACGTAGACGGCGGATATTATAATGCTAAACTTGTATGGGATGCTTCTTCATATCAGACATGTTATGAAATTGAACTTACTGAATATCAGCTCAGTACAGACGGCACAGCTGTTGAAGCAGTAACAGATTCTGCAAAGGTTTATGGTCTTACAGCTGTAAATGATACAGTTGACGAAGACTTTGCAGGTGCTGAAATCCGCTACGACGGAAACGTAATGTCTACAAGTACAAGCTGTACACTTAAACTTCCGCTCGGACATCTTTATGATGTAAGAATCCGTGCTGCTAACTATGTAGGGCAGTCTGAATGGACTTCACGTACTAAACCGGCCGCTTCTCTTGCTGTACCGGACGGAACAACTGTAGCAGATGCAGATACTGACAATGGAACCAAGAGATTAAGCCGCTTAAGAATTACATATAATCTTAACGGTGGCTCACTCTGGCTTGATGGCTCTCAGAATGCTAGTGATCCAGATTACACAAATACATATATCAATTACCAGACATGGTATAAGACAGATAATGATCCTGCACTTTTGACTCCGCTGACTACAGCTACCTCAGGTAAGCCTTATCTTACTAAGGGTGCTACAAAATGGGCTGCATGGGTAGAAAATTCAACAGCTACAACTGTAACTACATATTCTTACAAGAACATGATTGTAACTGCTTCATTCGGTGATACAATCGGTGCTGACGTTAACCTTACTAAGTACGAAGATATTGATAAGGCTGATGTAACAATCTCTTACAGCGACGGAACTACAGATCCTACTGCTGCTCAGACATTCACTAACAAAGTGGCAAATTCAACTCTTGATATTATTAAGTGGCTTGCCGCAGATGATAGTGATACTGCAACTGCTGCAGTAATTAAGGTTAAGCTTGAACCTGCTGCTGCAACACGCTCTTACACTGACATTGCATGTGAAGTAATTACATTCAACGGTCAGTACGGAAGCACTAAGTACGATGCTGATGAAGACGGCGTATGTACAATTAATTCTTCTTCATACGATACTCAGGTTATGGAATTCCACATTACTGCTAAGAATGCGGATAACAAGCCTGTAAGTATTGTATACTACGTTAACCTTAAATAATCCTGCATATTGATCCTGAATGGACTTTATCTGATTAAGATGTAAAAATCTAGTTCAGGAAATAGTCTGGATAAAAACTATTAAAGTCCCGGCGGCGGTTGTTTTCTGACTGTGCCGGGATTTTTTTACTGTGTGGAATAAGATAAAGAAAAACTGTAGAATTAAAATTATCTTTAACGGAATCTCTAAAAATTGCAATTATTAGAGATTGCCCGTAACTGTTAATTTTTACAATCAATAAAAAATACGGAATTTTTTTAAAAATGAAGCGTTTATCAGTTTTTTTTATTGCGGGGATATTTTGTCTGTCGGCAGCATTTATAACGGCAGAGGAAAATACCCCCCTTTCCTTCAGTTCATGCCTGGATTTTGCCTTAGACCCTGAAGCAGAACGCAGACCGGGTGCAACTCATTTTTCGCATTTAGTTTCTCCTTATGAAATGATTGAAGCAAGATTCCGCTTCAATATTGAATACAAACTTTTAACCCCGCTCGGCGGAAATGCCCTGTTAAAGGACTCAAATGTTGTTTTAAAGGCTGTAGAGGAGCTGACACCGATAAACTGCCGCCAGGTTGTGCAGGCTTCTTTTACTCCTGTGCCGTTTTTAGTTTTTTCTGCGGGTGCTTCAATCGGGACGGGCTGGCATATTGACCATCAGTTCGGCGGCTTGAGAAAGGTAAATGTAAATACCGGAAAATATGAAGATTTAACTACATTTAAAAACTTTTATTATGATTTTTACGGCGAAGCCTTATTCCAGTTTGATACGGGAGAAGTATTTCCCGGGGACTGGAATCATGTACAGTTACTTGCATCTTATAATGCTGCATATAAAAAAATGACCGGCTTAAAAAAAGGCGAGGCAGGAAAGTGGAGCGGCACTGATAACTTTGCTTCCGGCTGGTTATATGATTTTATGGCTGTTCTTGCATATAAAATGCCGTGCAGATTTTACCGTGCGGGCGTTATGAGTGAGTTCTGGGGACACTACAACGCAGATGATTACGGAGAAGCAGGCCGTAAAGAAAACTTTAACGGAAGCTATATGACTGTAAGTATTGCCCCGTTTACACAGGCAAAGGTTACTGAAAAAGACAATATAACACTTCTTGCTGAGTTTCAGGCGAGACGCGCATTTAAAGAAGATCACTTTGATTATTCAAAGGAAACTCAGCTGCATTACACCGGCCGTGAATGGTATTTAATGCGTATTGCAGTGCAGTGGGAACACAGGTTTTAGCACAGGATGTTTTGCCTGATTTAATTACTCAATAATAAAGGTTCTTCCGTCGTGGATGAAAACGTTGTGGTTGAAATAGCGCTTGAGGCCTTCAACTAAAACACGGCGCTCTACATCTTTTCCGATTTCAACAAATTCGTGGATTGAGTTTGTATCTTTTACGCGTACAACATCCTGGAAAATAATCGGCCCCTGGTCGAGGTCTTCGTTTGCAAAGTGGGCTGTGGCACCGATGAGTTTTACGCCTTTTTTCCAGGCCTGCTCATAGGGACGGGCGCCTTTAAATGCAGGCAGGAATCCGTGGTGAATGTTGATGACTTTGTTTTCCCAGCGGCGTGTGAACTCCGGAGTTAAAATCTGCATGTAGCGTGCCATACAGACTACGTCAATTTTGTATTCATCGAGAATTGACTGAATGTCTTTTTCGCAGGCTTCTTTGCCTTTTGCAGTATCAATCTGGAAATATGGAATATGGAACTCAGTTGCAACTGAGCAGAGATCCGGGTGATTTGAAATGATGACAGGTATTTCACAGTCGAGCTGACCGTCATTTAATTTAAGTAAAATTTCGTAGAGACAGTGGCTTGTTTTTGAAACGAGAACAGCCATGCGGAGTTTTACTGCCTTGTCGTAAAGTTTCCAGGTCATATCGTATTTGCCGGCGAGTTCAGAAAATTCTGCGGTAAAGGCGGCCGGGCTGAAGATTTTTCCGGCTTCTTCTGTTGAAGGGGCTGCAAACTGAATGCGGCAGAAGAACATCCCTAAGTCAGTTGAAGTGTGCTGGGCAAGGTTTAAAATGTTTCCGTTGTTCTGTGCGATACAGTTTGTGATTGAAGAAATAAGTCCGCTCTGGTCCGGGCAGGTAGCGGTAAGGGTGTAAATACTTGTCATAATAAGAAAATAATAACGAAAAATAATGTTGTGTTCAAATGAAAAAAAATGTTACGCCCGCCAGGAACCGTCACAGAAATCCATGGTTGCGCGACTTAGGTATCTGACTCCCTCACTTCGTTCGGTCGCACGCGCAAAATGGATTTCGTGCCGAACCCTTCTGGACTACACATTTTTTTTGCCTCAGGTGAAAAGCCGTACGCACTGTTTCTTCGAGCTGTTTTTTAGTCAACTTAAAAGCACTTTTTTGTGGCTACGATAAAGAAAAAACTTACGTTCCTTATTTATGTGATATAATATTTTTAGAATTTATATAAACGAATTTTTGTTAAAAACCGGAGGCGAGGTTCCGGCGCAAAAAAAATTCTGCACAAGCGAAGCGCGGTTTGGTCAGCGCCAGCTTCAAGACAGCCTTTTTTTGTGACGGGTTCTCGCCGGGAGGATTTTTAACATGTTGCTAAAATCTAAATACTAAAAATATTGGAGACTACTTATGATTGATTATGCTGAAGGAAGCGGTAAACAGTACCATACCGGCGTTGGTCCGGATGATATCGGAAAATATATTATTCTGCCCGGAGACCCTAAACGCTGTGCTAAAATTGCTGAACATTTTGACAATGCAAAACTCGTTGCTGATGTACGCGAATATACAACTTATACCGGAACTCTTGAAGGCGTGAAAGTAAGCGTCACTTCGACTGGAATCGGCGGCCCGTCTGCTGCTATTGCGATTGAAGAACTTTCTAAAAACGGTGCGCATACTTTTATCCGTACCGGAACCTGCGGTGGCATGCAGGAAAATGTAATGAGCGGGGACATTGTAATTGCGACAGGTGCAGTCCGCATGGAAGGAACAAGCCGTGAGTTTGCTCCGATTGAATATCCTGCTGTTCCTGACCTTGACTGTGTAAATGCCCTTGTTCAGGCGGCTAAAAATAAGGGAATTCCTTATCACGCTGGTGTTGTTCAGTGTAAGGATTCATTTTTTGGACAGCATGAACCGGAAGTAATGCCTGTAAGCTATGAACTTGAAAACAAGTGGCAGGCCTGGTTGAGGATGGGGTGTCTTGCCTCAGAAATGGAATCGGCTGCACTTTTCATTGCAGGAAGTTTTCTCCGCGTAAGGGTAGGTTCGTGCTTTTTAGTTGTAGCAAATCAGGAACGCGCTAAAAAAGGTCTTGAAAATCCTCAGGTTCATGACACTGAACTTTCAATAACAACTGCAGTAGAGGCTCTGCGTCTTTTAATTAAAGAAGATTTAAAAAATGGCAGAGCGTAAAGACCGCCTCCATATAAACGGATACAGCGTCATCCAGAACAGTGATTATTTCTGTTATGGAATTGACGCTGTTCTTCTTGCTGATTTTGCAGTTAAGAATTCACGTCTGTCAGAAAGGTCAGAAGACGAAAGCAGAAAAAATCTGCCTCTGTCAGTTTTTGATTTAGGGACCGGAAACGCAGTTATTCCTGTTCTTCTGTGCGCATCTTCTTCTCACCCCATTAAAGTTACCGGGCTTGAAATTCAGGAAAAAATTGCTGATATGGCAGAACGGACTGTAAAACTGAACTCTCTTGAAAAATCAGTGCGTATTGTAAGGGGAGATATCTGCGGCTGTGACAGGCTGTTTCCTGAAAGGACTGCTGACATTGTTGTTTCAAATCCGCCTTATATGATTTACGGAAAAGGCAGGGTAAGTTCTAACATTGAGAAAATGAATGCCCGGCAGGAACTTTTGTGCACATTAAAGGATGTTGTAAGCTCTGCACGCTATCTTTTGTCAGATGACGGAGAGTTTTTTATGATTCACCGCGCAGAAAGACATGAAGAGATTTTATCTGAACTTGAGGCAGCGGGTTTTAAGTCTGTCTGCTTCCGTAAAGTTAAACCTTTTTCTGATAAAAAGCCTTCAATGGTGCTGTATCACTCCAGAATTGACGAAAATATAAATATTACAGAACTTCCGCCGCTTACTGTTTATGAAAGTCAGGGAGTTTATACTCCGGAAGTTAAAAAAATATATGGAAAAGAATAATCATTTTATAGTCAAATTTTTACTTTTTATGCTGGCAGCAGTTACGGCCGGCTGTGCTTCTTCATCGTCAGGAAAAAATGAAGTTACTGAAGTTTATACACAGAGTTTAACCGAAGATAATTCTCTTTATATCCGTCTGGCTCCGTTTGTAAAAGAGAACATGCTCAATGCTGATTTCTGGCTTAAGAATTCTAAAAATCCTGATAAAGTTTTGATGAGTTATGAGCAGATTGGACTGTGGAATTCAGTCATAAATGATTCAACCCTGCCTGATAACGATAAGTTTTACATTTACCGTGACCTCAGGAATTTCGGCAGTACTGTTTCGTCGGGAGAAATCTGTAACTTAATTATTTCCTATAATCCCGGAATGCCATGGTATAAAAAGGTTCAGACAAAAAAAGGCGAGGCCGTTCATACTTTAAATGACAGGGATTTTAAGGTTTTCTGGACTGAGATGAATCTTGAGCCGTTAGTAACCTGGAAGAGCTGGATAAATCAGAGGTGGATACCCCTTAAAGTAAAAGACGGTTACCATCCGGTGCGCAGGGCTGTTACTGTAAGGCGTTCTTCTTTAAGGCTTCTGCCTGAAAACAGTTTTTATTCAGATGACAAAGATTACTGGTACGATGATATTACACAGAATTCAGGAATCCTGATGAATGAGCCTGTTCTTGTTTTATGGGAAAGTGCTGATAAAAAATGGTATTTTGTTCAGAGCGGATTCTGCCCAGGCTGGATTAAGGCTGAAGACATAGCTTTCTGCACTGAAAGTCAGTTTAACCGTTATTTTGATTATGCAGGCCGCTGCATGTCAGAGGACGCTGATTTTGTTACGGTTACCCGTGAAAGATATAAACTTTCAAAATCCTATGCTGAAGGAAATTTTGAAATTCCTGAGCTGTTCATGGGAACTTATCTTACGCTCTGTGACTGGTCTTCACTGAAAGACCCGCTCTCTGTTTTTAAGGGGCGCATTCCTTATGCTTCGTATCTTGTTGAAATTCCATACAGAAAAACTGACGGCACTTTAGGAATTCATCTTGCGGCAATTCCATACGGCTGCTGTACCAGGGGGCTTTTGCCTTATACTAAAAAAAATGTGCTCAATCTTGCCTTTTCTGCGGCGGGCCAGAGATACGGCTGGGGAGGCATGAGCGCAGAGAGGGATTGTTCTGAGTTTTTGAAGGATGTATTCCGCTGTTTTGGATTTTGTTTCGGACGTAACAGCCGCAGTCAGCTTTCAATGCCGGGAAAAACTCTTGTCTTTGACGGAAAATCAGAGGCAGAAAGAAAGGCTCTTTTAGATACAGTTGAATGCGGAACTTTGATGGGATTTCCGGGGCATGTCTTTATGTATCTTGGAAAAGCGGAGGGACATTATTATGCATTAAGTGCACTTGGTTCTTATTATCCTGATGATAATTTTGATGAAAAAACTGATGCCAACTCGGTTAATGTAAATACTCTTGATGTAAAACGAAAAAATTCTAAAAGCTGGTTTGAAGCCCTGTCAAAAGCAAAACTTCTGGCGGATGACGGGGATTTGTATACGAGACAGGTTTATCTTGATCCGTCCTGGGAATTTGCAGATTTATCAAAAATCAACTCAGGCTGTGCTGTACTGTTCAGGGCAAAAAATAACCGCAGGAATATCACCGTTGCGCTGAATGCTGGCCACGGAACAAGGGGCGGTTCTTCAGTAAAAACTTTCAGTCATCCGGACAAAAGTCCTAAAATCACCGGAGGAACAAATCCTGAAGGCGCCGTTGAATCAATTGCAGTCAGCGGAGGAATGACCTTTGTTTCAGGTGAAAGTGAGGCAGCCGTTAATCTGACTGTGGCAAATCTGGTTAAGGAAAAACTTCTTGCAGACGGTTTTGATGTTCTGATGCTCCGTACTTCAGGTGATGTTCAGCTTGATAATGTGGCACGCACTGTTCTTGCAAATAACAATGCGGCAGTGCATGTTTCCATTCATTTTGACAGTGATTCTTCTAAAGCTGATAAAGGCTGTTTTTACTGCAGCATTCCTGACGGGCTTTTGAAACTTAAGAATGTAAAAAAGCACAGAAATGAAAGTGAAAGGCTTGGCAGGTGTTTTATTGAATGCGTTAAGGAGTGCGGGCTTGATGTTTTTAAGGACGGAAAATTTCAAGTGGATCTGACCCAGACCTCCTACAGCACAATCCCGACGTCAGATTTTGAACTTGGTAACCAGCATACTAAAATCACTCCTGAAAATATGGAGAAAAGGGCACGTGCAGTAGCGCTGGCGGTTAAAAAATTCTTCGAAAACTAGTGATTTTATAGATTTTAGAGATATTTAAATAGTATTAAAGCCGTTTTTTAAGTTTTATTTAAAAAGTCTGAATTTTTAATAACAGATTTTTAATACTGCATTATAATTGAACCCGAGGTTTAATGTGTTGGATAATGCACCATCTTTTTCTATAGAACAGCTTGAATTTTTTGCGGAAGCTTTAAGCAAAACAACAGATTCATTTGTCTATATTTTTGATTTGAAAGCCGATTCAGTTTATATATCTGAACAGGCTGCAGCGCTTTTTAATATTCCGGGGAGAAAATTTGATCATGCATGGGAGACTCTTTTCCGCCTGGTATATTCAGAAGACTATGCTCTTTTCAGTGCAGAATCTGACAATATAAAATCAGGAAGAAAAGATACTTTTAACCTTGAATTCCGTGCCCTCAATAAAAACGGTAAAGCCGTATGGCTGAGCATGCGCGGAACTGTAATTCCGACAGGAAAAGAAGAGGACTCAAAGTCTTATCTGATCGGCCGAATCGCAATAATGGATGAGCTGGACAGAATTGACCCTCTTACAAATCTTCCTACAGAAATGCAGTTCAGAAAAGATTTTGCAAAGGTCTGGAAAAAGAATCAGAAAGTTTCAGGTTTTATTTTCAAAATTGACGTTGATAATATGGGCCGCATAAATGAGCAGTTTGGAACACATACAGGTGATTTTGTCCTTACGCTTATTGCTGACTGTATCAGGACTTCTGCAAAGGGAATTGCAGTTCCTTATAAATTAAACAGCGATGAATTCGTCTGTATGAATCTGACAGGCGCTTCTGCGGTGGATGCACAGAAAATCTATCAGAATTTGAAGCGTACGATTGCTGAGACTGAACAGAAAATCGACTATGAAGTTGTATTTACAGTAAGTGCAGGTGCCGTTGCTTTCTTCAATGATTCAACCCAGCTTGATGAACTTCTTAAAAAAATCAACTACACACTGGCAAATGCAAAGGAAAAGGGAAGAAATAATTTAAATCTTTTCAATGCAGTAGAATATACAAAGCATCTGAGAAACCTTGACCTTCAGGAAAAACTCAGGGATTCAATCAAGAATAATTTTAAAGGCTTCCAGCTTTTTTATCAGCCGGTTGTGGATGCAAAAGAACTTTATCTTGATTCAGGAAATTCTGTAACAAATGTAATCGGCGCTGAAGCACTGCTGCGCTGGTCATGTCCTCAGTACGGAACAATTACTCCAGATGAGTTTGTCCCGATTCTTGAAAAAAGCGGCCTGATTATTCCTGTCGGACGCTGGATTCTGCTCACAGGATTTATGCAGTGCCATGAATGGAATAAAGTTCAGAAAGATTTCCATATGAGCATCAACCTCTCGTATATTCAGGTAAAAAAGAGCGATATTCTCTCTGATGTTCAGATGGCGCTTGAAAAGTCAGGTGTAAAGCCTGAAAACATCACTCTTGAACTTACAGAAAGCGGCTACATGGATAATACCCAGGAACTTCAGACTCTTGTAGACAGTTTCCGTGCACTTGGAATGAAGGTTGATATTGATGACTTTGGTACAGGTTATTCAAACCTCCGTTACCTGCAGTATCTTAAAGCCTATACACTCAAACTTGATTATTCTTTTGTTCATAAGGCAACTGGCGGTGATCAGGGGGACAGTAAGGTTATTAAGCATATTACTCAGATGGCACATGAACTTGACATGAAAGTCTGCATGGAAGGGGTTGAAAGTGCAGAAGATATTGAAAAACTGCAGATTTATGAACCTGATAAATACCAGGGCTTCTATTTTGGCCGTCCGTGCGGTTCAATTGATTTCCGTGAACATCATCTCCGCCCGGATTCAAAAATCGATACTTATAAAAAATCACCTTTTGATTTTTAGTCCCGGTCATTACAAAAAAAACGGCTGTCAGAATGAAGTAAAATTGTACTTCAAATGACAGCCTTTTTTTTGTGGATTTTTTCCGGCTTTAGATGTAGTGCTTCAAGTCTACGTGTTCAAATTTTTTGGTCTTAACTGCAACGACATAGCTTCCGAAAACAGCAGTTACTGCATCAAAGGCAGCAGCGAAACTGCAGAAAACAGGTGCGGCAGGTCTTAAAAGAAGATATCCTGCTTCAAATCCGCGGCTGTACATTGTACACAGAACTGTAAGTGCGATGAAAGAGCCGCCTGACGGAAGTGAACCGAGCACGAGGCTTATTGCAAAGGTTGTAAAGAAAATCCACAGAACGTCTGCTGCAGTAAAACCGAGGCTTGAGTATGAGCGGAGAATCATTATAAAGCAGATTGAGGTTACGAGGGCAGAGCCTCCGCGGGCAAAAATAGAGAAAAGCGGAACTGTAACATCAGAAGATTCACTATGAACGCCTAAACTTTCGTGAACATGGCGGAGGTTTACAGGAAGTGCAAGATTTGTATCTCCTGAGAAAAAGGCCGTGATTACCGGTGTAATGCAGGCGTAAAGCAGATTGTAGGGATGCTGGTCATTGCACAGAAAGTGAATGATAACAGGGTAGATGAGGGCAAATACAAGAATAAAATCAACAAGCAGCATGATTACAAGCGGTGTGTAAATGCCTGCCGCAAGAATTGAGCGGGCTGTCATCATCCAGTAAGCAGAAACTGCAATCATGCCGACACAGAGCCATTCAATGAAAAAGCTCATAATTGAATAGCAGAGTCTGGCAGCTGATTCAAAAAATGTAATTACAGGTTTTGAAGAAACTGTATCTGAAACACAGCCTGCACCTGCAAAGCCCGCAAAAATAAAGCACGGCAGCAGAAAACTTCCTTCTTTTACGGCATCAAAGCCTGAGTAAGGGAACATCTGCATTATAAAATTTCTGAAGCCTAAAACAGGAACTTCAGTAATTTTTTCGCCTGTAATCGGAATGCGCGGGAGTTTTACAAGAAGTATTGAAAGAAGACCGAGGACTGTGAGAATCAGGGTTGAACCGAGAATTGTCATAAAAGTCCATTTTGCTGTCTTTGCAAGTGTTTTTCCTGAGCGCAGCTTAAATACTGCGGTAGAGATTCCAAAAAACAGTACAGGCAGGAGAGTATAACGCCCGAAGCGGATTGACAGTTCTTTAAGTGCAGAAATGATTGAATTTACTTCCGGATTGTTAACGGGAAGGATAAAAGCAGCGGCAATGCCTAAAACGACTGCCAGTAAATATTTAACCCAAAGTTTCATAGTAAGGAAATTATAACTGAATTTTCTTCCCTTTGCCATATGTAATTCTGAATGATATAATCTTGCTTATGGACAAAACAATTCTTATTGCCGGAAAGGATTTTCCGGACGGAAAAGATCTTGCATCTTCTGCAATTCTTCTCGGAGACGCCGCTGTAATTACTGCCTCTCCGCTTACTCCTGAACTTAACACTGAAGACGGCTCTGTTCCTGTTATCTGGAACCGTGCTTCTGCGCTTTCAGCCCGTTCCCTTGTTCTTTCATCCCTTAATCAGAACGGACACCTTGATGAAGCAGTTCTTATTTTTGATGAACAGTACTTTGCCCCAAAATATGGAAGTGCAGGTGCTGCTGAAAGTAACCGTGCTTTTGATGAACTCATTTTAGGCTATCATTATCTTACTGCCGAACTGCTTCTGCGTTTTGGCCAGAGAAAACTTGCCGGACTTGAATCAAAACCTGGAAAAATTGCATTTGTATATAAATCAAACCTTCGTGACGTTGATGCAGTAAAAAAGCCTGACCTCCGCGCCTCTAATTCCAATTTTTCAAAGGCACTTGTAGCCGCCGCCGGCGATGCCTTTAAGGCTTTTGCAGAAAACTTTGCGGCTTCAGTCAGCGCAACAGATGATGTAATTCCTGTTCTTGTTGAATGTGACAGTGAAAACGAAACTGCAAAGAGAGACGGTTCGCTTATGACCTGGCTGTGTGACTACATGGACCAGATTGATATATTAAAAAAAGACCTTACTCCAAAACAGAAAGTAAGCTGGATTAAAGCAGGAACAAAATCTCCGGGCGGTTTTGCACTTTTTAAGTAGAACTTTTCCGGACGGAAGCTGCTTTTTTTGATGCCGGTTATCTGATTTTTATATAGAGGAAACTATGTTTGATTTTTATCTGGACTGTCTTATAAAAATTCTTCTCGCTTTTGCTGCAGGCTTTATTCTTGGGCTTGAGCGCAAGTCACGCCAGCGGGATGTAGGAATGCGTACGCTTATTTTAATCTGTATTTCTGCCTCCATGCTTTCGATCCTTTCCGACTATATTTCAAAAGAAATCGGATCGGCTGATAATGCCCGTCTTGCCGCCGGTGTTGTCAGTGGAATCGGTTTTCTTGGTGCAGGCGTAATAATGAAGACCGGCTTTAACATCAAGGGACTTACTTCTGCTGCCATAATCTGGGCTGATGCTACAATTGGGCTTTGTATAGGAGAGGGGCTTTTTATCCCGAGCTTTATCCTTGTTTTTATCTGTGTAGTTTCACTTCTTGCACTTGAAAAAGTTGAAAGCCTCTGGTTTCCTGCAGGAAGTACAAAATTCCTTCACCTGACTTTTAAAACTGAAACTCTCGATATGCTTCGTCTTGGAGAAGTGATTCAGAAATACGGCTTTTACATTAAGGATGTAAATTTAAGCAAAAGTGATGAACTTATGCAGACTGTCGTTGAGTACCGCGTTATGGCTCCGCGTATCAATGATTACACTGATTTTATTCAAAGCCTGAATACTGTTGCAAAGCTTTCTGAGTTTTCTATTGGAGAATTGAATAAAGCCATCTAATTGCGTAAAATAATCTGTTATGCAATTTGATAATCCCTTAATTGTTCAGAGTGACCGCACCCTGCTTCTTGATGTACACGCACCGCGCGCCGAAGAGTGCCGTAATGCCCTCATTCCGTTTGCGGAACTTGAGCGTTCTCCTGAACATCTTCACACCTACAGACTCACCGCCCTTTCTTTGTGGAATGCTTCGGGTGCAGGCTTTACTCCTGAACAGGCTGTCGGTGTTTTAAGGGAATTTGCCCGCTATGATGTGCCTCAGGCTGTGGAAATCTGGATTGAAGAAACTGCGGGGCGCTTTGGAAAACTTCGTCTTGTGCCTTCAGGTGATGAAGACCATCTTTATCTGGTTACTGAAAATCCTGTTGTTTATAGAGAAATTGAAGCCTGTTCTGCAGGCAGAAAACTTCTTGTGACCTGCACTTACCAGAGTCCTGCCTCACAGGATGCAAAACAGGTTTTTGTGTCAGAAAAAGAAAAACAGAACTGTTTTATGCTCCGTCTTACTGACAGGGGCACTTTAAAACAGGATTTGTTAAAACTCGGCTGGCCTGTAAAGGATGATGTTCCGCTTGGTGAAGGAGAAAGTCTTGAAGTTAATCTCCGCACCACAACAAAAAAAGGACTTCCTTTTAATGTAAGGCATTATCAGAAGGAAGCTGCTGCTTCTCTTGTAGGAGACAAAGGGCCTGGAACAGGGTTTGGTACAATTGTTCTTCCCTGCGGTGCCGGTAAAACAATCGTCGGCATGTGCGTAATGGATCTTTTAAAAACCAGTACCCTTATCATTACTACAAATATTTCTGCAGTTCATCAATGGATTGATGAGCTTTTAGATAAGACTGACCTGACTGAAGACCAGATTGCAGAATACACAGGCGAAAACAAAACGATAAAACCTGTAACAGTTGCAACTTATCAGATTTTAACCTGGCGTCCTGAAAAAGACGGCCCTTATCCTCATTTTTCACTTTTCAGAAAAAGAAACTGGGGACTCATTATTTATGATGAAGTTCACATGCTGCCGGCTCCTGTTTTCCGTGTAACTGCAGAAATTCAGGCGATAAGACGGGTTGGACTGACGGCAACTTTAGTCCGTGAAGACGGCTGCGAGGGCAATGTTTTCAGCCTTGTAGGACCGAAGCGTTATGATGTTCCGTGGAAAGAACTTGAATCTTCCGGCTGGATTGCTTCTGCAGAATGTGTTGAACTCCGGCTTGACCTTACTAAAGATAAAGAACTTGAATATGCTGTCGCAGAACCAAGAAAAAAACACCGCATTGCAAGTGAAAATCCTGAAAAACTCAAAATTGTTGAAAACCTTGTAAAGCTTAATCCTCAGGATAAAATTCTTGTAATCGGGCAGTATCTTGATCAGCTTGAAGAAATATCAAAACTTCTGGGTGCGCCGATTATTACAGGAAAAACTCCGAATGAAGAACGTGATAAAATCTATGCTTCATTCCGTTCAGGCGAAATCCGGGTTCTTGTAGTTTCAAAAGTTGCAAATTTTGCGATTGACCTTCCTGATGCAAGCATGGCAGTTCAGGTAAGCGGAACTTTCGGAAGCCGTCAGGAAGAAGCCCAGCGCCTTGGCAGAATTCTCCGTCCTAAGGAGCGTAAGAGCAGGTTTTATACCCTCATAACAAGAAATACGGTTGAAGAGGATTTTGGTTCTAACCGTCAGAAATTTCTTGCAGAGCAGGGCTATTCTTACCGCGTTGTAAGGGTTTCATCTTCTACTGAACTTGAACTGACTGAAAGCTCAGATTAAATGACCGGGGGAAACAGAAATGATAAGTGTAGATCCAAAAGTCCAGAGAATTATTGACTGGCGTGAAAGTTTTGTAACTCTCCCTGATAATCATTTTTTTGAGCTTATCAGAATGTATCTCGGTGAAATTCATTCGCCGTTCAATAAGCAGAAACTCGTTGAGCAGTTAGGAGCTTTTTTAAGAAAGGAAGAAAACCGTAAGACAATAGTAAATCTTCTTTCGGAAAGCGATATTCTTATTCTGGCTGCAGTTTACTATATAAAAGATGCAACAACACAAAAACTGTCTGATTTTTTCTCGCTTTCGATTAATTTTGCTAAACTCTATGAGCGCCTTTTAAATCTGGAAGAGAGGCTTTTAATATACCGCCATGGCGATAAAAATACCCGTAAAACCATCATTTCTTTAAATCCGGCCCTTGAAGATGTCGTGCTGCCTCTTTTAAGTAAAAAGGTCCTGCTTCCGCTTCCTGTTTTAGAGTCAAGGTCAGATAAGATTCCTCTGTCACTCTCTCCTGAAAAAATCGCCGCATTTGTAAATTATATTTATTCAAATCCTTCCCTCTGTAAGACTGACGGTTCAATAAAAAAAAGAGATTCAGAAAAACTTACTGAAATATTCGGAAAGGGAACAGAGTCCTTTTTTGACAGCCTGATTCACGCTTTTATCAATCTTTCACTTGTAAAAGAAGGTCCTTCTGGCTTTGAAATTGACCGTGACCGCATGGAAGCATTTGCTGAACTTGATGAAAGACTTCAGTATGCCTATCTGTGTGTTTCTTCTAAGGGACGATTCAGCAGAAGCTCCCTTGTAAACCAGGCAAAACTTCTCCTTGAAACCGCAGATGCTCTTCCTGCGACAGGTTTTTCAAAGCGCTGCGTTTTAAGGACTGCTTTTTTAATTTACGATAAAATTTCGTCCGGCATTGATGCAAATGAAACGCTTTCAGGCGGGCGCTTTTCTTCAATTCTTGCAAAGGCAGCTGAGGAAGAAAGTGAGGCTGATTCGTGCATAAATGAAACTTCTTCCTATGACAATCCCTGCTCTGTAATTGACAGACTTTTAACCTGTGCCGTGGACTTTGGCCTTTTACAGGATTATGGAAAAGATGAAAACGGCGAAACTGTCTATGTAAAGGGAAGTGCCTCTGCTTCTAAGACCGCAGTAACAGAAGAGAATCTTAAAGTTCTCAATATTGATGCGGGATTCAACGTTACGGTTTTTCCGGGGCTTAAACTTAAAGAACTGCTTCCGCTCATGCTCTTTTTAGACCTTAAGCAGTTTGATACGGCTGCAGTTTTTGAAATCTCGCGCAAATCTGTAATGAGGGCTTTTGATTCTCATTTAAAGACTTCAGATATTTACGCACTTTTAGAAAAATTCTGTGCCTGGGGTGTGCCTGAAAATTTAAAGGTCAGCGTAGAGGACTGGAGTAATTCTTATTCTTCGGCAAGTCTTTTTAAGGGATATGTTCTTAAGGTTGATGAAAAGAGCTCTGTCCTTATAGAAAATAATCCTGTAATTCTTCCGCATATTTATCAGACAATTGCGACCGGAGTTTTTCTGCTTGACCTTACAGGAGATGAAGAAGCTGACGCACTGATAAAACAGAGCGGACTTGATTTTATCGGAAGTGTACAGGAAGCTCATAAAAAGATTACGGGTCCGCTTTTCCCTGTGTTTGAAGTCAATACAAGTGCCGGCAGTGCCCTTTTAGGCGGAGGTACAATGCAGCTCAGGGGAAATGCATTTACTGAAGATGCCCAGCCGTACGAAAATGAGGAAAGCACAACTTTGACTACTGATGAAGAAAGAAAGGCTCATTTTGACATGCTCCGCGGTCTGCTTGAAAAAATGGCGGTTACACCTGAGCAGAAAGAAGGGCTTTTAATCCGTATCAACCGGAAAATCATTCTGACTCCTGCCCAGCTTAATGCAGACAGCATAAAACTTGAGCAGATTGAGGCAAACGGAATGGACTATCAGGGAAAAGTTCATGTAGCAGAAAGTGCAATTACCCAGAACATGATGCTCGAACTTGAGTTTGATGATAAAAATGCTCCTGGCGGAATCGCCGTAATTGTCGGAACACCTTTAGGAGTAGAGAAAAACCAGCTCGACAGTGTTGTTCACATGTCGGTAGAACCTGAGCATGAAGAGAGAACTTTCTCGCTTGGACGGGCCCGGAATGTAAAAAGAATAAGAGGCTCTGTTTTCAGATAATAAAAATACAGGAAAAGAAAAATGGTATCAGGAATTTTAATTGAAGGATTAATTTACGGAATTATGGTTTTAGGCGTGTTCATGACTTTCCGCGTCTTAAACTTCTGTGACATGACAGTAGACGGCTCGTTCCCGATGGGGGCGTGTATTCTAGCCGCCTGCCTTACGCATCACATTACACCTCAGACAGCTCTTATCCTTGCATTTGCAGGCGGAATTCTTGCCGGCATGATAACAACTCTTGTTTACACAAAGTTAAGGATTCCTGACCTTCTGGCCGGTATTCTTGTAATGACAATGCTTTACTCAGTTAATCTCAGAATAATGTCAAATCACGCGAATGTTTCGCTGCTCCGTGAAAATACAATTTTCAAGACGCTTTCTGCAGCATTTCCTGCTTTCGGCGATTGGTCAATCGTTATTTTTATGGTGATTTTTGTAGGAGTTCTGACTTTCCTTTTGAATACCTTTTTCACAACTGACTTCGGACTTACAATGGGAGCGTTAGGCTCAAATCCTCAGATGGTTATAAGTCAGGGAGTAGATCCCCGCTTTGTAAGAACCGTAGGAATCTGTTTTGGGGACGGTCTTGCAGCGCTTTCAGGTGCACTTTTTGCAATGTACCAGGGGTTCGCAGATGTAGGAAGCGGAACGGGTGTTGTAGTTTCAGGACTTGCGTCGCTGATGCTCGGTGAATTTTTAATCAGGTCAAATAAAATCGGCTGGCAGACCTTCCGCGTTATTCTGGGATCAATTCTTTACCGCGCGCTGATGTATTTTGCCCGCCGTTACGGAAATGCAGTCGGACTCGGGCCGAATGATTTAAAGCTCATTACGGGTATTTTAATCATCATCTGTCTTATTATTTCAAATACGAATATCACTGCATATCTGAAAGAGCACCTTAAGCGCCCTGCTGCGGGCTGCTGATGTGACAAAACTGCGGGCGTGTGTATTAATGCACATCAGCTTAAGCGAACATTTTACTGGAGGACAGAATGCTTGAATTACAGAATATTGGAATAACTTTTAATGCTCATACACCTGATGAAAATACAGCCCTGTCAGGAATTAACTTAAAGATAAACCGCGGCGATTTTGTGACAGTCATCGGCTCGAACGGGGCAGGTAAATCAACCCTTTACAATGTAATTGCCGGAACCCTAAAACCGACCGCCGGAAAAATTCTTTTTGACAGGGAAGAAAACGGAAATGTCAGGGATATAACCGGCGAAAGCGAGTATAAAAGAGCCCGCTTTATCGGAAGAATTTTTCAGAACCCTTTGCTTGGAACTGCCGGAAAAATGAAACTTGAAGACAACATGGTAATCTGCAGCAAAAAGGGAAACAAAGGCCTGCGTATTTCCCTCAACAATAAACTCAGGGAAACTTTTAAAACACGACTTAAAGAACTTAACATGGGACTTGAAAACCGCCTCAACGATAATGTTGAACAGTTTTCAGGCGGCCAGAGACAGGCTCTTACCCTTCTGATGGCAGTTATGAGTAAGCCTGACCTTCTTCTGCTTGATGAACATACGGCCGCCTTAGACCCGTCTAATGCTGATCTTGTAATGCAGCTCACCCTTAAGTTTACCCGCGAGCTTGGACTAACAACTATGATGGTAACACATAACATGCAGCATGCCCTGGACTACGGCAACCGTCTTATTATGATGCACAAGGGAAACATCATTCTTGACGTTGCAGGCGAAGAAAAAAAGAAACTTACAATGGATTCTCTGATTGAACAGTTCCGTAAAATCCGTGCCGCAAACGATAATTTAATCCTTCAGTAAAAAAGAGTTGACATATGTTTCTATTCATAGTAACATCAAAGAGAAAGCAGACATAAATCCTGTCTGACCTGTATTTTTGCTCAGGGGGAGGGGGTTATGTCATTTTAGTTTTCAGGAGGAAAGTTATTATGAAATTATCAAAAGTTGTTTTTGCTTTTAGCGCTGCTGCTTTAATTTTTGGATTTGCTTCATGCTCAAAAAAGAAGGGAACAGACAAAAAAGTAAAAATCGGTATTGCAAAAATCGTTCAGCATGCAGCCCTTGACTCAGTTGAACAGGGGGTAATCGACTATCTTACAGAAAATGGTGTTGATGCAGAGTATGATTTACAGAATGCAAACGGCGACGTAAACATCGCTTCTCAGATTGCCTTAAAATATAAGGACGATGGCGTTGATGCTGCAGTTGGAATTGCAACTCCTGTAGCCCTTGCCCTTGCAAACACAATCAAAGATATTCCTGTTATTTTCGGAACAGTAACTGACCCGCTCGGTGCTAAACTTGTAACAACTCTTGAACACGGAGAAGGAAACGTTACAGGTATGAGTGACGCAATTCCTACAGACCAGCACATCGCACTCTTTAAAGAAATTGCCGGAATCAATACCCTCGGCTATATCTACACATCAAACGAAGCAAACTCAGTATCTTCACTTGAACTGGTAAAAGATGCCTGCGCAAAACTCGGAATCAAGGTTGTAACTCAGGCAATCACAAACTCAAGCGAAGTAAAACAGGCTGCAGAAACAATCGTAGACAGAGTTGACGGAATCTACCTTACAACAGACAACACAGTTTTCAGTGCACTTGCAAGCCTTATCCAGGTATTTGAAAAAGCTAAAAAACCGATTTTCTCAGGTGATGTAACAGGCGCAATGTCAGGCGGCTGTCTCATTGCTTCAGGCTTTAACTACTACAAGGCAGGCAGGGCAACAGGTGAAATCGTACTCCAGGTATTAAATGGAAAAGCTCCTTCAGAAATTCCTGTACGCTTCATGACAGAACCTGAAGATTCAGACCTTCTCATTGACCTTGACGCTGCTAAAAACTGCGGAATCGAAATCCCTGCAAAATACCTCGACGCCGCTAACATGATTTTTGAAAACGGCGCACTTACTAAAAAAGACTAATCGCTGTTAAGCAGGTTATAAAGAGTCTGACTGACCCCTAAAGCATTTAAGAGGGGAAGGTCAGGCTCATTTTTTTTGCCCGTATTATCTTCTGATTTAACAGGTTTTCCCCACTCATCGGTTACTCCGTGGAACTGATCATTCCAGTTAAAGCCTTTTATGTTTTTCTTTACGGCCCTTATCATTAAATTTTTAGGACTTCCGCTGTCATCAATAAACTCAAGCATCTGCACCCTGTAGCCCGCTTTCTCGAGAAGTTCTCCCCTTACGGCATCTGTTACGAGGGCAGAAAACCTTTCCTTTATGAGTCCGTATTTTAAAAGCGGATTAAAAGGACTTTCACCTGCAATACTACCGTCTTCAATATCCTCTGCTTTCTTTTTTAACTGGCTGTTAATTTCGTGCTGACAGCAGGGGACGCTTAAAATCGCAGTGGCGTGATGCCTTACAGCGTAATTTAATGCATAGTCAGTTGCTGTGTCGCAGGCATGAAGAGTGATTACAATATCGGGTGCTTTTTCTTCTGTAAATTCTGCAATATCTCCTGTTGCAAAAGTGAGGTTTTCTAAATGAAGTTCCTCAGCAATTCGAGAGCAGTAATCGATTACATCTTTTTTTAAATCGAGTCCGAAAATCATGTTTTTTCTTTTGCAGATTTCCGTAAAGTAATAATGAACTGCAAAGGTGAGGTAACTTTTTCCTGAGCCGAAATCTACAATACTTACTGGACCGTTTCCACTCCTGTAAAGTAACTGCCGTGCGGTTTCGTCGATAATCTCCAGAAAGCGGTTAATCTGGCGGAATTTCTGATATTTTGAGGCGATGACTTTTCCTTCAGCCGTCATTATTCCAAGCCTTACCATAAAAGGAACGGGTTTTCCCTCTGGAATAAGGTATTGTTTTCTTCTGTTCAAGGCCGGCGAAAAAAGATTATCCATTGGAGAATAAATTTCATGGCGTTCCGGCAGTGAACTGCCGTCCCGTCCTTGCTGCAACTCCTCGCTTCGCTGTGGTGTTTCCGCAGCGGCCGGTAACGCGGATTTAAGTGTTTTTTCAAGCCTGGTTACTTTTCCCTTTTTATTTGCCAGAAGAGTAATTTCTTTATCTTCTGTCCTTGAAACGCAGCTTTTAAAAAGCTCAGGAACGGCTTTATTTATGTAATCTTCAACTTCCTTTTCATTCATCTTCTGGTGAAAAACCTGTGTTTTTGTGTACATTTCCAGAAACCAGATGTTTTCCTTTGCTGAAGCCGGAGAAATTCTTATTTTTATGCGTGTATAGTTTTTTCCGGTCAGTTCTTCAATGTTTTTTACCGGTTTTGAAAGTGTTGCAGATAAAATCATACGGCTATTCTAGCGCAAAATTACAAGTCGTGAAACAAAAAAAGTTTCTCAGAGTACTATATTTAAAACCTCTTTTTCCGATATATTATTTATATGGGAAAAATTATTGTTTTTGTTAATCAGAAGGGTGGCGTTGGCAAAACAACTTCTGCAATCAATATCGGTGCTTATATTGCACGTGCAGGCAAAAAAGTTCTGCTTGTTGATTTTGACTCTCAGGGAAACATGTCCAGCGGTGTAGGCATTGAAAAAGGAAAGCCTACAATTTATGAACTGATGGCTGAAATGTGCACTGTTGATGAAGCAGTCAGACATACTCCTGTTGAAAATCTCGATGCAATCAGTGCAGACAACGACCTTTCAGGTGCTGCAATCGAACTTGTAGACCAGGAAAACCGTGAATACTTCCTCAAAAACGCTCTTGCCCCGTTAAAAGACAAATACGACTTTATTATTATTGACTGTCCGCCTTCATTAGGTATTATCACCCTCAACGGTCTTGCCGCTGCAGATTCAGTTATGGTTCCTATGCAGTGTGAATACTTCGCCCTTGAAGGTATTTCTCTTCTTCTTTCAACCGTTCAGAAAGTTCAGAAGTCAATTAACCCGAACCTCGTAATCGGGGGAATTTTCTTTACCATGTATGACAGCCGTACCCGTCTTGCCCAGGATGTTGTGCGTCAGGTACAGGCATACTTTAAGGATGTTGTTTTTAATACAATTATTCCGCGTAATGTCAGACTTTCAGAAGCTCCTTCTCATGGAGAACCGATCTGTCTGTATGATCCGGAATGTGTCGGTGCAAAAAGTTATGAAAAACTTGCACAGGAGGTAATCCGCCGTGGCTAAAAAGTTTGGTCTTGGACACGGACTTGAGTCCCTTATCCCGGGCACTTTGTCTAAAAATACAGAAAAAGAAGCTGAAGCAGAAAGCTCAACAGAAAAAACAGCTGAGGCTCCTGTAAAACCTGCCCTTAAAAAAGCCTCTGAACACTCAGGTTCTTCAAAAAAATCTGATCTTCCTGCAGGTATTGAGCAGGATGAAAACGGACGCCTGTGGGTAAATCCCGAGCTTTTAAAGCCTAATCCGCATCAGCCGCGCGTTGAATTTGACGAAGAAAAACTTAAGGAACTTTCTGATTCCATTAAAGAGAACGGAGTCATCCAGCCGGTTACGATTGAAGACGCAAAAGACGGAACTTTCTATATAATCGCCGGAGAACGCCGTACAAGAGCTTCAAAACTTGCAGGTCTTACAAAAATTCCTGTACAGCTTTCAGCTTACAGTGAGCAGAAAAAACTTGAAGTAGCCCTTATTGAAAATATCCAGCGTGCTGACCTTAATCCTGTTGAAGAAGCCAAGGCTTATTACAAACTGATGGAACTCGGCGGTTTAAAGCAGGAAGAAGTAGCACAGAAAGTCGGTAAAAACCGTGCAACAGTTGCAAACGCAATCCGCCTTTTAAAACTCCCTGAAGACATTCAGAATGCGCTTATCAGCGGTAAAATAACTGCAGGACATGCTCGTGCCCTTCTTATGGTAAAAGACAAGATGAACATGCAGATTCTTTTCGGTAAGATTACCGGACAGCAGCTTTCAGTTCATCAGGCAGAAGTTCTCGCAGGCGAAATCAATAATCCTCAGCCTAAAGAAGCAAAAAAGACTTCAACTGCACCAACCCGTGATCCTGATTTAATCGATGTAGAAACAAAGCTTATCGAAAAACTTGGAACAAAGGTTCAGATTAAAGGTTCCTACGAAAAAGGCGCAATTGAAATCTCATATTTCAGCAAGGATGACTTCAACCGCCTGTTCGATTTAATAAATAAGTAGTATTCACTTAAAGAGCTAACGGCCCCGCGCCCCCGATCAGCGCCAGTTTAAAGACGCCCCCTGCTCCTGAGTTTCAGCCGGGAGCGGCAGTTGAACTGGTTTACAGATATAACGGAGCGGGCGGAGGCGAGGTTCCGGGGCAAAAAAAATTCTGCACAAGCGAAGCGCGGTCATGTCAGCGCAAGTTTCAAGACGTCCCCTGCTCCTGAGTTCGCGCCGGGAGCGGCAGTTGAACTGATTAACAGATATAACGGAGCGGGCGGAGGCGAGGTTCCTGCTCAAAAAAAATTCTGCACAAGCGAAGCGCGGTTTGGTCAGCGCCAGCTTCAAGACAGCCTTTTTTTGAGCAGGGTTCTGGCCGGGAGCCCGTTAATTTTATACCCGTATCTGTTCAAATACCGATCCCAGCCCCTGATGTAAAACCAGATCTGCCATTTCATCTGCCTGGGTTTCGCTTTTGTTTATCATTACCAGGTGGTCACCTTTAAAGTAGCGGATAAAACCTGCTGCTGGATAGACAACAAGTGATGTCCCGCCAATTATGAGCATGTCTGCTTCTGCTATTGCCTTTAATGCTCCGTTTACAACATTGTCATCAAGTCCTTCTTCGTAAAGAACAACATCAGGTTTAACAAGTCCTCCGCATTCGCAGCGAGGCAGTGTATCCGGGGAAGAAGCACTTTCAAGAATAAAACTGTCATCATAGAACTTATGGCAGTTCATGCAGTAGTTCCTGAGCGTACTTCCGTGCAGTTCATAAACGGTTTTGCTTCCTGCTTTCTGGTGAAGTCCGTCAATATTCTGGGTAACGACTGCTTTTAATTTTCCAGCTTTTTCAAGTTCCGCCAGCTTAAGATGAGTAATGTTCGGCTTTGCATCTTTTATTATCAGTTTTTCACGGTAAAAGCGGTAGAATTCTTTTGCATTGGTGTCAAAAAAACTTCGGCTTATAATCGTTTCCGGCGGGTATTTCCACTGCTGTCTGTAAAGTCCGTCCTGGCTTCTGAAGTCAGGAATTCCGCTTTCAGTGCTTACTCCTGCACCTCCGAAAAATACGATGTTTGAGCTTGAGTCAATCATCTTCTGAAGCGTTTCAATTTTTTCGTCCATATGAATGCCCCTCTATATGATCTGTAAGTAAACGGGAAATCAGGTTTCCCTGATATTGTAGCATTCAAATGGCCTTAACTGCTAACGAAAACAGCCTTTTTTTCATTTAAAAAGTCGAATTTCTCCAAAGTATAGTTGTTAAAATGGGACAAGGTGCCGATAATATAAAGTCAAACTATCTGTTTATAACGGAATTTGCATTTAATTAATATTTTGTTATAATGGATTTTGATTATAAAAATTGTGATGAATAAAAAGAGGGTAAAAAATGAAAAAGAAGGGTTTATTCATTTTAGCTTCATTAGTTCTGGTCAGTTCAGTATTTGCTCACGGTAAGGGCGATATCGAAGAACGCGAAGTTGCTTCAATGGACAGCTGGCAGGAACAGTTTGATATCGATAAAAAGAAAGAAGGAAAATACAATGTCCTTGCTACTGTAGAAGATAAAGGCGGTAACAAGACTGTTGGTGGTCCTTACAATATCTATATCGATCCTGATTCAGATTACACAATTTCAGGTATTACAAACCCGATTAAAAACATGCGTGTTCCGGGTAACCTTAACATTGTCGGAACCTGTATTGATGATGATGGTGTAGACGAAGTATGGCTTGTACTTGACGGTGCAGAACCTGTAAAGGCAAGCGGAAAAGAATTCTGGTCATACTATCTTGATACAACTGAACTTACAGAAGGTCCTCACACAATCGAAGTGTACGGTATTGATATCAACGGACTTTCTTCTCAGAATAAGCCGAATAAAAAGGCTTATGTAACCTGGAACCTTGACCGCCGTCTGCCTGTAACAGAAGTTACAAATCATGCGCTGGGTGAACTTGTTTCTGGAAAAATCACTTTAAAAGGAACTGTTTCTGACGGTAACGGAATTAAAACCCTTCAGTATTCCCTTGACGGCAGAAAAGAATTCCTTGATGTAAAACTTAAGACAGACAAAAAGACAGGAATCTGTACTTTCGAACTTCCATTGAACACAAGTAAATCTCCTGACGGAGCAGCTGTCTGCTGGTTCAAGGCAACTGATAAAATGGGTTCTGTGGGATATAACTCATATCTGTACTTTATTGACAATACAAAACCTGACGTTAAAATCGTTTATCCGCCTGAAGGTGAAGCCCAGAACGGTCATTTTGGCGTTGCAGGTTTTGCAAAGGATGTTATCGGCGTTCAGAAACTTACCTGGACCTGCGGAACTCAGAGCGGAGAATTTGAACTTACACCGGGAAACCCTTACTGGTATAAAGAAATCGATTCAACCGGTCTTTCGAAGAATGTTGAATTCACAGTAACTGCAACAGACACTGTAGGAAATGTTGTAACAGTAAAACGCGTTATTCCTCTCAACCAGGAAGCAGACAAGCCTGTAGTTACAATCGAATATCCTGCACAGGGAGGACTTGTTGACGGAGATGCCGGCACTGTATTCCTCCGCGGTATTGTAAAAGATGATGATGCTGTTGCATCAATTGAATATAAACTTGATAACGGCGAAACAAAAACTCTTGAATCTCAGGGTGTTTTCTATGCCCTTCTTTCTGAAGAGGCAGACCTTGCTGCCGGAAATCATACTGTTACTGTAACAGGTATTGATAAATACGGTGTAAAGGGAAATCCTGTAACAGCTTCTTTTAAATCTAAAGGAAAAGTTCCTGTATTTGCTGAAGCAAAAATTGCAGGTGAAGCTGCGTTTACAGGCATAAAAGTTCATCCTGAAGCTAATCCTAAATATGAAACTTCAGTGTCTTCTGATGCAGGAATTGCATCTGTAGACTGGCAGCTTAACTGGGGTGAAAACGGAAGTAAAACCGGTTCAGTAACGCTTAAAGGCGGAGAAAAAACTGTACCTGTAAGCATTCCTCTGTCAGGTGATGACATTGCCTGGGGTGCATTATCGCTTACTGTAACTGCAAGTGATATCTATAACCGCACTTCACAGCAGAAGACTGTAATCAATGTTCAGGATATTACTGACATTTCTGCTGAAGCTCCTAAGGTTGTTTTTGATGACAGCCGCGTAAGTGAAAACGGTGACATCATCAATGACCCTGAACATCCTGTAACAGGATATTTTACAGGCGGAGTAATCAAGAGTGCTTCACTTTCTCCATCAACTCCGTTTGCCACAATTGAATATAACGAGCACACTGTAACTCTCCGTGCAACTGAATCTATCGGGGCTTCTTCTCCGGTTAAGGTCCGCATCATTTCTCAGGATAATCTTGCTTACGAAAGCCAGCCTCTCATTTTCCATTCTGACTCACCGGCTCCGTCTGTTACAGTTGACCAGACTGAGGAGAATGTTGAAATCGTTTATGACGAAGAGGGCGGTATTGTTCCGTTTAATAAAATCAAGGTAACCGGTTCTGTAACTTCAGGTACAGCGCTTACCTCATTAGGCTACAGAATCATCTCTGTTCCTGCCGCATATGATCCGAAGGTAAAGGACCTTGTTTCTGGCGCAGGCTCAGTAAAATTCGGTGATTTTGAAAGTCTTCCTGCAAAGACCGGAAACTTTAGTTTTGAACTTGATCCTGCAAACCTTGAAAACGGTCTTCATGTAATTGAAGTTGTAGCAAACAACGGAAAAGAGGCTGCAGGTTCTGTAAAAATCAGAAAACTTCCGCCGCTTCCTGCAAAGGGTGCTGACGGTAAAAAAGCTCCTGTTCCTGCTAAACCTGCCTATACATGGATTGATGCAGTTGATGTTTATTATGTAATTACTTCTCAGGTAAAAGCTTCTGACTTCGGCGGAACTTATTACCGTGCTGACCTCCCTGCAGGTTCTCCGACTGTTTCTGTAAAAGACGGAGCGGGAAAGGTAATTTCTTCTTATCAGACTAAAAAGCCTGGTTCTGCAAAGGTATTCATTACCCGCACAGGTGATAAAGACTATGCAAGCGGAATGCATGTTGTTCTTCCAAGAGGTAATTCAAATGTTAAGGCTCTTGTTTCAGTTGTATCTGACTTCCCTGTAACAGCCGTTAACTGGACAATTTCAGGAGATAAAATCCCGGGCGGTGATGAAAAACAGTCTGGTAAAATCGATGCAAAGGGTTTAAAGCAGGTTGATTCTACTCACTATGAAGCAGAAATTCCTCTTAATAATCTTCCTGTACGCCTCAATACAATTAATGTTACTGCAGATACTGCTCAGGGAAGTGCTTCTTACAAAGGAACAATTGCAGTTGTACGCGAAAGGGATTCTTCACTTATTGATAATTCAAGAAAGGTTTACTGGGCTCCTTCAGCAGATACTCCTTATGACCAGGAGAATGCCCGCTATGTACTTAAGACAGGCGTAAACTTCGGTGCTTTTGCAAATGTTATGGCACCTGTTACTGCAGCCTTTGCTTCTGCACAGCCGGGACTTTCAGTTCACTGTGACGGTAATTTCGTTTATGTAATTGCAGAAAAAGAAGGTCTTTACAAGAATGTTGCAGTAAAAGTAACTGACAGTCAGGGTATCAGCTTTACATCTGCACAGGTTACACTCCTTGCTGATGATGCTGCTCCTGCCGTACAGATTGTAGATCCTGCACCACATAAATGGGTTAAGAAAAATACAACGCTCAACGTAACTGCTTCTGATACAAACGGAATCGTAAGCGTTGAATATTCCCTTGATAACGGTGAAAGCTGGAATCTTGCCAAGGCAGGCGGTTCTGGTTATACAGCAGCCCTGTCACTTGATACATATGATGACGGACTTATTCCTGTAAACGTACGCGCTAAAGATGCTGCAGGAAAATACACATATACACAGACAGTTATCCAGAAAGATAATGTTGAACCTGATGTAATGGTAATTGAACCTGTTGCAGAAGATATCGTAAACGGTGAAAACCTTATTGCTTTCCTTGTTTCAGATAAAGACGGACATTTAAGCAGGGCAGAATATGTTGCACCTAAGACCGGCAAGACAGCCCCTGAGCCTGTAGATGTTCCTCTCGGACCTCTCGTTGTAACTCATGTAGGTACAAAGGATAAGCCGATTAACGATCTTATGGTATTCAATTTCTATGATGAAATCGGAAATACTGCTACAGTCCGCAAGTGGGACTTTATTATTGACCAGAAATCTGACCTTCCTGTTGCAGAAGTTCACCTGCCGGAAGAAGATGCCGTAATTACAACTGACTTTGTAATTTCAGGCGTTGTAATTGATGATGACGGTCCTTCTAAGGTTTATTACAAGATTGATAACGGCGAATACAGGCTTTCTTCTGAAGAGTTCGGAACAAGTTTCTCAATCGACGTGCCGCTTTCTTCAATGAAAGACAACGAACATTCAGTAACTGTTTACGCAGAAGACCTTAACGGCGTAAAAGGCCCTGAATTTGTACGCAACTTTAAGATTTCCCTTGAAGAGCCTAAGGGTGCTGTTGAAACTCCTCCGATTGATGAAACAGTACGCGGCTGGGTAAAACTTACAGGTAATGCAACAGATAAGAACGGTATCAGCAAGGTTTATATCTCTGTTGATAACGGAAATACTTATAATGAAGCTACAGGAAACTTTGCTCATGAAAATGAACGTTCTAACTGGACTTATGAATTCGATTCACGGGTAGTTCAGGACGGAACTCATGTAGTATTCTTAAAGGTAGTTGACTGGTTTGGTATTGAAGGTCTTTATTCATCACTTATCAACATTGATAATACTGCGCCTCAGATTGACCTTGAACTTCCTCTTGATGATTCCAAGACTACAAAAATGCTCTTCTTCTCAGGTCAGACAACAGATAACATCGGTCTTGAAAAACTTTACATTACAATCCGCTCACTTGAAGGAAAGACTGTAAATCCTAAACTTGCCCGCATTGACCTTACTCCGGGTGAAATCATTACAGAATCAATCGATCTTTCTTCACTTGATAACGGATTCTATAACGTTGAACTTACAGGTCACGATGCTGCAGACAACATCACACGTGTATCACGCAATGTACAGCTTAACAAAAAGGCTGCTATGGCAAAGGTTGACCTGCTTTATCCTCTTAACGGAGAATTTGTACAGGGTGTATTCAATATCTACGGTACTGCTGTAAGTGAAATCAATATTGAAAACCTTGAACTTCTCCTTGACGGTAAGAATATCAGCCTTGATGAAGAAAATATCCTTACTGCAACAATGAGCCCAAGCGGATACTTTAAGTTCCAGCTCAATCCTCAGCTCATTACAGAAGGACAGCACAAGATTCAGGTTAAGGCTAATCTTGCAAACGTTACTACAATCATGTCGAACGAACAGTACATCAATTACAGTTCAATCGGTCCATGGGTAACAATTGATAACTTTACATACGGCGACTTTGCAATCGAACGTCCTTATATTCAGGGTAACGCCGGTTATGCAATTGCAGAAGAAGAACTTCTTGCTGCAAAGGCTAAGGGTGCTCCAAAGGAAAGAAAGGCAGCTGTTGATGCAAAATCTGTAGAAAAAGTTGAAATCTCATTCAATAACGGTAAATCATTTACTGAAGTTTCTACAGCCGGAAAATGGCGCTACCGCATTGAAAATGAAGATATTGCTGAAGGCTATCACTTCCTTCTTGTCCGCGCCACAATGAAAAACGGTGAAAAGGCCGTAACAAGAACTATTGTTCAGGTTGATAAGACTAAACCTACAATCCGTCTTATCAGCCCGGGTGAAGGCGGACACTTTAACCAGAGCCTTGATTTCTCTGGTCTTGCTCATGATAACGTTGCTCTCAAGAACGTTACTCTTGCACTCCGTAAGGGTGATAAATCAAGCTACGAAGTTCCTGCATTCATTCAGGGCCTCTACCTTGACTGGCACTTCTGGGGCGCTACATTATTCGATATTGGTGTCGGACTTTCATTCTTTGATGATAACGTTCGTCTCCAGATGCAGTGGGGACAGTTCACTGAAGCTCAGTGGAATATGTTCCAGACTTCAGAAAGACGTTACGGTGGTGACAACGTAATCGGTATGAAGATTCTTGCAAACGTTGCTTACATTCCGTTCATGTACTTCCTTGGACGTGACTATGAATGGCTGTCTGCAAACGTAACGATTGGTGCAAACTTCTCAAGATTTGACTATTCAGGTTCAGGAAAGCCGCAGATTCTTTCAGCACTTCTTGCTCAGTTAGAGTTCCCTCGCGTTACTTTCGCCAAGCAGAAGATGTTCAGAACAATTGCGCTCTACACTGAAGGTCAGCTCTGGTTCATCCCGTCAGATATCGGCGGTGACGATGTAGAAAACCTTATTCCGCAGATTTCTCTTGGTCTGCGTGTAAACGTATTCTAGTATAAAAAAACAGCATTTCTAAAAGCTTAAGTTTTTAGAAAACAGCACGAAAGGCTGCCTGAAACTTCTGGACTTTTTGTGCCGTATAAAAGCGGTACAGATAATCTGAGGGGTTACGGGCAGCTTTTTTTTGTGTCAGGTACCTGAAAAGAAGCTGAAGATTATTTATAAAATCACCCAGATTTAAGGTTATTTTAAGAATTGGGGTTTATACTAGATATTTGAATATAACAAAAAGTTTTATTGCTTCATAGAAAAAAGGAGATTTTATGAAAAAAAGTTTAAGAGCATTGTTATCGGTTTTAGCGTCAGCAGGCCTTATCCTGCTTTCTACAACCTGTAATGTCGGTCTTGGAGAATCGGTTGATACCCAGGCACCTAAACTTGGAATTACCTATCCGCCTGAATCTGCTGTAATCCGCGGCTCTTTTGTTCTTGCCGGAAATTGTGAAGATGATAAATCCGTTAAATCAGTTTCGGTAGTATTCCGTACTTCAGACGAATCTCTTTCTTTCGGCCCTTATGAAGCAGAGGTTTCAGGTTCAAAATCCTGGAAAATTAAACTTAATGACTATGATGAAGTAAAATATGCGGCGTACAATGGCTGGCAGTTCCCTGACGGAACTTATACAGCTGAAGTTACGGTAATTGATAACGCAGGCCATTCAACAGGACCTTTCAGCCGTGCATTTGATATTGATAACACTGCTCCTGTGTTTGTCGTAAGTGCACCTGGCGTAAAACTTTCTGATGTTAATGCAGGAACTTATAATACAAAAAGATACGGTTCATCTTTTACCGTTTCAGGAACTATTGCAGACAAACATAAAGTTGGAATGACTGCAAAAGTTTATGCTTCTGGAGATGATGTTTCTTCTGTTTCTCCAAATGTTTTCTCTGAAGCAGAGGTTGATACTTCCGGTACTTCTGCTGTTGAATTTGCCCGCTATATAAAAAATGCTGCTTCATCCAATACTAAAAATTCGAATTACAGGAAGATTTACGGTGAGGATATTACTGATACTTCGACTGCAAAACCTTTTAAGACAACAGTAATCCTTACAGATAATGCAAAAGTTTATACTGACCCTTCAGAAAAAATCAACACTACAACAGGTAATGAAACAACAAAAGTATTCCTTAATGACAGTGTTTACAATGACTATTTAAGTGGAACTTCGGGCCGCGGTCTTGGTGGTTCTGACTTTATGAATATTTTAAACGGTACAAAAACAGGTGCCCTTACAACAGGCGTTGTTGATGATACCTGCGAAAACGTGCGTACTGCTCTTGAAGGAGTAATCGTAGATACCGCTGCTGATCTGCTTTCTTTCTCCCTCAATCCAAATGCTGACCCTACTTATCAGATTTCAGGTCTTGATATTACATCAGGCGATATCAGCAGTGCAAACTTTGGTTCGAATACAGCTGCAAAGAATTCCGGTCTTACAGTAATTGCACAGGCCGGTGAAAACGAGACAAATATTGAACCTTCAACCATTAAAGTATGGATTTATGACTTAGGTAAACTTGAAACCGCTGTCAGTGCAGTTGAGGCTGATAAATTTATCAATACTCTTGTTACTGAAGTTTCAAACGGTACTGCTGTTGATTCAGACGGCAAATCTGCTGTTGCAGGCTGGACACTTGTCGGTTCAAATGAAGAATCAAAAGACAGTTCTTCTGCAAATTATACATATAATACTAAGATTACTTCTGCCATTTCTATCAACAGTTATTATCTTGTTGCTGCAACCGGTACAGATCAGGACGGTGCTTATTTTTCACAGAAGAATCACTTCGGATTTATCGGTTCTGCTTCTACAAATCCGCCGGAAATTGATTTTTCAGGTATTACAGACCAGGCATATCTTGCTGTTTCCGGTGATGCTGCTTTTGCAGTTAAAGTCACACAGACAGATCTTGAACTTGCTTCGCTTGACATTGAAGTAACTGTTAAAGATGAAACAAGCGGTAATAAAATTGACGGAACTTTTACTCAGAGTGTTGACCTTTCTTCTGCTGGTAAAAACAGTGACGGAGATTATGAATATACACATAACTTTAAGCTGAGTGATGTAAGTAACTACAGTCAGATAAAACTTACATCTGAATGCGGAAAGGCTTATTTCTATACAGTCAAATTTACTGCAAAGAACAAGAGCGGCGGTCAGACTCAGAATCAGATTTCGCTTCATGTTGATGCTGTAAAACCTGTTGTAACGATTACTTCTGTAAGTCCTTACGCTGACGGTGCAGATTATACTTCAATAACCGGTGTTGAAGACGGAAAGACATATCTTAACGGAACAATAAAAGTTCAGGGTAACATTACAGAAACTAACCTTAAAGATGTTTCATACGAAGTTTATGTTGACGGTGTTAAGGCCGGAAGTGCTGTTTCCCTCGGCAATATAACCCAGTTCAATCCTGCAATTGATACAACTTCTTATACAGACGGAAAAGAAATTGTAATTAAGGTTACTGCGACTGATGAAGTAGGAAATAAGGGTTCTACTGATACAACAGTTTACAATACAGAAGCCTATATCATTAAACAGGAAACTGACACTCCTCAGATTACGCTTACAAATGCAGATGTATCAGGAACTGACGCTGCAAATCTTTCTTCTTCGAATGTATTTACAGATTCTGCAAGTAACGTAATTACAGGAACAATTACAGATGATGATGGAATTGCAAAAGTTACAGCAACCCTCTACAGTGAAGACGGAACACAGATTAAGACTGAAACAATTTACGAAGCTTCTTCAAATTACAGAACTTCATATAAGATAAAATATGCCCTTCCTGCTGAAAACGGAAAAGCCGTTCAGGGAATTTATGGTGTTAAATTTGACGTATTTGACTCAACCTGGTCGGACGGAAAGGATTTACGTACTGCTTCAACAGGCACTTTCTATGCCGGTGTTGATACAGGAAATCCTGCATTAACTGCAGCTTCTACTGCAGAAATTACAAAAGAGGGCTTTACTTTCTCTGGAAATGCAGGTGACGTTAACGGTATTAAATCCCTCCAGATTATTGATACTTCAAATGAAAACAAAGCTTATAATGTTGATATTTCTTCATTCACAAAAGAAAATCAGGCTAACAGCTGGTCTTATGCCTTTGTAACAGGAACTGCAAACGCTTCTAAGACAAATTATGTTGCAGACGGAAAGCATACTTTCCAGATTAAGGCAGTCGATTCTACTGATAAATCTTCTACACAGACAATTACGGTTTCTGTAGATACAACTTCTCCTGTATTCTCCGAGGATCCGGTAGCATCAATACAGGGAACAACTCCGGTTACAATCAATGGAAAAACCTGGTACAAAACTAATTCACTTCCGCTTAAAGGAACTGCTTCTGATGGTGATAACGGAACAGGTATTGCTTCTGTTGAATATATTGTAAGTTCTTCTTCAACACTTCCTGCAGCCTCTGCAGCCTGGAAACAGTTTGCGGGTACTACTTCATTCTCTGGTACTGCAGAAAATATTGTTTCTGGTACTTCTTATGTCTGGATTAAACTTACTGACAATGCTGGAAATTCTGCTTCAGGAAAAATCGGCCCATGGTATATTGATACAACAGCCCCTGAACTTACTGCAGATTCTGTAAAAGTAGGAGGAAGCATTGTTTCAGAAAGTTCTCCTTATTATTCAAACGGAACTAAAGATGCTGCTGTAACTTTCTCTGTAACCGATGCAGAAAGCGGTATTTCCAAAGTTTATGTAAATGCATATTCACAGCTTACTTCTGATACAGAAACTGATGCAAATAAAGCAGCCGTATCTAACGGAAGCGTTTCATTTACAATTGATAAGGCTAAATTCACAAAGAGCGGTACTGTTTATGCCCGCATTTATGACTATGCAGGCAATTATTCTGATGTAAGCCTTTTTGCAGTTACTTTTGATAATACAAAACCAAAATCAAATAATCCTGCAGTTGAAGACACATCTTCTTACACAGCTTATAAGGACGGTACAACAGGTGACGGAAAACCGTTCTATTACATAAATAATGCTGACGGAACCTTTACTTTCTCAGGTATTGCAACTGATAACCTCGGAATTGCACAGGTTAAGCTTACTGTAAGCGACGGAACACATACAGTTGAAAAAGTTACGGCAGATTCAGAATGGAAGTTTGAAAATGTAAGCCTTTCTTCTCTGACTGGTGCTTCAGCAACTGCTGTAATTACAATTACTGACCTTGCGGGTAATACTGCTGAGCATTCTGCTGTAAATCCTGCCGAAATTTCCCTTAGTTTTGATACAAGGGGACCGTCCGGCTATCATCAGTCAGATGCAAAAGGTAAGGATATTTATTTCCGTTTAGGCGATACTGACAATGATGACATTACGGAGTCTGATTCTCTGTGGGATGCTGACCTTGATAAAGATGTCGGCGGAAAATATCTTGCAGGAACTTACGGCAATGCAAATACAATTAAAATCCGCGGAAAATTCAGTGACGGTGCAAGTGATGTAAAAATGATTTACTACAAGGTAAGTCAGACAGCTTTCTCTTCAAGCGACATTACATCATTCACTAAAAATTATGCTGATGAACGTACCGGATACTTTGCACCGCTTTCAGCTTCTGAAACACGCCGTGTATTCTACAATGTAAATGCAGGCGGAACTGACAGTCTTGGAGGAACAAAACTCAAGACAAAGGGAAGCTATGACATTTACTACAATACTTTTGAGTCAAATTTTGATGCAACAATTTCAGGTTTCCAGGTTGGAACAAACTATCTTATGCTCGTTGCAGTTGATAACGTAGGTAACGCAGCAATTGATACAGTAAATTCATACAGAATCAACGTAGATACTGATGTTCCTACAGCAGAACCTGATTCAACTGATACCGTTCTTTCAAACGGAAAGAAAAATGACAGCTCTGTTGCAGACAGTACAACAGTAGTTTCAATTTCAGGAACTGCAAATGATGCTGCCGCAGGTTTAAGAAGCATTTATTTCACTGCGGGCGGAAAGACAATTTCTTCAGATGTTACAACTTACGGAACAATCGAAATATCTGAAACTGATGACAATAACTGGAGCTGGACTCTCAATCTTAAAAAAGCTCTCTTTAAGGCTGTAAGTGCTTCAAATATTTCGGTTTCGGCTGTTGTTACAGATGACGCAGGCAGCGGTAACAGCCAGTCTTACGCTGTAGGAAACATCACTGTTGATACAACTGCTCCGACAATTACACTCAATACTCCGACAGATGCAATCAAATCTACAACGGGTTCTGTTGATATCAATAAGACAATTGACCTGAGCGGAAATGCAGAAGACGGAAATACTCTGCCGGCCGATACAATTTCTGCAGTTCAGTACTCTAAAAACGGAACGTCATGGACAGATGCAGCCGTAACAATCAGCGGTAATTATTCATTCAGCGCAGAAGGTTTTGATACCACTGTTCTTGATGATGAGACAACTTATTATCTGCGTGCTGTAGGAACTGATGCGGCAGGTAATACAGGTTATTCAAACACTGTTACTGTATTTGTTAATCAGAAATCTGACCGCCCTGTAATTAACTTTACTAACCTCACTGTTAATGCAGACGGTGACTATATCTTAAAACTCAATGACGCGGGCACTGTTGAAGGAACAGTTACTGACGATGACTCGACTGCTTCTGCCGTAATTAAGAGCCTTACCGTAAAAGAAGTAAATGAAAGCGGAACAGTATTGAATACGGTTTCACCTTCAGTAACTGCTTCCGGCGACTTTACTTTTGTTCCTTCTGATACAGCCGACGGTACAAAATACTTTGTATTTACAGTAAAAGACAATAATGATTCTGTATTCAGTTCAAATACAAATACAACTGATTACACAACAATCCCTGTTTTAAGCGTTAAGACTGCTGCTATTGCAGACGCTGACACAGCATCTTCTTCATTTGCATATAATGCAGATAACCTTGGTCCTGTAATCGACAGCGTCAAGATGCTTGATTACGACGGCAATGCAGAAGGTGAACAGATTTCTGCCGCACTTGTAACAGGCGGTACAAAATATCCTTCTGTAAGCCTTAAGATTTCAGCAAGCGATGCAAACGGTGTTGCCGGAATGACAGCAGTAATCAGAAAAACTGACGGAAGTTCACTGCAGTATAAATCAACCTCCGGAACAACCCTTGCAGGCAAAACTCTTTCTGACGGCCTTGTTTATGCTTCAGGCTTTGCAGTGGATTCTTCTGACACAACAAAGGCGGTATGGACACTCCCTGCAGTTTCTGTAGAAGACCTTGCAAGCGGTTCTGTAACTGTAACTGTTACTCCATATGATAATTCAGGACTTACCGGTAATTCTACAAATACATTCACTGTTGATAATGACGGTCCGGCAGTTAATATTACCAGCCATAAGAATGCAAACTCTGATACAAGCGTTCAGTACAATGGCAGTGTAACACTTACAGGTCTTGCTTCAGATTCAAATGATGTAACAAAGGTTGAGTGGCTTGTTCCAACTGCATCCCAGCGTTCTTCATGGGCTTCGTATTCTGCCTCACAGAAAGCTTCCCTTGACTGGGCAGGAGACGTTGTAAATTCTGCCGTTAACTTTACATTCACAGGCGAAAATCTCTTTGACGAATACACTTCAAGGGCTTTATCAAGCGGAACAGATTCTGTTTCAAATACAGACTGGTACATAATTCCTGTTTACTTTAAGGCAACAGATGAATTCGGTAACATCGGCTATACAACAGGTTATGCAATCAAATTTAATCCTGATCTTGATAAAATGCAGACTTCAATTTCAAATCCTGCAGAAAACGATCAGGTCGGCGGTGCAATCCGTGTAATCGGTAACACTACTACATTTGACGGCGCACAGGAAGGAACTTCCGTAAACTCTGTTTATGTTCAGATTGGTTCAACTTCTGCGTTCCCGGCAGCCGACAGAACTGTTGCGGCTGATACTTACGGTTATTCAATTGTAAGCGGCTATGACATTATCAATGAATTTGCAGGAACAGCTTATTCTTCATCATCTAAGCCGACAGCAGCGGTTGCCAGAAAATACGGTTTTGCAAGCCTTTCTGCCCTTGATTCATGGTGGGGTATTAAGTCTAATACAACAGGCTGGCGTCTTATCTTAAATGAAGACGGCACAATGAATCCTTCCGGAGATGATGTAAACACTGTTTATCTCCGTGCGGCAGCCGTTAATACAAACGGTAAGGTCGGTGACTGGTGTGATTCAAGAAAAATTGACGTAACAACTGGTGCGCCTACAATTACAGAAAAACTCTATCAGTTTACTACAGCTCCTACAGCTTCTAACCTTTCTACTGTAACTGCTGCTTCTAATGTTCTTGCAGAAAAAGATTATACGGGCGGAGTTTACATCAAGAATCAGTGGTATCTTGAAGTTACTGCAACAGAACCAAAAACAAATGCAAAGGTTTCAATTGAAAGTATCTACAGGGGAACAACTAAACTTACTGCTGGAACAGACTACTTTGTAACAACAGACAGTACAGCTAAGGTTAAGGCTTATGTTGCAATCGATAAGGACGCAACAAGTACATTAGTTTACAAGGTAACAGCCGTTGACGGTTCAGAAAAATATTCTGCAACTTCAACTTATTCAATCAATGTTGATAATACAGCTCCTCTTCTTAATGCACTTTGTTCTGATTATGACAAGAAGAATGCAATTTCAATGACTAAGATTGAAAACTCCAACTATAAGTACGACATCTACAGTACTGCAGTTGAAGAAGGTTCAGGTCTTGATTTTGTTGCCGTTTACTTCAAGCGGGGAACACAGATTGAACTTCCTCTGCCGAAAGTAAAATCTTACACAGCAGGTGTAAATGCGGTTGTAACAGCAGGTACAGCTTATACAGGAACTCTTACAAAGATTACAGGTGAAACAGGTGAAGACCTTTACGGTGTAAGCGGAAGCGTAACCTGTACAGAAAGTGCAGGCGTTACAACAATACAGTCAGCTTCACTCATTACTGCTGCAAATTCATTCATCAGAGAGGGAAGCCTTGTTAAGCTTTCTGGAAGTTACTATGTAATTAAGAGCGTAGACACTTCTGATAATAAAGTAACAGTTGATGCAAGTTTTGGAACACTTCCAACAAGCGCATTCTTTGCTGCAGCAGCTGCAATTAACGCTTCTGGTGAAGGTGCTTCAATCAGCTCTGGCGTAACAACAATTACAAAAGACGACGGCGACGGCTTCCTTGAAGACTTTGAATCATCAGGAAGTAACTATGCATGGCAGCTTCAGTTCTTCTCAGATGAAATGAAGGACGGTGAAATTGAAATTGTAGCAGTAGCTGCAGACAAGGCTGGAAACTACAGCACACAGTCTACAAGAGTAATGCTTACAAACCATAAGCCTCGTGTTTCAAAAGTATTCCTTGCTACTGACTTGAATGGGGATGGAGTATATACTCAGGATGAATTTGAATACACTGCAACAAATAACGGTGTAGAAACAACTGCTTACGCATATTCTGCTCTTGACGATTCAGGAAATGAACAGATTGTCGCTACTCTTGAAACAGGAACTCTTTCAATCCGAGACGGTATGGCCGTAACCTTTGAAATGCTGGGCGCTTCAAACGGTAATGCTGCGCGTACAGGCGGCGGAAATAATCTTTACTATATTCCAAAACTCATGACTGCAGACCAGGCTACAGTCCAGGCAAGAAAAACTCCTGTAACAGGAGCGACAAGTACCAAACTTGCAGACATGAAGGGAACAGCTTCCGGAAAGATTAACCTTACTGCTTCTTCAGACAAGGTATCTTCTACAACAGGTCTGACACTTACTAATACAAATATCAAGAATGTTTCAGGCTGGGCTTCTTCGATGGAGAACTCTTCAGCCCTTACAAGTAAGTCTGTTGTTCAGATTACACTCTGGGATGATGTAAATATTTCAAGCGGAACAATCGGAACAGATGATACTGTTGTAAACGATGAAATCACTTCATTCGGTAACCAGTACACAATCATCAACATTCCGGTTTACTTTGACATGACAGACGATGTAGCTCCTGCTTCTGAAGTTACACCGTTCTACTGGACAAAGGCTAAGTCTGCAGGCGGTTCTGCTTATTCTGAAAATAACTCACTTTACTTTAAGGTAGAAGAAGGAACTTCTTCAGATTATGATGATTATGTAACTGACGATGAAGACAATACTGTTTACTACAAGTATACGCCGATGGGACATATTGAACTTGGAGATAAGCCGTCAGTTTCAGGTGTAATCAAGGTTGAAGGAACAGTTTCTGATGACCAGAGACTTTCTTCAATTGCAGTAACTTACGGCGGTACAGCAGTAGGTACAATTACATATTCAGCTTCTGCCCATACATGGTCTTCAGCAGGAACAATTACTTCAGGTTATGCTCTTTCTGCAGAAGATACAGCTTTCGGTCAGGGTGGACATACTGCTAAGTGGACACTTCTTCTCGATACAGCAAAATACGGCAATGCTGCAACAAAAGCAATCGCTGCAACAGCTACACAGGCAAAGAGCGGAACAACAACAACCGCAGCCGCAACTTACAATGTAAGTGCAGTGCCTTATATTACGGGAATCAGCCGTCCTGCAGGTACAAATACATATCATTCAAGCACAGGACGTACTTCAGTAATTGAAGGAGAAACCCTCACTGTAACAGGCTTTAACTTTGGAACAGCAGGAAGCTGGACAATCGGAAGTTCAGGAAGCGGGACTTATACAGGCATTACAAACAGTTCACCAACAGCTGCAGCAAGCTTTACACTTACAGCACCTGCCTGCTCAGGTGCGCTCACAGTAACAAGTACAACTTCTTCTCTCAATAACTCAAATGCAAGCAAAGATTACAACAAAGAAGTACGTGTCAGCGGAGAAGATGAAGATACCTTCCGTGATGACAGATATGTTTATGTATGGAACGTAAATCATACTGTAAGCGGATCAAGTGCAATTTCACTCATGCCGACTATGGACTTTGATAAAACTGGTAGAATTTATACGACTTGGGCGCAGA
>DGGY01000044.1 GCA_002392405.1 Treponema sp. UBA3862 | reverse complement strand
GATCCATATAGAAAGTGATTACGCGGGGACACATTGCCTTCCACAAAGATTTTACGTGCTCAGAATTCCATGGATTACGCTTCTGAGGCATAGTGCTTGAGCCAACCTGTGTTGAAGCAAAATATTCAAAAACTTCACCGATTTCTGAACGCTGCAGGTTGCGGAGGTCATCTGCAAGATTTGCAATAATACCGAAGGCTACGTTCATTTCCAGTAAAAGGCGGAGAACATGTTCAGGTTCAACAAGCTGGTTTGAATATTCAGAAGGCTTAAGCCCTAAGAATTCAGTATAGATGCGTTCAAGTTCTTCAGGATCCTTTACAATCATGGAAGGACCGTTGTAAGAACCTACAGGACCGGCAAGTTTTCCCACCAGCTGGTTTGAAAGTTCTTCAATTTTTATAATTGATTTTCCAAGACGGCTTACGAATTCTGCAATTTCCCAGCCGAAAGTAATAGGAACGGCATGCTGACCATGGGTGCGTCCAACCTGAGGAGTTGCACTTTCCCTTTCAGCAATGTCACAAAGGTAATTTTCAAGTTTTTTAAGTTCAGGAAGTACAACATTCTGAGTAACATCCCTCATGCGGCATGAAAGAGCAGTATCAAGAATATCAACAGAAGTAGCACCCAGGTGAATGAGCGGCCCTATTTCTGCGTTAACTTTAGTTTTCATTACGTTAACAAGGGCACGGATATTATGCTTTGTTTTTTCCTCTTCAGTGTAAACTTCTTCAGGATCAATATTTGCAGCAACATCATCCAGAGTTTTTGCAAGAGCGTCAGTAAGCTGTCCGCGAACCTTTAAATGAGCCTTAACGAGGGCAGCTTCGCATTTTGCGCAGGAACGGATAGAAGCCTGTTCAGAAATATACTGTGAAAGTCCGTCAAAAACCTCTTTCTCAGACAGAGAATAGCGGTGGTCGATACATGAGAGATTCTCAAAAATGTTACGTGTTTCCATAAAAACGATTATACAAAAAAAATGTTTCTCCCTCAATAACAGAGGAAAAAGTTCCGTTCTGCTTATTTTTATAAAAATTCTGCAACCATTCTGAATAAACTGTGTCTAATTTTACGAAAGATGTACAGAAACCTTTAAGCATCTTTTTCATACCAGTAAATTTTGGAGACAAAAAATGTCAGCTTTATACCATGAGTTTCTCCTGGAAGACAGGAATTTTAATGATTATGAAGATTTTAAGAATAACTGCAGAATAAAAACAAAAAAAGATTTTAACTTTTCATACGATATAATCGACAGATATGCAGAAGACAGCCCTGACAAAAGAGCTCTTGTCTGGGCAGATGACAACAATGAAGAAAAGATTTTCACCTTTAAAGAAATTTCAACCAAATCAAAAAAAGCCGCCAGCTGGCTTGTTTCAAAAGGAATAAAAAAAGGTGATACAGTAATGCTAATTCTCCGCCGGCGCTGGGAATGGTGGATTTTAATGCCTGCCCTTCACAGAATCGGAGCAATTGCAATCCCGGCCACGGACCAGCTTTTACAGAGTGACATCGAATACCGCATTAAAGCCGCTGATGTAAAAATGATTATTTCCTATGACAATCCTATGCTGCAGGAAGAAATCGAACGTGCAGTCCTTGCAGCAGGCACCGTTAAATACTGCGTAACCGCAGGAAAAACTGCCCGTAAAAACTGGATAAACTTTCATGGCGAATATGAAAAAATGGAAGCTAAGTTTCCCCGTCCCGAAGGAGAAAAAGCTACCCACAACTCAGATCCAATGCTTTTATATTTTACTTCCGGCACATCCGGCTATCCTAAAATGGTCGTACAGGATTACGATTATCCTCTCGGGCACATAATAACAGCCCTGTACTGGCATGGCGTAGTTGAAGACGGGCTTCACCTTACGATTGCAGAAACAGGCTGGGCAAAATCAACCTGGGGAAAACTTTACGGTCAGTGGATTGCAGGCAGCGCAGTTTTTGCATATGACATGAACATGTTCAAACCTGCAAAAATGCTCGAAATGATTTCAAAATATCATCTGACAACTTTCTGTGCCCCGCCTACAGTTTACCGCTATCTGGTACGGCAGGATCTGTCTAAATACGACTTAAGTTGCTGCACCCGCTTTACGACAGCAGGAGAAGCACTTAACAGCGAAGTCTACGACAAGTGGCTTGAGAAAACCGGAAAACAGATTTTTGAAGGATACGGACAGACAGAAACAACTATTCTCTGCGGAAACTTTCTTAACTTTTCAAATGTACGTCCCGGGTCAATGGGACGTCCGAATCCTCTTTACGATATTGTCATACTTGATTCAGATAATAATCCCGTACCGCCTGAAGAAACAGGAGAACTGTGTATCCGAATAGACAAGAAAAGGCCTTTCGGACTTTTAACAGGTTATTACCGAAATGAAGAACTGACCGGACAGGTTTTCGAAAACGGGGTTTATCATACAGGAGATAACGTTTACATGGATAAAGACGGATATGTATGGTTTATCGGTCGAAAAGATGACATCATAAAAACTGCAGGCTACCGCGTAAGCCCGTTTGAGGTGGAATCAATCCTCCAGCAGCATCCTGCCGTAATGGAGTGTGCCGTTACAGGTGTTGAAGATGCAAAACGCGGAATGGCAATAAAGGCTACAGTAGTTCTTACCCCTGATTACAATTCCATTCCCCGGGATAAAATGGAGATCACGCTGTCAACCTATGCAAAAGAAAATACCGCAATGTATAAATGCCCGCGGCTTTTTGAGTTTGTAAAAGAACTTCCAAAAACTATTTCAGGAAAAATCAGACGCGCTGAAATACGAAGACAGGACGAAAAGGCCGGAATGGCAGTATCATAAAAAAAAGGGGGAAGTCTCCCCCTCGCTCCGGCCTCTGAACTGCCCCCATTTTCTTAGACA
>DGGY01000008.1 GCA_002392405.1 Treponema sp. UBA3862 | reverse complement strand
CCATATCAAGAAGATAAGATTTTCCATTCTGTCCGATTCCGCCGGTTTCAAGAACAAGGGAACAGGCCTCAGGAATAGTCATGAAAAATCTTTCCATGTTTTTGTCAGTTACTGTAACTGGTCCGCCGGCTTTAATCTGTTCCTGGAACAGAGGAAGGATTGACCCTCTTGAGCCTAATACGTTTCCGAAGCGTACAAACATGAAATGAGTGCCTTTTGATGCTTTTTTTGAAAAATGAAGAATCAGTTTTTCTGAAAGCATTTTGCTTGCACCGTATACACTCACCGGTGAAACTGCTTTGTCTGTTGAAATTAACACAAAACGCTGGACTTTGTTCTCAAGGGCTGCTTCGAGCAGGTTTTTTGTACCGAATACATTATTTTCAATTGCGGCAACGGGATTTTCTTCCATCATTGGAACATGCTTGTAGGCTGCGCAGTGAAAGATTACATTAGCCCTTGTCTTTTTGATTATGTATTTAACATATTCTTTATCTTTCATGTCACCAATGATAGGTACAACGGTCGCTTTTTCACCGACACCTTCCTGCTGAAGAACATGAAGTTCCCTGTAAATCTGTACAATTGAGTTTTCGCCGTGGCCGAAAAGATAAAGTCTTTCAGCTCCTCCGCTTAAAAGCTGTCTTGAAAGTTCAGAACCGATTGAACCGCCTGCTCCAGTGATTAAGACCCTTTTTCCCCGAAGATATTTAAGGCTCTGATGAAGCGGAATTATAACCGGAGTTCGGCCGAGTATATCAAGAGGATCTATTTCCCTTGTCTGAACCAGATGAGCCTTGCCGTCAATTATCTGGCTTACACTCGGCAGAATTCTTATATGTGAAAATCCGCTTTCTTTTAAAACTTCATGGATTTCCCTGATTTTTTCTACGGGTGCGCTTGGAATTGCAATTATCGCTTCATCTAAGGGGCCGCATTTTACAAGACTTGCAACTTCTGCGATTGGTCCTAAAACAGGAATTCCTTCAATTGATTTTCCGATTAGTTTTTTATCGTCATCAAGAAATGCTGCAACGCTGCCGAAGATTTTTTTGTTCATGAGGTCGCGGGCTATCATCTGTCCTGCAAAACCTGCGCCTATAATGTATATTTTTGAATTGATTTTCTGCAGCATTGTTTAATTATCCCACCGTTAATAACTTAATTTTAGCATTAAAACAGACGTTTTACAACAAGACTTTAGAGGGAGGGTTAAGGGTAACATGTGATATTACAAAGAAATAACTGTCATATTCACTGCTGAAGTATTGCCATAAATCTTTCAAAATGATATTTTATTAGAACTGATTAGCTTCCCTCTAAGCAGTACATAACTTTGAAAATCAAGTAACAATAACTGCGCGGCTTGTGGTTATTTCAAACTTGATGAAGATTTTAGGAGCATTTAAATGGCTACAAAACACGGTCCTCGTTTTAAGGAATGTAGAAGACTTGGTGTAAACGTATGTGGACACCCAAAGGCTATGGAAAGAGCAGGAGCACCAGCTTTCAAGAAAACAAAGAAGACATCTGATTACGGTCTTCACTTAATCGAAAAACAGAAGGTTAAGGCTTACTATGGTATTCTTGAACGCCAGCTTCGCCGTTACTTTGAACTTGCATCAAAATCATCAGAAATGACTGGTGTTGCATTGCTTGTTGAACTTGAAACACGTCTCGACAACCTTGTATACCGCCTTGGTTTTGCAAATTCAATCCGTATGGCACGTCAGATGGTATCTCACTGTCATATCGAAGTAGACGGCGTAAAAATCAACGTACCGTCATATTCTGTAAAAGTTGGTCAGAAGATCTCTTTAACAGAAAAATCACAGAAGAGCGAACAGTTCAAAAAGACCTGGCTCTCAGATAACAAGGCTAAACTTGATTATCTCGACCGTGATGAAGAAAAGTTCACAGGAACTCTTACAAGACTTCCTCTCCGTGCAGAAATCCCTGTACAGATCAATGAACAGATGGTAGTTGAATACTACTCAAAGTAAACTTTTAAGTTTCTTTGTAAAACCGCCGGTTTATTCCGGTGGTTTTTTTTTGTATTAATCTCTAAACATTGAATTTGGGATGCCGATATTAATAAAGATGAAAAAGATTTGGATTTTTATATTTACAGCATCAGTTTTTCTCTCTGCCGTACAGGCAAAAAATCTTAATTTTCAGGTAGTGCAGAATAATCCCGGACAGGAAGATGTTTTTCAAATGTCTTATCTGTTTGAACAGGCTTTAGCTGACTTCTTTTTTGAATCAGGTCATATCGTTTCCAATTCTCCTGTTTATATTACAAACGGGGATACAGAAGCTGATAAGGCTGAATTAAAAAGAGTGCTTATTGAGACTTTGATGGGAAGTATGGATATTTTAATCCGTCTTGAAGTTAATTACATCCCTGAAAAGGCAAACAGCAGTGAGGTTTATGTTCTGGATTCGATAAAAAATGTTGAATGGAAGAATTACAATGCCAGAAACGGACAGCTGATTTCATCTGGTGAAGCAGAAACGGGGCCGGTTGATCCGCAGAATAATAATGAGACAGGAGTTTATAACTTTGCCAGTCTCGTAGCATCAAAAATAAGTTCAACCTTAAAGAACTCAAAATAAGAGGGGATAGATATGAAAAAGATTATTTCATTGATTTTTACACTTTTCACTGCGGCAATTCTTTGTGCTGCTGCTCGTCCATCGCTTGACGGCAGGGCTGTAGTTGCCGACGAAGGAGAAATGCCGAAAGGACTTTTTGCCCGCACAATCGGATATCTTCCAGGGGACAGTGTTACTGTTACTAATCCTGCAAATGGCAGTACAGTTGATGTTCTTATTCTGGGTTCAATTGATGCAAGTGAAGGCGTTGCAATTATGCTTTCACCACAGGCTGCAGACAGACTTTCAATAAGAAAAGATTCTAATGTTCAGGTAAAAATTACTAAAAGAACAGGCAGTCTGGATGAAAATGTTTCAGGCACAGCAGTTCTTTCTGATGAAAATGAAGAAGGAAATTATTCTGATGATGAACTTTCAGAAACTCTTCCGGTAAATAAAACTGAAGAAACTCTTCCTGAAGAAGAAAATGCAGAAATTAAGTCTGCAGATGCAGAGACGGAAGAAAAGAGTGCTGAAGAATCACCTGTAACTGAAAGTGAAGAAGTGCCTGTTGAAATTGAAGCAGAACAGGCTGAAACTGCTGAAAATGAAACTCCTGTAGACGAAGTTCCACCAGAGACAGAAGAAAATGTTGAAGCTGAAGCTGTTGAAAATGATATTCCTCAGGCAGAAGATAATACTGTAACAGAACCTGTTAATGAAGAAGTTCCTGCAGAGAACGAAGCTGAACCGGTTGAAGCAGTTGAAACTGAAGCTCCTGTTGAAGATAATTCTGAAGCAGAAGCAGTAAGTTCTGATGTTCCACCGGCTGAAGAAGAGGCTGAAGCTGAAAAGTTTGATGAACAGGCTCCTGAAATTGCAGAAGACCTTCCGTCTGAAAATGTAGAATCAGAAGAACTGCCTTCAACAGATGAAGTTCCTGCAGAGGAAGCAGTAACCGAAGAAGTTCCTGAAACACAGGAAGAAGAAACAGAAGCTCCGGTTGAAATTGAAGAGCCTGTAGAATCAGCAGATGCTCAAGACAGCGCAGTTCCTGAAGAATATGCTCCAATAGTTCTTGTTCCTTCAGAACCTAATCCTCCTGAAGAATCAGAAGAAGCACCTGTAGAAGACGAAGCACCTGTAGAAGACGAAGCTCCTGTAGCTGAAGAAGTTTCTGTTGAAACTCCAGCTCCGGTTATGTCAGAAGTTACAGTAACTTCTGTTTCTGATAAAAAGATTGAAAATTATGTTAAGGCAAGTGAAAGTCTTGAAAAGGGTAAATATTATCTTCAGATTGCAACACTTAAAAATAAAGAAAATATTGAATCACTTTTGAACAAATATGCTGACAAGTATCCGGTTGTATTAGTTCCAAATGGAAATGATGCTTACCGCGTAATGGTAGGTCCATTAACAGCCGATGAATACGGAATGATTAAAGAAAGATTTGAATCTTATGGATTTAAAGACTGCTTCTTAAGAAAAATAAAATAAGTAAGATTTGTTATAAAAGATAAAAAAAACTGCCGGTTGTAGATTGAAGAATCTTTACCGGCAGTTTTTTGTTTTTTTTAGTTGATTGTAAGGAAGGCTTTGTAAGCCTTGTATGCCTGCTCAATATCAAAGCAGCTTGTGGTTTCCCATGGAGCGTGCATGCTTAAAACTGCGACACCGGCATCCAGTACATTCATGCCGTATTTTGCAGCAAGATATGCAATTGTTCCGCCGCCTCCCTGATCAACTTTTCCGAGTTCAGCCATCTGATATTTAACTTCTGCTTTGTCTAAAATACTGCGGAGTTTTGCAATGTATTCAGGATTTGCATCACTAGCACCGCTTTTACCGCGGCTGCCTGTGTATTTGTTGAATACAATTCCACCGCCAAGGAATGAAGCATTGTTTTTGTCAAAAAGATCGGTGTTCATCGGATCGAAAGCCGCATTTACATCGCTTGAGAGCATATTTGAATTAGAAAGACAGCGTCTTACCGTTAATTCACTGAAACCTTCTTTTGTTCTTGCAGAAAGTTCTGCAACTGCATTCTCAAAGAAATGACTAGCCATGCCTGTAGCGCCGACGCTTCCTATTTCTTCTTTATCTACACAAAGACAGCACAGTGTTTTTTCTGAAGTTTTTGCATCGAATAATGCCTGGGCTGACGTAAATGCACAGGAACGGTCGTCCTGGCCGTATCCTAAAATTAAAGAACGGTCAAAACCTAAATCACGTGCCTTGCCTGCAGGAACAATTTCAAGTTCTGCAGAACCGAAATCTTCTTCTTCGATACCGTACTTGTCTTTGAGGAGTTTTAAAATATTCTTTTTTGCTCCTTCTTTTTCTTTTGAATCTTTTACTGGTTTTTCTGAGCCTGCAATCAGATCAAGATTTTCGCCCGGAATAAAGTCAGAAGCTGTTTCTTTCATCTGTTTCTGCGCAAGATGTGGAAGGATGTCTGAAATTACAAATACAGGATCATTTTCTTCTTCACCGATTTTAATTTCGATTGTTTTGCCGTCTTTTGTGCATACAACGCCGTGAATTGCAAGCGGGAGAGTTACCCACTGGTATTTTTTTATACCGCCGTAGTAATGCGTGTTGAGGTAAACAATAAAATCTTTTTCATAAAGCGGGTTCTGTTTTACATCAAGGCGGGGAGAGTCAACGTGAGCCCCGAGAATATTGATTCCGTTTTCCAGTGATTCTTTACCAGCAATAAAAAATGCTGCAGCTTTATTCATTTTCTGGATATAGACTTTATCACCAGGTTTAAGGTCTTTTACTTTTAGAAGATCTTTAAAACCGTTTTTTTCTGCCTGGCTGATCAGTTCTTTAATGCATTCGCGTTCTGTTTTGCCGTTGTTTAAAAAATCTTTGTAGTTTTTTATTAAATCTGACATTTTTTTTGAGTCCTTATTTTTTGTTTAATGATTTTTCAGACAGACAGCTTGAATTAAGATAACTGACTGCCTGAGATTGAAATGTGTTGGAAGGAAATATTATGGAGATGGGGGGAATTGAACCCCCGTCCGAAAGTGTAATCCAAATACATCTACATGTTTAGTTATGCGAGGTAATTGTCGGGAGCACTTAGCAGCATAACAAGCGTATTCTCCGTATCTGACCTAAAAGTCCCTCAGATCCGGTCAGCGTAACCTGAAGCAAGTTCCTTTTGGTGACAGAACATCCTAAAGTCAGGAACAGTACCCTAAGAGTTCCGGCCTCACTTACGCAGCGAGAGCTTCTGCAGAAGAAGCTTCAACAACTTCTTCTTCTTTTCTTGCGAAAAT
>DGGY01000035.1 GCA_002392405.1 Treponema sp. UBA3862 | reverse complement strand
AAAAGAAGTTCCGTGTAGAAGATACTCTTGCCGCAACCCGTGCAGCCCTGGAAGAAGGTATTGTTCCGGGTGGTGGAACAGCTTTAATCGAAGCTTCAAAAGCCCTTACAGAAGAGGCAGCAAAAGACTTAAGCGATGATGAAAAAGTCGGATTCAAGATTGTTCGCCGTGCCCTTGAAGAACCAATCCGCCAGATTGCAGAAAATGCAGGAATTGACGGTGCCGTTGTTGCAGAAAGAGCAAAGAACGAAAAGAAGGGTACAGGTTATAATGCCCGCACAGGAAAATGGGTAGACATGATGGCAGACGGAATCATTGACCCTGCAAAAGTTACCCGTTCAGCGTTGCAGAATGCCGCAAGCGTTGCAGGAATGCTCTTAACTACAGAATGCGCAATCACAGACATCCCTGAACCACCGGCTCCTGCACCAGCATCTGCTCCTGATATGGGTGGAATGTACTAATAAAAAAAGGCGAGAATTGCGTAAGCAATTCTCGTTAGCAACCGCAAGGTTGCGACGAATGGATTACTAATCAGTAAGGTATTTTTGTAATACTTAAAGATTGACCGGTTTATTTTTAAGCCGGTCATTTTTTTTGTGTGGGGGACGTAATCCGGCTGCTGCGGGTTCGGTAACCCTCATTGCCGCTCATTAAGCGGCAACTTGCGCCCTCCGCATCCGGCGTAGTTTTTATTCGCTCAAATTCATCACAGGCCGCACACCAAACCACCAGTAAGAATAGTTCATGGAATATCTGCTCGGGTAGTGATGTCCCTGAAACGACGGTGTGCAAAGTTCCGGGGCGGAAGTACAGCTTCCTCCTTTGTACATGCGGTATTTTTTATCGGACGGGAATAAATCCCAGACCCATTCCCATACGTTTCCGAGAGTGTCGTAAAGTCCGTAACAGTTCGGCTCTTTGAGGGCTGTTTCATGCGGAGTGCTTCCGCTGTTTTTGCCGTACCAGGCTGTTTTATCAAGTTCTTTTTCCAGTGAGTTTTTGTCAGCGGAGCCTCGGGTGTTTAAACCGCTTAAGGTAATCCATTCCTTTTCTGTTGGAAGACGGAAGCCGTCTGCGTTTTTGTTAAAATCAACCTTTCCTATAGTTATTGACGATCCCCCGTGGGCTTCGTATTCCCAGTCGTCCGGATTTATACTGCCGTTAACTGAATAAACAGGCCTTCTGTTTAAAAGAAGACTCAGCCGGTTACAGAATACTACCGCGTCGTACCAGTTTACAGAATCTGCAGGGCATTGCGGCGTTGAATTATAGTTTTCTGAAGGATTTTCTCCTGTTACTGCTTCGTAAACAGCCTGTGTTATCTCTGTTGAGGCAGCTGCAAAAGATTCGCCGGGGATTTTTATCATTTCAATAAAAAGATTTTCGCTTTCGTTTATATAAAACTTTTCTTTTTCGGCTGGAAGTCTGGCGCTGATCTGGTCAGAGTCCTGACCGCCGGAGTTTTTCCCTGATTCTGTATTTACACCTGGAATTTCAGCATCTGTCCTGGCCTTTGACATGTTATTTTTAGTGCATCCTGATAAAAAAGAAATCAGCATGAATACAAGGGCTGCACTGATTTTAAGAAAAAATCTCTGACTCATTTGAAACTCCTTCGATTCTAAATTATTATAATATATACGGGCCTGAAAGTCAGACCTGATTTTTATTATTATGGGGTTTAAGCTGCTGCATGACACTTTTTGATTACTTAAAATGGCGCGGTGATTTAACATTTGAAGCTTCTCAGTTTAACAGTGTGGATGCGCTCATTTTATGCCAGCTTTCCTATCTTAATTTTAATTCTATTGTTCAGCCTGATTTTAAGGTTTGTACTGCTTTGAATACTGCTGCGGCTGTTTTTGCAGGAGACGGTTTTGAGCATAGGCGGAATCTCGGGCTTCTGATTAATCCGCTCACGGTTGAACTTTTATTTGAAGCTGCAAAGACAAAACGTTTTGCAAATCTCGAACTTTCTGCTTTCCGCGATTCATATGATAAAACTGAAGAAGAGCAGTTCAGTGCCGTTACTTTCCTTAACAGTGTTAAAGATAATTCCTTTGCTTTCTGTGCTTTCCGCGGTACGGACGATACAATAATCGGCTGGAAAGAAGACTGTAATCTTGCCTTTAAGGAAAGTGTTAAGGCTCAGAAAGATGCCCTTTGTTATCTTGAGGAAGCCTGCTCTGCTTTCAAAAAAGCCTCCGTTATGTGCGGGGGACATTCAAAAGGCGGTAATCTTGCTGTTTTTGCAGGTGCAAAACTTCCTCTAAAATATCAGAAAAAACTGGATTTAGTTTATAATTTTGACGGGCCGGGCTTTCTTAAGGAAACTCTTGAGTCAGAAGATTTTAAAAGAATTGAAAATAAGCTTAATTCGTATTTTCCGCAGGAATCTGTAGTCGGAATGCTTTTTGAACATTTTCCTGAGTTTAAGGTTATTAAAAGTACGGAAAAAAACATGATGCAGCATGATCCTTTAAGCTGGCAGACAGAAGCTCTTGATTTTGAACTTTGCCCGGAATTAAGTAAGCTGAGTATTTTCTTTAACGGTGTTTTTAATGAATGGTTTGTCCGCCTTACAAAAGTTCAGCGTGAAGAACTGGTTGAAGTGATTTTTGGTGCGCTTGAATCTACAAAGGCCAGGACAAACAGTGAGCTTGCAGAAAACTGGGGCAGGAGCGGGCTTCAGGTTTTAAAGGGAATGCTTTCTCTTGATAAAGAACTAAGGGAATCTGCCCTGGAAAGTGCCAGAGAGTTTGTTAAACTTGCAGGACGAAATCTACCGGAATTATTAAAAAAATAAATGAGCATACGGCGTTTTTTTATCTTTATTCTTGTTCTTGCAGGACTTTTCGATATTTCTCTTTTTCTTGACAAAAAGGCAGGGTTTTTTAACGGCCGTGCTGCAGCTGTTTTTGACCGTGCCGTTCATGCCGCAGGCAAAAAAGTTGAACTGGGTGATGTCCTTGCTGTGAGTGATTCTGTGATGTCAGTAAATCAGGGGCTTTTAAAAAAGACTTCTTCAAAAAAAACAAAAGAACCGGTAGAACTGGAGATTTTCCGTAAGTGTTATCCTGATGTAACTTTTGAAAGCGAATATGATGAAAATCAAAAAGACTATCTTGTAAAAATTAAGGCTCCTGTTTTTTATGGAAAAGATGCTGTTAAGGAAATAAAACTCTGGTGGGCTGACGGAAGATTCCTGCCTGAAAGTGAACTTAAAAATAAAGAACAGTACTGGAAACTTATTTATCCGTATTCAAAGTTAAAGGATCCTGCGTCGCTTACAAAAGAAGAAATTGAGAAAATCCGCGAGTTTACTGCAAAGGAAAACAGACGTACTACAGACGGCACTCCGATGTTCTTCTATGATTTTTTATATGCAGCAAAATCTCAGATAATAATTGAAGATCATATAGTTCATACCAGGTTTTTAGGACTCAAGACAAAAATTCATGAGCGCATTAAAAATGTAATTTTTGACATTGAAAACCAGATTTACCGTGAAGCGCAGAAAGATAAAGAGATTAAGGATTTTATAGAAAGTTTAAAGTCAGCAGACGCCTATAACTGGCGTGTAATTGACGGCACAGGCGGCAGAAAATCTTTTCATTCTTACGGAATTGCAATTGATATTCTTCCCAAAAAATTAAAAGGAAAGGCGATTTTCTGGAACTGGACACGTGACAAAGATCCTGAAAACTGGATGCTCACCCCTATAGAAAAGCGCTGGAATCCGCCGCAAAAAGTAATAGATATCTTCGAGGAACACGGCTTTATCTGGGGCGGCAACTGGATAATCTTCGACAACATGCACTTTGAGTATCACCCCGAAGTCCTCTACAACCGCGCCGATTAACCGGGAAAAAGACAGCCCGGAATCCCTCCCGCGCGTGCTGCTTTTGGAACGCGTTCTGCCGGGAGCTTTTTTTTAACCTGTTTTTCTTTCTAAAAACTGATTATTTCATTCCAGCAGCTGATTGCAAAGGCATCCGTCATTCCTGAAATATACTCAATCACGCATTTCTGATAGCTTTCCCAGTCATCAACATCAAAAACTACAGGTGTTTCGTAGCGGAGAGTCTTTTTTCTGTCAGGTGAATCTTTTGGAATATAGTTTGAGTAGCGGATAAGCCAGTCCTCAAAAGTTGTGCTCAAGTTTTTAAAATATCTCATTGCCGAAGGAATCCGTCCGTTTTGTGCAAAACTCTGGGTGTTCATCAGCGTATTGTAGATGGTTCCGAGCACATTTTTTGCATAGGCTTTAAATTCTAAAAGCCTCCAGTGAGAATAGATTTTTTCAAAACTGAATTTTTTAAGTTCAGAAATAAACTTAAAATACTGCTCTGAAAAACAAAGTCCTGCTTCAGGCGAAGACTGCTGGCATAAATCAACTATCATGTCGTTAATAAGAACTGTGGTGTTTACAGCTTTTCCGCTTGAGTGGCTGACTGTTTCTCCTGTTCTTGTCAGTCCTAGGGTGCTTCCGACAATTTCCCTTAACTGGCGGTAACAGCTCATATCAAGAATGTGGTAGCGTCTTGCATCCTGAAGGTCGCGGCCTAAAAAGGCGATTTTATCACTTACTTTTACGACACAGCCTTCCCAGGTAAAAGGCTGTACATATCCGGGAACTTTGATGTCGTAGAGTGGCATAGCCTTGTCCCGCGGTTTTATTCCCTGCTGGTCAACTTCACCGCAGTGGCAGATAAGCCCGTCGCGTACGGCATAGGTAAGATTGAGTGTTCTTTCTACTGCATCCGGGTCAGGAAGCGTTTCAATGTAGTCTGCAAAAAAAAGGGAATTTCTTTCATGCCAGAACTTTTTCGGTGCGTTTGCTCCAGGCCGTTTTTCCATGAGGGAATTTAAAATATCTTCACCTGTGTGTCCGAAAGGTGCGTGTCCGATGTCGTGTCCTGTTGCAATTGCTTTTGTAAGTTCTGTATTGAGGCCTAAGTATTTTGAAATTGTATCTGCAACAGAAGCAACGTGCATTACATGTTCCATTCGTGTGCAGACATGATCATTATGCGGTGAATAAAAAACCTGGGTCTTGTGCTTTAACCGGCTGAAAGCCTGGCAGTGGAGAAGTCTTGTATAATCCCTGTCAAAATCAGAACGGATTGAATTTCCGCGGGAATAAATCGGGATTTCCCGTTTTACTGCATCGTTCCATTTGTGATTAAGTTCTGTTGTAGAAACATTTGCAAAAGAATTTTTCATTCTTTAAGTATAATATACTTTTGACGCGTGTAACAGTTAAAAATCCCTGATGCAGAAAGCTTTAATGCAGCATCCTGCAGTTAGTCCGGCGGCGGTTAAGGATTAGGGGAAGTAAGCGAAAGTCTTTTTTTTATAAACGAAAGCATGAACGGTATAGAAACCAGTGCCGTTATAAAATCGCTTAAAGCAGGAGTGATGTTTACAGCGTAGATACCTTCAATTCCAGTTCCTGTAAAAATCGGCGGAAGAAGAAGAATGACCGGCACAAAGACGATTCCCTGTCTCATTGAAGAAAGAGTAATGGCTTTGAGTTTTTCACCTGCAACTTGCAGGAGCATGTTTGTTCCGAAAATAAGTGAATGGAGCGGTAGAACACAGCAGCTGCATCTTAAGGCTCGTGTGGCTACGGTAATTACAGCCGGATCATCGCGGAAGGTTTTTGCAATTTCAGGGGCAAAAATAAAGACAAAAACGGCGCAGAAAGTCATAACCGCAGAACTGATTTTCAAAAGGAAGGCGATTGAGCTTTTTACTCTGTCATATTTTTTAGCCCCCAGATTAATGCCGCACACAGGCTGAAAACCCTGTCCAAAGCCAATTGCAAGTGACAGAAGAAGCATGAGTATTCTGTTTGAAATTGACATTCCTGCAACTGCTGCATCTGCTGTCTGTGCGGAAGTAAGGGCAAAGCCTGTCATTACAGCACCATACTTTGCGGCTCCCGTATTCATTAAAACTGTTGAAAAAGAAGCTAGTCCCTGCCTGAAAAAACTCGGAAGCCCAGTAGTGATTATGTCAAAATAAACAGAAAAACGGGTGCTCACTGCCTTAAAATGAAAATCAACTGCAGAGCGCCGGAAAATAAACATTGAAGAGAGAATGCAGAAACTTGTAATCTGGCTGATTAATGTGGCAATGGCAGCCCCGCTGATTCCCCAGTCAAAAACAAAGATGAAAAGCGGATCCAGAAACATGTTGAGGATTCCGCCTGCGGTCATTCCTATCATTGAAAAAGCTGCTTTTCCCTGAAACCTCAGAAGATTGTTCATCACAAAGGAAGTCATCATAAAAGGGCAGGCAAATATTATGTACCGTGCGTAGGAAAGAGCGTAAGGAAGAATTGTAGGAGTTGCTCCGAGTGAACTTACAAGCTTTTTGATAAAAATTGTTCCGGCTGTACACAGACAAAGTCCCAGAGTGAAGGCAAAAATAACTGCGGTAGAAACATAAGTTTCTGCTTTCTTATTGTCCCTTGAGCCTATTGCACGGCTTGTGATTGAACCTGTCCCCATTCCAATCATAAAACCGCCCGCCTGAATCATTGTCATTAAGGAAAAAATGATTCCTACGGCACCGGAAGCACTTGTTCCAAGACGGCTTACAAAAAAAGTATCGGCTGTGTTGTAGATGGCAGTAACCGTCATCGTTATGATTGTAGGAACTGCATTTTTGAGGATAAGGGAACCGACGGGCTGTGTCGTCATTGAAAGGACTGTGCTTTCTGAGCGGGTGTTCATAAAGTAAATTTGACAGATTCATTTGAAAAAATCAATGATTTCTGATATGTTTAATTTACTGCCAACTTAGCTCACCCGGTAGAGCAGCTCCCTCGTAACGAGCAGGTAAACAGTTCGAGTCTGTTAGTTGGCTTTTTTTATTTTAAACTATTTAAACTTTTCAGGTGCACTTCGAACTGTTTAATGCAGTGAGCGCGCCGGCAGGCGAAGAGGCTGCATGGATGCAGCCGGAAGCGAACGAAAGCGCCCCGTCGGGAGCAGCAGGAGGCTGTGACTAGAGGGGAACAGTTCGAGTCTGTTAGTTGGCTTTCCCCTGGAAGTTTTATTGACTTCCGGGGCTTTTTTTTAGTTTGAAAGGATTTTATACAGTATTTTATAAAGTTCTTCTGCTTCTTCGTTTGACAGATTCAGGCAGGAGCCGACTGTTTCAGGAATTGATACTGCTTTTTCTTTTAAGGCTTCTCCTTTTTGTGTAACCGTAATTTTTACAACCCTCTCATCGTCTTTTTCACGGATGCGGCTTATAAGGCCTTTTTCCTCCATTCCTTTGAGCATGGGTGAAAGGGTACCTGTATCTAAGAAGAGCTTTCTGCCTAAATCGCCGATTGTAAGGGATTTTTCTTCCCATAAAACAAGGAGGGCAATGTACTGCGTGTAGGTCAGGCCGAGCTGTTTTAAGAGGGGAGTGTAGGTTCTGGTAATTTCCCTGCTTGCAGCATACAGAGGAAAACACAGCTGGTTTGAAAGTTTAAGGCAGTCGTAGTGACCATCGTCCCCGGATGTGCTGTTTGAAGGGCCGGCGGGATTCAATTTTTCAGCAGGTTTTCCGGGATTCAATTTTTCTGCTGCTTTTATATTTTCCTTTTTCATTATTCAGCCTCTCCTGTTTCCCTTAAAAAGTTTACGGCACTTAAACCTGCAACAGCACCTTCGTAAACTGCCTTGCTCACCTGAAGAAGTCCGCCGGTGCTGTTTCCGCAGGCAAAAATTCCTTTTACGTTAGTGCGCATTTTTTCGTCAGTTTTTATGCTGTCGCCGTTTAAGAAAATGCCTGCTTTTTTTGCAAAGTCTGCCGCCCCCGCTTCTCCGAGCGCTATGAATACACCGTCTGTCTTTAATATTTCTCCGTCTTCAAATTCTACAGCGTTCACTCGTCCTGTCTTGTCATCACCTTTTATCTCTTTTACTTTTTTTGTGATGATTTCATATTTTGTGCCCGCAGTCTTTTTTATTTCGCTTTCATCCTGGCCGTCTGTAAGGATTTTTACTGACGAAGCTGTATTTGCAAGGTCGTCTGCTTCGCTTACGGCAAACTTTCCGTTTCCGATTACAACGGCGTCTTTGTTTCTGTAGAAAAAGGCGTCGCAAACTGCGCAGTAGCTTACACCGTGACCTTCATATTCTGTAATGCCTTTTACGGCAGGACGGAGTTTTTTGTTTCCGCAGGCGATGATGAGGGTTTTTGAGTTGAACTGCTTTTCGCCGCCTGCATTACCGTTTTCTTCTCCTGCCGTTATTACAGAAAAACTTTTGTCTGAGTTCTGAAACAGACTGATTACCTGGTCTTTTAAGACTGTAACCCCAAGATTTTCAGCCTGCTTAAGGCCTGCTTCGTAAAGTTCCGGGCCGCTGATTCCCTGAGGAAAACCGTAGTAGTTTTCGATTTTATGTGCTTTTTCAAGAGCCTGTGCTCCCGTGTGAATTACAAGTACATTCAGGTTTGCGCGGCGCGCATAAAGTGCGGCTGATATTCCTGCAGGTCCGGCTCCGGTTATTATTACATCATAAAGCATAAGTTTTCCTCTCTCAGTTATTTTACAGCAGTGCGCTGATTTTTTCTTCAATTTTTTCAGGTTCTACAGTACTTTCAAAGCGGTCGATTACATTTCCGCTGCGGTCAACAAGGAATTTTGTGAAGTTCCACTTAATGTCGGGATTATTTTTGTAGTTCTTGTCCTGTTTTTTGATGAAGGCGCTCATAACAGCTCCCTTGAGTCCTGAGAATCCTGTAAAGCCTTTCTGGGCTTTTAAGAAAGTATAGAGCGGGTGTTCATTTTCTCCGTTAACATCGATTTTCTGCATCTGCGGAAACTGTGTGTGATATTTAAAAGAACAGAACTGAGTAATTTCTTCATCTGTGCCCGGGGCCTGATGACCGAACTGGTTGCACGGGAAGTCGAGTATCTCAAGTCCTTTTTCGTGGTATTTTTCGTAAAGTTTTTCAAGTCCTTCATACTGAGGGGTAAAACCGCAGCCGGTTGCAGTGTTTACGATTAAGAGAACTTTGTCCCTGTAGTTTTCCATTGAAAGAGGATTTCCTTTTCCGTCGTTAAAAGAGTGTTCATAAATTGACATATTTCTGCCTCCGTAAATTATATTGTATCAAATATTTCTGTATAAAATATATTGAATACAATATAATTGTGTCAAGTAAAATAATGATTTTTTAATGAATATGCGTCAGGGCAAATATATGCAGGTGCGGAAGATACACTCCCGGGCATGGCGCGCCTGCTTTGTGAGCTTTTCCGGCACCTGTTTTACTTAAAATACATAAAATTAATGCCGGAACCGCAGAATTTATGCTTTTTCGCTGTTGATTTACTCCCCGCGGCGCGCCGGACACTCAAAAATACATAAATATCAGTCAGGAAATGCAGAATTTATGTATCCGCGCCTGCTTTGTGAGTTTTTCCGGCGCTTGTTTTACTTAAAATACATAAAATTAATGCCGGAACCGCAGAATTTATGCTTTTTCACTTCTGTTTAACTCCCCTCGGCGCGCCGGACACTCAAAAATACATAAATTTCAGTCAGGAAATACAGAATTTATGCATTCTCCGCCCCTTTTTTTAATAATTCCTCTTATTTCCTTATTTTTTTCTTGCCGTTCATCCAAAAAATGCATAAATTCTGCTCTACACGGAGGATTAATATGCAAAAATTAATTGTAAATGACTTACTCCGCGCTGCAATCATAAAAAAGCGCGGTATTTTGTTTGATTTACTCCGCTTTCTGCGCCAGAGGGGAAAAAATGCTCCGTCAGGGATGCTTAAAACTGTAAAAAAAGGAAACTCCCTGCAGTTTTATATCAGGAGTACACCTGAAGACAGGCAGGGGACTTACATAAACAGAAAGAACCTTCAGGTTGCAGCAAAACTGGCACAGAAAAAATATAATTTGCAGCTTGAAAAAGTGCTTCAAAAACAGCTTGATGCGCTTGATTATGCCCTATGTAATTATTCTGAGACTGAACTGCTTGAGTTTTTTCAAAAATATCCGTCTGACCTTCAGAAAATGATTTCACCGCTTTGTATATCTCCCGCGCAATATGCAGAACAATGGCAGTCTGTTACCTTTAAGCCGCTGCCTTTTGAAAATGATGCACCTGATTTTATTACAGCGCGCGGCGAGAGGGTTCGCTCCAAGTCAGAAATACTTATTGCAAATGCATTGTTTTACTCAGGTGTGCCGTACCGCTATGAGTATCCCGTGGCAATAAAAGGCAGAGGAGATTTTCATCCTGATTTTATGTGCCTTAATCTGAAAGACGGCACTTCTGTAATCTGGGAGCATTTTGGACTCATGGATAATCCTGACTACTGTGATAATGCATTGTCAAAAATAGCGTTGTATTCTTCCAGCGGCTGGATCCCCGGGAAAAACTTTATTTATACACTTGAATCCAAAGCAAGGCCTTTAAGCCCCCGCCTGGTAGATAAAATTATTAAAGAGAATCTTGCCTGAGCTGAAGGTCGTTTCGTGTTTTACAGCCCTGATATAGGGAATGTGTGAATGCCTTCTTCGGAGGGGGAAAGTGTTCATGAGGGGTGGGGCAGTTCAGGCTGATTGGACCTGCCGCGTGACAGGACATGTAGGGCGCGCTTTTAGACAGGGGCTGCAGAAACGCTGTGATGAGTGACAGCGATGTGTGGGGTGGGCGCGCGGCTTAACACCGCATGTGGAGAACTGTGCTGAGTGCCTTCGGGGCGTTACGGGGCCGCACTGACAAAAAAGTGCCCCGTTGAGTGGGGTGCGGCACAACGGAGTGTGACGCAGGGGAGAGACTTCTCCCCTTAAAAAATCTACTGCTGGCGGGCCATTGTTCTTGTGTCTACAATACGCTTCATATCCATGATGTTTGAAACTACCATGTTTGTATCGTAAACCATGAGCTTTCTTGAGCTTACGAAGCGGTTAACTTCATCTCTTGTCTGCTCGAGTGAAAGTCCTGCCCAGTGAGCAACTTCCTGAATCGTTACATTGAAGCGTCTCTGGCGGTCATTAGGATTTGAATTTGGATTCATCTCGTCGAGCATACAGAATACGTCTGCAATGCGTGCCTGAAGATCCTGGATTACAAGAATCTTGAAGCGGCGTTTCTGGTCGTAAATACGCTTACAGAAAAGCTTTAAGATATTGAGCGCAATCTGAGGATTGCCTGTGATTAAGATTTCAAAGTTTGCCTTGTTGAACTCAAGGCACTGAACCGGGCCTTCTGCAAGACAGGTTGCTGAGCGCGGTGAGTTGTCGAGAATCGCCATTTCGCCGAAGAATTCTCCCGGCTTTAAGATGTCGAGGTTTTTATTCTGACCGTTAACGCACTTTACAAGCTGAACGTTTCCGCTCTGAATAAGGTAGAAACTGTCACCAGGTTCAAATTCAGTGATGATGACCTGACCCGGTTCATATTTTTTTGCAAAGCGGCTGAAGGCAGGAAGTTCAAAGAGTTTTAATGCCTGGTCGTTTGAAGAAGCATCTGCTCCCGCTTCCATACTTGCTGTAAGTCCTGCTTTCTGAGCGCGGGCATTTGCAGTCGTGTACATTTTTGCAACTGCTTCCTTGTTGGTTGCAGTCGGATAGCGCTTGAGGTAGTTGATGCAGACGTCGGCACAGCTTCTCCATGATTCGTCATTGTAAAAAGCCTGGGCAACGCTCATCATTCCTGTCTGCTGGTTGATATCCTGACCTTTGTTTAAGATTTCTTCTGTTTTTTTGTGAATCTGTCTGAGCTGGTTTGAGAAAACGCGGAGCATCTTCATTATTACAGCTTTGTTTGAAGAGAAAATGTTTTCGAATTCCTGAACTGTGAGGGAAAGACAAACGGAATCCATTAAAACTGTAGCAGTTTCTTCGCGGGGAAAATGTCCAAGTGCAGATTTTACGCCGAAAAATTCACCTGTTTTAATCTGTTCTGTAACCGGAAGGTTTGTTTCGATATCGGTTGTGGAAATAACTACGCAACCTTTCTGTAAGATGAATACTCTTTCGTCTCTGTCGCCGGCAAAGTAAATGATAGATCCTTTGCTGTACTGCATTACTTTTGGCATATTTTCCTCTCAAGTCTAATTATAATGCAAACAATTATAATTATCTTAAAGAATACCATATTTTTTTTAAATATGCTATATTTTTCTATTATGATTGATTTGCACACACATTCTTCTGCTTCCGACGGTATTTTAAGTCCCGCTGATTCTGCCCGCTATGCCGCAGAAAAAAATCTTACAGTCTGGGCCCTTACCGATCATGATACTGTGGACGGCTTAAGTGAAGCTGCAAAGACCTGTCTTGAGTGTGGAATCAATTTCATTCCCGGAATAGAAATTACAGTCGCCTGGCCTTCAGGAGAATTTCATCTTTTAGGGCTGGGGCTTAAGCGAAAAAGTGAAGAATTAAAAGCCGTAACAGATTATCTTTACGAAGACCGCCGTAACAGAAATCTCCAGATTCTCGAAAAAATGCGCGCTGACGGCTACGATTTTACTCTTGAAGAAATCGAAAACTCTTTTCCTGCAAGTCAGATAGGCCGCCCTCATTTTGCAGATTTTTTAGTCCAGAAAAAAATCGTTAAAACCCGTCAGGATGCCTTCAACCGCTTTTTTGCAAAAGGAAGAAAATGGTATGTTCCCCACTCAGGAGAAAATCTTGAGATTGCGGTTGAAGCAATAACAGCCTCGGGCGGAATCCCTGTAATTGCCCATCCGATGTCACTTTATGTAAGTCTTGGAAAAATGGAAGAGGTAATGAAATCAATCCGCGATAAGGGCGTAATGGGACTTGAAGCCTGGCATCCGGGAGCCCGCAATTCAGAGTGTTTCCGCCTCGAAGAACTTGCCCGCAAACTGGGAATGTTTGTAACAGCCGGCAGTGATTTTCATGGCAGGGGAGTGCGGGCAGACCGTCATCTTGGAAAAACAGTGGGCGGCAGAAAAATCGAAGAGCGTTTCTGGGAAGAAGAATTAAAGCCTGCCATGGGCGGCGAATTTGACTATAAACAGACAGACTGGGTAAAATAAAAGCCTTAAAAAACTCTGGTGCCGTGTATCCTGCATACTCATATCCGCGCCGCAGTTTAGATGGAGGAGGCCTTTATGTGTAAAAAATGCGGTAAACCTGTCACACAGACGGAAATTTTCCGTTCTTCAACCTGTCAGTTCTGCGGTGCTGACCTTCATTCCTGTATAAACTGCAGGTTCTATTCACCGGGCAGCCATTTTGACTGTCATGAAACAATTGACGAACTGGTTTCCGACAAAGAAAGGGCCAATTTCTGTGACAGTTTTTCCTTAAATACTGCTCCCTCAGCTTCTTCTGATTCATCAAAAGCCCGGGCTGCAAAAGACGCTTTTTCTGCACTTTTTGGTTCCTGATTTTTTTATGGGGCTTCCCCTGCGCGCCTTTGCGCTCCGGGTCGGGCCATCCGCAGTTCCATTCCGGCACTGACGCGCCGGAACGCCTTTTCGGCGCTGCTCCTGTCCCTAAGCCGTTTAGTATCGAAAGTCTTCCTGTTTCCCTTACAATAGTCCCCTCTGAGCCTTACGGCCGCGCCGCCCGCCGCAAAGGCCCTTCATAAAAAACTGACTGTTCTCCCCGCCGTGGTAAAAAACACCCGTACGCTTAATTTTTAAGAAAAAATTTTCATTTTTTTTATTTTTTTTTCTCATTTTTTGTCTGTTTTTTAATTTCGCTGCTAATTATATATGTGAGGTCTTTGAAGATGAAAATTTTTTCTTTTTCGCCCTTCGGTTATGAAGGCTCATTAGTTACTGTTGAAGTGGATCTTCGGCGGGGAATTCCTGCGGTTGATGTGGTTGGTCTGGCGGACGGCGCAGTCAGGGAAAGTCGTGAACGTATGCGTTCTGCGATCAGAAATTCCGGTTTTGAATTTCCTCTTGAAAGGGTGCTGATAAGTTTATCTCCTGCGGATTTGAAAAAAGAAGGTGCCGGTTTTGATCTTGCTCTGGCGCTTGCGGTTCTTGATGCACAGAAAAATAATGGTGACGCAGCAATCAGGGATGATTGTGTTCTTGTGATGGGAGAACTGGAGTTGTCAGGAATGCTAAGACCTGTAAGGGGTGTGCATGCTGCGGCATGTACTGCACTTTCCTGCGGTATTAACAGATGCATCGTGAGTTCAGCGAATGGACTTGAAGCACTTGAGGCTGAAGGAATGAAAGTTTTTTCTGCTGAAAACTTAAGTGAAGCATTTGAAGCCCTTTATAAACCTGAACTTTTTAAAAGCGGAATCGAATCAGAAAAAGACCCTGGAGTTCTAGGCGGTGAGTGTACCGGCGGAGTTATGTTTGCAAAAACTGATGATTCATGTGACATGAAGCATGTTTGCGGACAGAAAAAACTTGTCAGGGCGCTCCAGATAGCTGCTGCGGGAGGTCATAATCTTCTTGCATACGGCCCGCCGGGCTGTGGAAAGACTCTTGCGCTTTCGCGTTTTGCAGGACTTCTTCCTCTTCTTTCTCCAGAGGAAAGTCAGAGCGTAACAAGAATCCACAGCCTTGCAGGACTCCTTCAGCCGTCACAGCCGCTGATTACAGTTCCCCCTTTCAGAATGCCGCATCAGACAGCTTCAATAGAAGGGATGTGCGGCGGCGGCATAAACTGCAGGCCAGGAGAAATTTCACTTGCACATAATGGTGTTCTGTTTCTGGATGAGGCTGCAGAATTCAGAAGTTCAGTTCTTCAGATGCTCAGAGTTCCTCTTGAAAACGGCAGTATCAGCCTGAGCAGGGCCGGAAGAACTACAGTTTATCCGGCGGCGTTCCAGCTTCTTATGGCGGCAAATCCCTGTCCGTGCGGAAACTATGGTGTTCCTGATAAAATCTGTCTCTGCAGTGCACATTCAGTTGAGATGTACTGGAGGAAATTTTCAGGCCCGCTTTTAGACAGAGTTGATATCCGTGTTAACGCCTCAAAAAAAGATAATGATGGAGCATTTCTTTCTACTTTGGAACTTCGTAAAGAAATTGCCTGTGCCGTTACTGCTCAGAGAAAACGGGGTGTTAAAAATTCAAGGCTTTCACCTGAACAGATAAGCCGGTACTGTAAACTTGAAAAAGCAGAGGCTGAACTTCTTGAAAAAGAAGCAGTGGAACACGGTTTTTCACAGCGCGGTATAAGTGCATGCTTAAAGCTTTCGCGAACGCTTGCTGATATGAGCGGACATGAAAAAATCACTGCCGGCGACATTAAGGAAGCTGTTTTTTACAGGGCAGGCGGGAATGTCTTTGAAGATGCAGAGTACGCATAACGTGAGTAAAAAAATAAGGCTGCCAGTTACAGAAGTTTTACTGACAGCCTTTTTATACCGGAGAAGGGACTTGAACCCTTACACAGTTGCCCGCAAAAGATTTTGAGTCTTTCGTGTCTACCATTCCACCACTCCGGCGTTTGTGTAAAGGAATATTATCAAAAATAGAGCATTTATGGCAAGTGTGCGGTTTTATCTCAGGACAGCGGCAAAGCTTTCTGCCTTGTGTCCGAATAAATGCTTTTAATGTAGAATAAAAGTGATGAAAGATTATACCGGTGCAAAACCTGAAAAAGTATTGAAAGAAGTTTTTGGCTATGATTCTTTCAGGCTTCTTCAGAAAGATATAATTTTTAATGTCCTCAATAAAAAAGATACCCTTGCCATAATGCCGACCGGCGGAGGAAAGTCCCTCTGCTATCAGATTCCGGCCCTGATTTTTGATGGAATTACAGTGGTAGTTTCGCCTTTGATTTCACTTATGCAGGATCAGGTTGACAGCCTTACTGCGGCCGGAGTTAATGCTGTATTCCTTAACAGTACGCTTGAATGGAGCAGCTATCTTGAGGCGATGAATTCAATAAGAAACGGCGAAACAAAAATACTGTATGTTTCTCCAGAAGGGCTTGCTTCCTCAAAAATACAGGAACTTCTGCATGATCAGCGCGTAAAATTAAGCTGCCTGACAGTTGATGAGGCGCACTGTGTTTCAGAATGGGGGCATGATTTCAGACCCGAGTTTCTTGAAATCGCTTCTGTCCGCCGTCAGTTTCCTGATGCGGTGTGTCTTGCCCTGACTGCAACTGCAACGCCTCAGGTGCGGACTGATATTGTCGAAAATCTTGCCCTTGTAAAGCCGCAGGTTCTTGTTTCTAGTTTTAACAGGGCTAATATCTATCTTGATGTTAAAATTAAAAATAATCCCCTGGCACAGACAGTTGAATGCATACGCCGTCACTGGGATGAAAGCGGTATTATTTACTGTTTCAGCCGTAAGCAGGTAGATTCCCTGACACAGACGCTGCTTGAGCTTGGTTACTCTGCCTTGAATTACCATGCAGGCTTAAGCGATGAGGAGCGCAAAAAACATCAGAATCTTTTCATTCGCGATCAGGTGCAGATTATGGTTGCAACCCTTGCGTTTGGAATGGGAATTGATAAACCTAATGTGCGCTTTATAATCCACTGGGATCTGCCTAAATCACTTGAACAGTACTATCAGGAAACAGGACGTGCCGGAAGGGACGGACTTCCTGCCGAAGCTCTTCTTTTATATTCTCCAGGCGACATCTATAAAGTAAGGCATTTTTTTGCTGATTCAGCGGATCCTCAAAAGGCGGAACAGCTTCTTAAAGAAATGATAAATTACGCTTCTTCTCCGGTGTGCAGAAGAAAAGTCTTTCTTGAATATTTCGGAGAAAAATATACAGGACAGAATGTTCCGCCTGACTCCTGCTGTGATATCTGCCGTAACGGATGCCGGCCTCCTGTTGATATGACTGTTCCCTGTCAGAAATTAATGAGCTGTATTATACGGACAGGCAGCCGTTTTGGTGCCGTTTATATTGCGGAAGTCCTGCTTGGAAGCAGAAATAAAAAAATCCTTGAAAACTCTCATAATATGATTTCTACATGGGGAATAGGGCGGGAACTTGATAAAAGTCAGTGGCTTTATCTTACTGCGCTTTTAATCGAAAAAAAATATCTTGTCAAAACTCAGGATTACGCCGTATTAAAGCTTACTCAGGCAGGACTTAGTGCCCTTAAAAACAGGGATAAAATCTTACTGCCTTTTAATCAGTTCAAAAACGCTGCAGACGGAAGTTCCTTTGATTCTGTCAGTCTTAAGTCAGACGGAAATTTTGTTCCAAAAGGGGCGGCGCCTTCTTCTTCAGGCGGCGGACTTATGTTTCCTAAACCTGTGTCAAAGTCAAAACTTAAAAAGGAGAATGTGCTTCTCAGGAAAAAATCTTCGCTTGACAGCATAGAAGACAGCGGAACACGAAGAATTGCAGCGGCCTTAAAAAAGTGGCGTAAAAAATATTCAGAAGAACTTAATGTTCCGCCTTATGTGATTTTTGGAGACAGGACTCTGCTTGATATAGCACAAAAAAAGCCCTGCACGCTTGCAGAGCTTAGTGACTGTTACGGAATCGGAGAAAACAAAACTTTGAAATTCGGTGATAAAGTTCTTTCCGTTCTGGAACAGTTTTAAGTCTGTCACTGAAGAATGTGCGGACATTTTTTAGTGACAGTCAGTTTATTTTAGAACAGACGGCTAGAACAGACGGCGTGCTTCAACGTAGAAGCGTTTTTCGCTTGCTTCTCCCATGCTGAAAGATTTTCTAGGGAGCGGGCCTCTGCCGTTGATTGTTGCAAAGAATGAATCTTTGGCAATCGGCGGAAGAAGGATGCCTGTTGTCTGTGCTTTGTTTCCAAGTTCAATTACTTCCTTTGAACCGTGGATATAGTCAATCTGAGTTTTATCAGCACCTTTTGAACTCATGTATTCATCAAGAAGCGGTTGAAGGGCGGCAATTGCAAGGTCCGTAATTGAAGTCTGGAGCATCTTGTTTACGGTTTTTCCAGATTCATTCCAGATAAAGCCGTATCTTGCGCCTTTTGCAGATTTGTCAGCAACGGCTTTTTCAAGTGATGCGCTGTCATTAAAATCAGTAATCTGTCCGCCGAGTTTTTCTGCGGCTGTGTTTAAGAGTTCTTCACTGTCGAGGTTAAAAAGAACGCGGTGAATCGGCTCGAAAGTAAGGCCTTCATCATAAATGTTTACAATTTCTACAAGTGCATAGCGTACAGGTGAGTCAGCAGGAAGTTTTGACTTGTTTTCTTCCCAGACAGCCTTAGCCGTTGCAAGAGAGTGGTTTCCGTCACCTACTGCAAAAAGGAATGTAGAACCGTCTTTTCCAGTTCCTTCTTCTGCGAGCTTTGCAAGTGATTTTTCAAGAAGATTTTCTGCTTCTTCTCCTTTAAAAGCCCAGCCTGTAATGCTGCCTGAATTATGCATGAGTTTTCCGTCATAAACAGGAGCATTCTTTTTTGAGAGTTTTCCTGCTCCTCCTACAAGACAGTCGTCAGGATCGTTTGCAAGAAGCATGATATGAGGAAGTTCAAGGGCAGCGCCGTTACGGATTTTCATTCTCGGCGGAATACGTTCCGGAACAGTTGCTTCTGTTGCACGGATTAAAGCCTTTGAATCAGGTTTCCATTCGTATTTATCGAGGTCAACGCAAAGAACAAGTCCTCTGCGTGTGCGGCCGTATTCGGTTTTTCTTTCAATATAAATGCATTCTTCAGCTGCGTCTTCGAAAACACCGCTGTCAATATAAGATTTCATTGTGCTCTGAATCTTAAGAATGCGTTCGTCTTTACCGCTGTCGCCAAGGTATACTTCCGGGAAAATCAGGTTTAATGCAGACGGTTTTCCCTTTGCAGTTTCAGCTGCCTTTTCCCAGTAGGCTTTGTCCTGAGTGTACTGGTCACATGCAATTACTGACCAGGTCGATAAATCAATGTTTTTTGGAAGGAGTATTTCCGGAACAGAAACTCCGTATTTTTCAAATGCTTTCATAAGCACTATTCTAGCGAAAATAAAAATCAGTGTATACAAAAATTTTTCCTACACGCTTGGCACAATTCTTGCTATAATATAAGTAAATGGCAGATTTTCCTTCTCTGGGATTACAACAGCGTACTACTCAAATTCAGCATCAGGCTCAGGTTCAGACACAGCGTTTAAGCCAGCAGCAGCTGATGTCAGTAAAGATGCTCTCCCTTTCTTCTGCAGATCTCCGCCGTGAAATATATGACACAGCCGCAAAAAATCCTGCCCTCATAATCACAAAAGATGCCGTTGCAGAAGGCGTTCAGAATGCCCGCCTTTCTCATTCTCCGTATTCTGATTCCTCGTCTTCAATTAAGACTTCTTCGGGCGTTTCTGCCGCAGGACAGCTTGCAAGCGATAATTTTCAGGCGGCTCTTGAATCTTCCCCGGATACAACACTGACCTTGTGCGACCATCTTGAACATCAGTTTCTTTCAGTTTCTCATTCGCCTTCAGAAGAAAAACTCGGTCTGGCATTAATTCACAATCTTGATTCCAGGGGATTTCATATTCTTGACCCTTATTCCCTTGCTGACAGAAATGATCCGCTCCAGACAGCAGAACTTGTCGATAGAACGATGGATTATATCCGCCAGCTTGATCCTGTCGGAACCTGCTGTAAAAATTTTGAAGAAAGTCTTTTTGTTCAGGCAAAAGCAGATGAAAAAGCCCCGCCGGCTGCACTTTTTATTCTTGACGGTCACTTTGATTTTTTAAATCCGCCGCAGAGTGCAAAAATCTTAAAAAAAATAAAGGAATATAATCAGAAAAACCTTACGCAGATAATAACAAAAAAATCCCTCGATTTTACGGAAGATGAGATTACGAAGGCAGTAGACTATATTAAGACCCTTGATCCTTTCCCTGCCAGAGATTTTTCGCCTTCAGAAAATGCCTATATTGCTCCGGACGTTTTTGTGGAAAAAAATCCTGAAACAGGGGAGTATAGAGTCCGCGCAAATGATGAAGTTCTTCCGGTAATAGAAATCTCTCCTGAGTTTTATAAACTTTCTCTTGACCGTACGAGGGTTACAAAATCAACGGAAGAATCAGAAAAAAAACGTTCAGAACACCGTTTTGTCATGGACAGCGTCCGCTCTGCTTCAGAGTTTATGGAAAGCCTTGAGTTCCGCAGAAAAACACTGCTTTCTGCCTGTGCCCAGATTGTAAGCATTCAGAAAGATTTTTTTGAAAAAGGACACCGTTATTTAAAGCCTTTAAGACAGAAAGAAATTGCCGCAATTCTTGGAGTTCATGAAGCAACAATAAGCCGCATGGCAAATGAGAAATACCTTCGCTGCAGTCAGGGACTTTTTAAAATCAGCTTTTTCTTTACGAATGCGGTAGCGGATTCTGCGTCTTTGCAGGATGTTCCTTCGTCAAAAGAAGGAGTTATGTTTGAACTTAAGCAGATTCTTGAAGAACATAAAAATGATAAAAAAGCATTAAGCGACCAGAAACTTTCCGGCCTGCTTGCAGAACGCGGTATAAAAATTGCAAGAAGAACAGTGGCCAAATACCGTGCCCAGTTAAATATTGATTCCTCGTACGGAAGGTAGGCTTTTTAAATAATAATTATTATCTTGCTGTTGAGACAAAAAAAACACTTGACTGCACTTCCACAAAAAGCCGTTTTATGCTCGCACGGTGCAGGGGCGTATCTTATTTTACGGCCGCAAAAGCGGCCACCCCTGCAAGTGTTCGCAAAAGCCGTTTTTTGCTCCGTTCCGTCAAATGTTTTTACATCAATCCGGTAAGATAGTTTCTTTTTTAAAGCCTGCCTTTCATAAAAGACTGTTACAAGATTTAAATAAAATTTGTTTTAACCAGATTTCCATATTATAATCTTCATAGAGGGTTAATCAGGGGATACACCTGCCGCCCGATTTTAACATCATAAGGGGGAAACTACTATGACTAAAAATGTATCAGCAGCTTTTGAACTTGAACAGAAACAATCAGATCTTATTGAAAAAAAACTTGAACGCATCAAGTATGCAGACGACCTTATTGTAGATCTTACAGTACGCGTAAAACATGAACAGGAATATGTATTCGATGCAACAGCAAATTTCCGCTGGGGTGCACAGGCTCATGTTAGCGGCAAAGATTTTGACTTCGGTGCTGCTTTAAACAAGATGATGGACGTTCTTGACACAAAAGTTAAGAAAGAAAAGGATAAGATTCAGGAAAAGTAATTTCTGAATTAAACTGATAAAGGCTTGCAGCCGACAGCCCCGGGGAAGAGTTTTTTCCGGGGATTTTTTTTGAATTTTGTTAAAATAATTCTTGTGATTTTACCTTATTGTATGTATAGTATATTTATATGGCAGATAAACCTTTTACAGTTCTTGATTTAATTGATATGGATCTCAAGGGGCATAATTCTCTGGAACTGCACTGTATTGCAGGACGCAAAGGATTAACGCGTACAATCACTGTGCCTAACATTAACCGCCCGGGACTTGAACTTTCCGGTTTTTATGACAGTTTTGCTGCCGACCGTGTCCAGCTTTTCGGGCGCGGTGAAACTGCTTATCTTTCAAAACTTCATCAGGAAAACAGAACCGAAACAATCGAACGTCTTTTTTCTTACAATGTACCGTGTGTGGTTTTTACTCATAATCTTGTGCCTGATGAAACTTTTATAGAAATTGCAGAAAAAAACGGCTGCGCCATCTTACAGTCACCGCTTGAATCATCTGAGTTTTCAGCACGTCTTTTCCGTGTGTTCTCAAATATCTTTGCTCCAAAAAAGACTCTTCACGGAGTTCTTGTAGAAGTATACGGTGTAGGAATCCTGCTTACGGGGCATTCAGGTGTCGGAAAATCAGAGTGTGCCCTGGAACTTGTAGAGAGAGGTCACCGTCTTGTTGCAGATGATATTGTAGAAATCCGCTGTGTAAACGGAAACTCTGTTTTAGGGCAGGGGGCGAACAATTTTATCAGCCACCACATGGAAATCCGCGGACTTGGTATTATCAATGTTACCCAGCTTTACGGTGTAGGTTCCATCCGCGAACAGAAAGAAGTGCAGCTTATCATTAAGCTTGAAGAATGGGATCAGAATAAAATTTATGACAGAATCGGAACTGACCAGAGCAGTACGGATCTTCTCGGTGTTAAAGTTCCTACAATAGAAATCCCTGTCCGCCCTGGACGTAACCTCCCGATTATCATTGAGGCTGCTGCAATGAATGAAAGATTAAAGGCTATGGGTTATAATTCAGCTAAGGACTTTAATCAGAATATCTTAAAATGGATTGAATCCGGAGAAGCTCAGGCCGCATATTACGGCTCGGACGACTCTTATTAAAATATACACATAAAGTGAGGTTTATATGACAGAAAAACTTTTAACCGTAAGAAATCGTGCCGGTATTCACGCCCGCCCTGCTGCTTTAATCGCCCAGACCGCAAACAGGTTTTCGTGCGAAGTTACAATGGTTAAAGATGATGCAGAAGTAAATGCAAAATCAATCATGGGTGTAATTACAATGGCCGCTGCCTATAATTCAACAATCACTTTAAGGACTGACGGACCTGATGAAGTTCAGTGTGCGGATGCTATTGTTCAGCTGTTTGAAAGCAGATTTGAGGAGGAATAATTTATGAGGGAACTTACCGACAGACAGAAAGAAGTTCTTACCTTTATTTCTACTTATACAAAGGACAATACTTTTCCTCCTACTGTCAGGGAAATAAGCAATTATTTCGGTATTTCTTTAAGGGCTGTTCAGGATCACATCACGGCGCTTCAGAAAAAAGGATATATTTCAATCAAACCTAAGAGCTCGCGTTCGATTAAAGTTATTCAGGATGGTTCAGAAAAGGGCCCTTTCATAGGAAGAGTTCCGCTGCTTGGTACAATCGCCGCAGGAAAGCCGCTTTTAAGTGAAGAAAACCTTGACGGCTACATTAATCTTCCTGAACCGTTTGTAAGACCCGGAAAAAATTATTTTGCACTCCGTGTACGCGGCCGCAGCATGATTAACGCAGGAATTCTTGAAGGAGATCTTGCCGTTATTGAACAGACTTCTGTTGCCTGTGACGGCCAGATTGTAGTTGCAGTAATTGATGATGCCATTACTTTAAAAAGATATTACAAAGAAGCAGACAGAGTAAAACTTCAGCCTGAAAACCCTGACTTTCAGCCGATTTATGTAAAAGATTTAAGGGTTGTAGGTATTCTGTCTAACATTGTACGTACATATTAAAAATGGCTGTACCTTTATATCTTTACACAGGCCCGGAGCTTGGTGAAAAAAAAGAAAAAATCCTCACTTTAAAAGAAGCCTTAAAGAAAAAATACGGCTCAAGCGATGACTTTTCGTATTATGCGGCTGACATGCAGATGAATGAAGTGGTTGCACAGCTGATGACAGAGTCTCTTTTTACTCCGGCTTCATTTGTTGTAATTAATAATGCAGAACTCATAAAAGATAAAAAAGATACAGATCTTCTCAGCCAGTGGGTAGAGTCAGCAAAAAAGACTGGAAGCGATGCAACTGTTTTAGTTCTTACTTCTGAAGAATTTAAAGTTGATGCAAAACTTGAAAAACTTGTTCCTCCTTCCAATAAAGTTGTTTTCTGGGAAATGTTTGAGGACCGCAAGGAACAGTGGCTCCATTCTTTCTTTCAGAAAAACGGATATTCAATTGACACTGATGCAGTTGAAGCGGTTCTTGAAATGGTTGAGAACAACACTGAAGAACTCAAAAGTGAATGCAGCCGCTTTTTCATGTGTTTTCCAAAAGGTCACTGTGTAACTGCTGCCGAAGTAGAACAGATTTTAAGTCATAACCGCGAAGAATCTGCCTTTACGCTTTTTGATGCAATGATGGAAAATGCACCTGCACAGAAAAAATTTGAAAACTGTCTTTCAATTCTTCAGAAAATCCGCATGCTCAAAAAAGATAATGACCATTTTGTAATTATCGGCGGGCTTTTGTACTGTTTCAGAAAACTTGCTCTCTGGCATTCCCTTAATGCAGCAGGCAGGGCAGACGAGCTTGAATTAAAAAAGAACGGTTTTGCTTCGGCAGCTGTCAGAAAGCAGTATGCTCAGGCAGCAAAAATCTGGACGCCTGGACAGGTGCAGGCTGTTATTTCACTTCTTTCAAAAACAGACATGGAAATCCGCTCTTCAGGCATGACTTTTCAGGATACCCAGCTTATTCTTATGATTTATGAGATTGTAATAAAGAAGGGAGCTTACTGCAGCGTTTACGACGATTTTTCAGTCTAGTTCTATTTTATTTAAAAGATCTCTTAAGGCTGTTACTTCTTCTTTTGTCAGGGAAATGCCTTTTCCCATCTTGTTGTGGTCTGGAGACCAGGGCCTTATGTCATATTTTTCCGGACGTCCGCCCCAGCTTATTTTGTTGAGTTCTGTTGTCCAGCCTGACTTTGCAGTAGAAAAAACACCTAAACTTTCTTTAATTTCATAAGAAAAATCATCTGCCATAACTACTCCTGTAAAAGGCCGGCGTTAATTCTGATGCGGTCTTTTATCTTGTCCTTGTTTTATTATAGGTTTTAGAGTTTTACTAACTTATTATAGTATGGAATTTATGTTCCTGCACGAAAAAAGAACTTTTTAAGATAATCAAGGTTGCTTACCGATAATATCTTAATTATAATTTATTATAAGGATAATTAAAAAATGGATTTGCTTTTATGAAAATCCAAATTCCATTACAAAAATGGGGGAAAAATGAAAAAATTGATTCAGGCACTTTTTTGTGCCATGGCAGTTCTTTTGATTGCTTCCTGCGGTTCAACTCCAAAAGCAGAACCGGAACCACAGGTTCAGGATGCAGTAGAAGAAGTTAAAGAAGAAGTAAAAGAAGAAGCTGTTGATTTTTCAGCAGGTAATCAGGCACTTTTTGCACTGACAGAAACAGCACGTGAAGCAGCAATTGCCGCAGATGCAAAAAAATATTATCCGGATGGATTTGATGCTGCAGAAGCAAAGTATACTTCAATAAAAAATAAGCTTGCAGAAGATCCTTCAAAAGATTATTCAGCAGAAATTAAAGATCTGACAGACCGTTATAATTCACTTGCTGCAGCAAGCCAGGCTCAGGCTCTCAAAGAAAAGGCAGACAGCCTTTCTCTTTCAGGAGAAGACAAGGCTTCATATGATGCAGGCGCAAAGGCCCTTGAAGAATATGCTGCAATGGGAACAGGAGCTGCAGGAAAAGATCTTCTTGCAAAGGCTCAGGAAGCATTGAGTGCATACAGTGATGTAGTTAACAAAGGTCTTAAAGCAAATGCTGCACGTGAACGCAATGCCGCTCTTGAAGCAAAAAAGAATGCAGACAGTGTAAAGGCTGGAATTGCAAGAAAAGACGAATATAAAAAAGCTTCAGATACATTCAAAAAGGCAGATTCTGCTTATGTAACTGCAAATATCGAAGGTGCTTTTAACGGATATAAATCTGCAAAAGAAACTTTCAATTATCTTTATGAAGACATTAAAGACAAACGTGCAAAAGCGCAGGCTTTAATTGACGCTGCAAAACAGAAGGTTGCAGATTCAGAAAGCTATGCCGCAGAAGCTGATACAATTGCTCCTCTTGCAGGTGAAGTTGCAGGAATCGAAAAAGAAGATGCTGTTCTTCTTGAAGAAGATAAATTCGAAAATCCTGATGAAGCAGTTATCAATGTAGAAGAAGGTGTAACAGCAAAAACTGCAGAAAAAGTTGCAGAAACAGCAATCGCTGCAGAAGAAGCTGTTAAAGATGCAGGGGAGGCTAAATAATGAAAAAAGTACTTTTAACCGCACTTACATTTGTTTGTGCTTCTCTTATGTTCGCTGTAAGCTATAAAAACAATACTTATCAGAAACTTGCAAACGAATATACAAAAAAAGCTCAGAATGCACTTGATGCAGGTGATTATCTTCTTGCTGAAGATTATGCAAAAAAGGCAGAAGAAAACGCCGCTCTTTCAGAAGCATACATTAAAAAGATGCTTGCAAAATCAGATGCTGAAGCAGTAATGAAGCAGGCTTCTGCAAAACTTGATTACGCAAAATCAATCAATGCAGACCGCAATTTCCCTATGGCATTCTCTGCCGCACAGAAATCTTACGCCAGTGCTGATGATGCATTTAAGGCTGAAGATTATACAACTGCTGCAGCTTATGCAAGACAGGTGCTTGATGCACTTGCAGACATTAAGGAAATCACACCGCTTCCTCAGTATTATGTAGTACGCCCGTGGGCAGAAACAAAAGACTGTTACTGGAATATTTCCGGCCGTCCTTATGTTTATAACAATCCTCTTCTCTGGGAAAACCTTTATCAGGCAAATAAATCAAATATGCCAAAACCGAATGATCCAAACCTCATTCTTCCTGGTATGAAGATGGAAATTCCTAGTATTACAGGTGAATACCGCGAAGGTGTTTATTCACCGTCAAAAAAATACGACGGATATTCTGCAAATAAATAATTTGGACTGAAAAAAATCCTGCAGGTTTCATTTGAAGTGTACCCCAAAAGTTGGAGACAATTTTTGGAGGTACATTTTTTTTGCCTAAATTAAGTTTAGAAAAGAAAGCAGAAATTGTAGCTCATTATTTAAGTTCAAATGATGGTTATAGTATAACTGCACAAAAATTCGGGATTTCAGATTCAATTGTAAAAATGCTGGTAGCACAATTCAAAACAAATGGAATTGAAGGGTTAATTCATAAGAATGAAACTTACAGCGGAGATTTTAAGATACATGTGCTACAATATCAGCAAGAAAATAATCTCTCTGATAAAAAAACTGCTGTCTATTTTAAAATTCCAAACTGGGGAACAATCTGTACCTGGCGAAAGAAATACAAAAAAGGCGGTTATGAACTTTTAAGCAGAGACGGACGAGGAAATCCTAAGAACATGGCTGCAAAAAAAATCAAAAAAGAATACCGAACCCAAAACTGAACTTGAAAAACTGAGAG
>DGGY01000028.1 GCA_002392405.1 Treponema sp. UBA3862 | reverse complement strand
CCCGGTTCAATTGAAAGTTCACGGAAATAAACGGTCTGATTTGTAGAACGCTTAATGATAAGTGACTGAGTTGATGGAAGATCAGTATTTTTAATAGTATGTGCTGCAAAATCAAGACTGAAAGCTCTGTCATCAGCAAGCTTAAAACGAAGAGTATCAGAACCTGTGTTTTCGATTGAAACACTGACATATACAGGATTATCTTCTGTCATTCCAGGATAATACATTGTTCTGTCAAAAAACTTGATGTTTACATTTGCTTTAGAATAATCATTTTCAGTCCTGGTCAGTCCCTGTGAAAAACCAAACTGTGCAAATATCGTTAAAATCGTTATAATACTAATCAGACTTCGTTTCAAAACTTTGTCTCCTTTACTTTTTTATATTATCGGACATATTTAATGAAATCATTATTATCAAATTCAGTTCAGCAGATTATAAAAGGCTGGAACGAATTTTCTTCTGCAATAAAAAAAATCACTGAAACACAGCCAGAAAATTTCCCTTTTACTGTCAAAGGTTTAAACGGAAGTGCAATACCATTTTTTACTGCTTCATACATAGATACTGTAAAAAACAATACTCTCCACAGCCTTCAGTATAACTCTACAGGCCGTTATTCTCAAGGACTCAATTCCTCATTAAATCAACAGCAGACAAATGCCTCGTCACTGGATTTCATTTTTATCGTTCCTAATGAAAAAGACGCCCTCGAACTGACAGATGACCTCAACACAGCCTTTGAAGAAAAGGCAGATATTTATACACTTCCATGGTGGGGAACTGTTCCCTACAGACCTGCTGGTCCCGGTTCTGCAGTTTTCGGGCAGAGGGCTCACGTTCTGGCAGAACTTGTCTGTCCTTCAAAATCATTGAATTCCGCATCAAAGCCAAGGATTTTCTTAATTACGCAGAGGGCCCTGCAGTCTCCGGTTCCTTCTCCTGAATACTTAAAGTCCCTTATTTTCAGTTTATACAAAGGGCAGAGCATAGATCCTTCAAAAATCGCACAGAAACTCACGGAAAACGGCTATACAAGAGTTCCGAGGGTTCAGGTTGCAGGAGAATTTACACTCAGAGGAGAAGTTTTAGATATTTTTACTCCAGGAAAAGATTATGCCTACCGTATAGTTTTTGATTTCGATGAAATCAATGCGATTAAAACATTTGATATACAGACTCAGAGTACAACAGATTCAATTGACAATGTCCTTATTTTTCCGATGAAAGAAGTAATCTGGACTCAAGATTTAATTAAAAAAATTGAAGAAACAGATGAATTTTCTGAGCATCTTGAACTTACAGAACAGGCATTAAAAGCAAAAGAAAAACTTATAGAAGAATTAAAAATTAGAGGGCAGAGTGAAGGAGAAGAACTTTTATACCCTCTGCTCTGGGACCTGGCTTACACGGTTTTAGATTATGTAAAAGAAGATACCCCAGTATTTTATTTTGATTTTGACCGCCAGAAAAACAGTCAGGAAAGTTTTATACGCGAATACACTGGAATGTACAGAACTGCAAGGCAGACTTTCCCTGTTCTTGATGTAAGCACAATGCTGCTTGATTTTAATGAAGTCACAGGAATCCATAAAAAATCAGTCTTCTTTTCAACTCTGCAGACGGAAGCAGAAAATGAAAACTCTAAAGAAAAGAGTGATTCATCAGTCATTAAAATCGACTGTAACCCGGGAAGAAGTTTCTTCGGCAACATAAATTATTTAAAAGATGAATTAACAAATGCCCTTAAAGACGGCTGGAATGTAACAGTTTATGCAGATAATCCAAACCAGTCTCTGCGCGTAAAAGAAATTTTAAAAGACTTTGAAATCACAGTTCTGCCTTATGCAATCAGCCAGGGCTTTGGAATAAACGAAAATAAAACACTCGTAATCCAGGAAAATGAAATATTCGGCCGCCGTAAGCACGTTCCAAAATCACTGGGGCATGTAAAGAGTCAGGCAATTGATACTTTTGTTGAATTAAATGAAGGTGATTATGTAGTTCACGTTTCCTATGGAATTGGTCTTTTTAAGGGAATCCAGCGCATAAAAGCAATGGGAAATGAGCGGGATTACATCAAAATCGAATATCTTGATGAAGAATTTGTATTTGTTCCGATCGAACAGGTAAACTTAGTCCAGAGATATATCGGAAATGAAGGGGAAGCTCCGCGCCTGGATAAAATCGGTTCAAAAGCCTGGGAAAACCGCAAGAATAAAGTAAAAAAGGCCGTAGAAGATCTGGCTGAAAAACTCATCACGCTTTACAGCCGTCGTCAGGCTTCAAGGGGCTTTCCGTTTCCAAAAGATAATGAATGGCAGACAGCATTTGAAGCAAGTTTTCCATACGAAGACACTCCTGACCAGTATGCAGTTTCACTGGAAATTAAAAAAGACATGGAAAGGGCTGTTCCCATGGACCGCCTTATCTGCGGAGACGTAGGTTTTGGAAAAACAGAAATCGCAATGAGGGCGGCTTTCAAGGCTGTAATGGGCGGAAAACAGGTTGCTTTTTTAGCGCCCACAACAATTCTTGCAGAACAGCATTATGAAACCTGTCTTGAACGCTTTAAGAATTTCCCCGTAACAATAAGGCAGCTCAGCCGCTTTGTAAGCCCTAAGGAACAGAAAAAAACGCTTAAGGAACTGGCAGAGGGTAAGGTTGATATTCTTCTGGGAACTCACAGAATCATTCAGAAAGATGTAATTTATAAAGATCTTGGACTGATGATTATTGATGAAGAACAGCGCTTTGGAGTTAAGGATAAGGAAAAATTAAAGTCACTGAAAGCAAATATCGACTGTCTTGCAATGTCAGCAACACCTATTCCCCGTACACTTCATATGAGTCTTCTGAAAATCCGCGATATGTCACTTTTAACGACGCCGCCGCAGACCCGTAAACCAATTGAAACAATCGTTGCAGAATACACGGATGAACGCGTAGCGAAGGCAATAAGACAGGAAGTAGACAGAGGCGGACAGGTATTTTATCTTCATAACCGCGTTGAAAGTCTTGAAGAAATACGCTTAAAACTCGAGCGTTTACTGCCTGAAATGATGATAGATACAGCACACGGACAGATGAGCGCAGAAGAACTTGATGATATTTTCCGCCGCTTTAAACTGGGCGGTTTTCATGTGCTGATAGCAACCACAATAATTGAAAATGGAATTGATATTCCCAACGTAAATACAATTATAATCGACAGGGCCGATATGTACGGTGTAAGCCAGCTTTATCAGCTTAGAGGGCGTGTGGGAAGAAGTGACAGAAAGGCCTATGCATATCTTTTATATCCTGAACATAAAGTGCTTTCAGAAGTTGCAATGAAAAGGCTCCAGGTAATTTCAGATTTTACGGAACTCGGTGCGGGCTTTAAGATTGCAATGAAAGACATGGAAATCCGCGGAGCCGGAAATCTTCTGGGACGAGATCAGAGCGGAGATGTATATTCAGTCGGCTTTGATTTATACATGAGACTTTTGAATGAGGCGGTAGAAAGACTTACAGCACAGAAAGATTATCAGGAACAGACAGAAGTTCTTATGGAACTTGAATACACAGGCTTTATTCCTGATACATATGTTCATTCAATTCAGACCAAAATGGAAATCTACAAAAAGATAGCCGGAGTACAGACTAAGGAAGAACTGGACAGAATGTATAATGAACTTGAAGACCGGTTCGGACCGATTCCTGATGAAGTATACAGTCTTTTGAGTCTTGCTGAAGTAAAAATAATTGCAAGAAAACTCAATATCTTAACGTTAAAAGAACGGAAAGGTGAGATTACAGTTGAATTCGGCAGGGTAAAAGATATACCGCTTGATAAGCTCTTAAAACTGATAAAAGACAACAGCGAAAAAATCCGGCTTGATAATGCAAAACCAAATATTCTTATATTGTCAGCAGGTAAAATAGGTCTTAAAGAAAAAAGTGAATTCATAAAGGAAAAACTGGAAACTCTTATATAAACTTATGTGAGGAAAAAAGAGAAATGGCAAACGGAATTGAAGATTTAAAGGAAAAAAATAAAGATAATGAAACCTTAAAGGCAAATCCAAAATACGACACCTGGCGTGTTCATCAAGGACGGGAAGATGCAGAAATGCTGCAGGAAAAATCTGCAGACTGGTCAGGTAAGAAGGACTGGACCGGAGATTATGACAGCTGGGGAGAAGAGGATTAAGAGCGTAAGGCGAAAATCGTAAAGTTTGTTCAAACTCCGGCTTTCAGGCGTGTTTATAAGATGTCACTTGAAGATGTAGAAAAACAAATGGAGGAAGGTTTTGAAAATAATCAGCTGGAATGTACATTTCGATGTTAATGAAAAAAAATATTCAGAAATAAAAAAAAATCCATGTGATATTCTAATTTTACTTGAATGTAGACATATGAGTTTTGATTTTATAAAAGATGATTGGGAATATTGTCTCTGGTATAACGATACTCTTTATGAAAACAAGAGCGATTTTGGTATTGCTATTTTCTCGAATAAGTACAGGTTAGACTTTACAGATAATTTCAATAGAAAACTACGATATGTTATACCATTAAAAGTTTATAATGAGAAAGAATTTCTTTTTTATCTTTTTGCAGTTTGGACAAAAACAAAACCAATTTTATATTCTATAAATGTCTTGAAAGCATTGGAATTTTCAGGATACCAGGAATATATTTCTGATAAAGCTATTTTTATTGGTGATTTTAATACTAACGTAAAACAAGATCAGACTGAATCATATGATAAGTTAATAAATGCTGGACTTATTGATTGCATTGATAAAGAATTTTTTTTACCGAGAACATATTATGATGAAAAATGGAAGTATTTTACCGCTGATTATTGTTTTGCAACTGAAAAGATGAAAGAGTCATATGAAATTACTGAAAAAGTTGGAACTCTTGATGATTCAATTTCTGGAAAAAATAAATATCTGGGTTTATCCGATCATAGTCCATTATTTGTTGAAATTAAGGGAATATAAAAATGAAAATATACAATTTTTACGGCTGGCAGAGGGCAGACTGTAAGCCGGCTGATTCAACTTATAAAAAAATAGAAAATCCGCGGCATCTTTATGATTTTTTGAGCCAAATCTGGTGTGCTGATACCTGTGCTCCACGAATACGGGAAAAATGGAGCCGCGAAAATCAGACTTTAGGCCAGTGTTCTATTACGGCTTTTCTTGCCCAGGATATTTTTGGCGGAAAGGTTTATGGAATTCCACGGGAGGGCGGAAACTTTCACTGTTATAATGCAGTTCCGCGTCCTGAAGGCAGTGAGTGCATTTTTGACCTTACCAGCGAGCAGTTTGGGGATGAAAAACTGTGCTATGAGAATAATCCCGAGCAGTTCAGGGAAGTGCATTTTGCAAAAGAAGAAAAACGGCTGCGCTATGAGTATCTGAAAGCGGAAGTTTTGAAGAAGATGGAGAAAATGTAAATGTCAGAAGAGAGACGAGAAGTTAAAATCCACGGAATATATAAGCATTTTAAGAACAAGTATTACATCGTTGAAGACCTGGCTTTTCATTCGGAAACCAAAGAAGAATATGTTGTTTACCGCAGGCTTTACGGAGACAATTCGCTCTGGATTCGGGAGAAAAGCCAATTTTTGAGCCTGGTAGATAAGGTTAAATATCCTGATGTAAAGCAGAAGTGGCGCTTTGAGCTGGTGGAAGAAGTGTAAATGCCAGACCTGTTAATCGGCACCAGTGGATATGATTACCCGAAATGGAAGGGTGTCTTTTATCCTGAAGATTTGAAGCGGAAGGATTTTCTCTCTTATTATGC
>DGGY01000010.1 GCA_002392405.1 Treponema sp. UBA3862 | reverse complement strand
ATGAAATTACAGGAATCGTAAAATATACAACTTATGAAAAAGAAACAAAAAGGAGTTTCGCGAAAAAGACATTCAACACTGAAAACTGGAAATACGATGCTGAACAGAAAGAGTACACCTGTCCTTGCGGAAATCCTGTTCCTTACAAAAAGACAGTAACTAAGAAAAATAAATCCGGATATTTACAGACTTACGAAGTTTATCAGTGTGAAAACTGCGAAGGCTGTCCTTTCAGAGAATTATGTACAAAATCTGAATATGGCAGAGTGATTCAAAGAAACGGGCACTGGCTTGAACAGAAAGCAAAAGTAAGAGAACTTCTTTCAAGTGAAGAATATAAAACTCTTATGAAGAAGCGTTCCACTGAATGTGAAACTGTCTTTGGTCAGACAAAAGGTAATTTAGGCTTCAGGCGATTTCATCTTCGCGGAAAAGAAAAAGTAGGAACTGAATGGGGATTACTGATGCTGGGATATGATTTCAAGCAGCTGATTCGATTAATAAACGCCTAAGAAAAAAAACAATAAACGAAAATCTACAAAATTCATTTAAACATAAAAAAGGCTGTCCTTTTTGAAGTCTTTAATTACTTCTAGGACAGCTCCTTTTTTTTTGAATAGTGATTATTAGAGAGAAAAAAGCAGCGCACGGATGCGCTGTCTGTATTCTATTTGATTGAAATGCACTTGTTTATTGCTGAGTAGAACTTCTGTGCATCCTTAAACTTATTCTGACCTTCAAGTTCAACAGCTTTCAGGTAAAGATATTCAGGATTTTTACCTGATTGTGAATCTAATTCCCGTAAGTCAAGATATGTCAGGTTTTCTTCATTATATGGTTTTCCGTCAAAAGGAGAAACTCCAGAAATGATTTTGTTCCAGCCTGCTTTTGTGTCGTCCAGAGCATCTTCGGTAGGTGCGAACATCTTTCTGATAAAGCAGCCTTTATAGTTTCCTTTTTTTGAATCTGTGTAAATTCCGGTACTTATCGAAGTAAGACTGTATGAAGAACCGTTTTTTACAAATCCCTGTATTACTGTAATCTGAGTTTCATCATCCCAATCCATAAGTTTTTTTGGTACATCAAAACTGAACATAGATGTTTCAAATATTAAGTTCTTACTGTCTACATTGATTTTAAATGATTTTTCATTTTCGCTTTTGATGTTTTCTAAAATCTGCGATTCTTTTGCGTAAAGCTTCCAGTCTTTTATTTTACCGCCGTAGCGTAAATAAACATGGTCTGCAACAAAATCTAAATCAAGATGATGTGAGCCGTAAACTGACTTGCTGCTGTCTACAACCATCATTACATACATCCCTGTCGGTATGATTATAGAATAGGTTAATACTGTGTAATCTGTAAAATTAACGCTGTAATAATTAACAAGCCAGTTTCTGCCCCAGACATCTTTATAAATATCTGATTTTACAGGCTCGCCCAATGAGGTAATTTTTATATTTTCATTTGCTACTGTACGGTGCAGGGAAGTGGCTTTGAGACAGTATTCTGCAACAAGTTTTGGATTTTTTACAAGATCTTCAATGGTAACATTATCAGGACGGTGAATGCGGCACAGATAGTAATTCATCATTGTTCCAGCTTCTACAAAGCCGTTATTTTCAAGCTGGACTCTTCCGGTTTTCGGCTGTGCGTAATCCCATTCGCCTGTATCTTTTAAATAAAAAGTGAGAGGAAAAGCAGCTCCGTATGCATTGTATTTTATTTCTGCGTTGCCTTTAAGGTTTAAAAATCCTTTACTGCCGAACGGATTAAAGTCTTTTCTGATTTGTGAAACTTTTTCATTGATACAGTTTTTGTAAAGAGATGTAAGTTCGTCATGAAGTTCGGAAAGAGATTTAGGAAGTTCAGCTTCGTATTTCCATTCATTATAAAACTTTTCGCTTGTAATATTCGGCATTACATAATAATAGCGGGAATCGATGATTCCTTTGTTTTCAGGACTATCCAGAACTTCCTGAACCGGAAGTGCATAATTCAGGTTTTCATTTTCGCTTTTCATTGTTACAATGCCGATAACTTCACCGGACGCATTAATTAACGGTCCTCCGGAGTTTCCCGGGCTTGCTGCAGCAGAAAACCTGAGCCATTTCCAGGCGCCGTCTTTATCTTCGAAAGTTGAACTTGTATAGGTTCCGTTTCTTATGATAATTCCTTCGCCTAAAGCATTACCTACAGAAAAAACTGTGCTGTTTACTTCAATGGATTTATGAATTTTTAATCCCTGTCCTTCTGAAATTGTATAGGAAGGTACACTGAAGCGCACAAAATCTCTTGAAGTAGAAAACTTGTTGATTGATTCAATTTTATATGTTTTCTGCTCCTGGTCTCTTATGTAAAAATCTTTGTATATTGTGTCTCCGTAGAGAGTTATTACATGTGCGGCTGTATAAAATTTTCCGTCATCCAAAAGAAAAGCTGTTCCGACCGGAATAAATTTATCATTGCGTACGGTAAAAGGAAGACGGTCTGTCGGAAGTTCTTTTTCGTAACTTACGCTGTCGTTTTCGATTTTATCAACTACGATTTCAAAAACTGAGTTGAGTACTTTTGCATAAACTTCGCCATTTAAACTGGTTTGGGCAGACAAACTGCAGTAAAGCATTAAAGTACTTATAATAAAGAAGATTTTTTTCATGTTTTCTCCAGTAATAATTATTTTATTTGAATTATAACAGAAATTATATTTTTTGTAAAAAGACAATGAAAGAGCGCCTTAAAATTGAATGGATTTAAAATCCGTAATATAATTAAGTATACTTATGAATATTACGAATTTCGCTGCAAATGCATATAAAAAAATATCTGAAGAAAATAACGGAGACAGTCAGACACAGACGGCCGCACAGCAGCTTTTGAACAGACAGATAAAACAGGAAGAAAAAAAAGGGCAGACTGCTGCAAAGCCTTTTGAACGCGTAAACCGTCTGCTTGATTTAAATAGTGCAGTTAAAGAAAAGGCCCTTAATGACGGCGGGCTTTTAAAAGTTCCGGTTCAGCCTTCTGAAAAAGACAGCGTTTACAGAAGGGTCGCAAAGTTTTTAATGCTGATCGGTGTTGATGAAGCGGCTAAAATTCTTCCACATCTTACTTCTGAGCAGACTGAAAAAATAATTCCTGAGTTTGCCACAATACATTCGATTGATCCTTCTGAGGCAGAAGTAATTCTTCAGGAGTTTAAGTCTTTAACTGTCAGAGCCCGAGAGGACGGTGGAGTAAATACTGCAAGAAATATTCTTGAAAAAGCTTTTGGACCTCAGAAGGCAGGTGAGCTTTTAGATAAAGCGGTACCTTTTAAAAACGGCAGGCCTTTTGAATATTTAAGTGAAGCTGCCCCTGAAAAAATTGAAGCACTTTTAAAAGATGAATCAGCACCTGTCAGAGCGCTTGTCTGCTCAAATCTTCCGCCCAAAAAGGCTGCGGCTTTTATTCAGCAGCTCCCGGAAACAGAGAAAAAAGAAGTAATTCTCCGCCTTGCAAAACTTAAAGACATGAGTCCTGAAATCGTTGCTAAAATCGATGAAGCAATGGAGAAAAAATTAAATTCGATAGTCACATCAAAATCTGATTCAATTGACGGAAAAAACATTCTTGCTCATATCTTAAAGCAGATGGATTCTAAGGAAGAAGAAAAAATCCTGAACCGTCTTTCTGCATCGGACCCTGATCTTGGCGCTGACCTTCGTGAACGGCTTTTTACTGTAGAAGATATTATTAATGCAGATGACCGTTTTATTCAGGAAAAGTTAGCGTCTATGGAAGATGCTGAAATTGCTTTTTTAATTCATGCAAAAACTGATGATTTCAGGGAGAAGATACTTAAAAACGTATCTTCAAACCGCAGGGCAATGATTTTAGATGAGGAAGACAGAAGAATACCGATGCGCCGTGCTGATGTTGAAAAAGCAGCAGGCCTTTTCTTCTCAGCTTTAAGGCGCGCCTGGGAAGAGGGAAAACTTATTGTAAAAGGACGGGATGACGAAATCTATGTCTGATGTAAAAAATACTTTAGAAAAAGGTACAAAATACAGGGGCTTTCTGGTTACTGATGTTTATGAATTAAGTGATTATCATGCAACTGCAGTTCACCTTCTTCATGAAAAAACAGGACTTGAAGTCCTTCATCTTTTAAGCACTGAAGAAGAAAATCTGTTTGCCTTTTGTTTCAGGACACCAAATAAAAAAGGAAACGGGACTGCTCATATTATGGAGCACTCTGTTCTCTGTGGTTCTAAAAAATATCCTTTAAAAGATCCGTTTACACAGCTTTCAAATCAGAGCGTAAAAACCTATCTTAATGCGGCAACTTATGCTGATAAGACAGTTTATCCTGCAAGTTCGACGGTAGAAGCTGATTATTTTAATTTGATGAGCGTTTATGCAGATGCAGTTTTTTTTCCAAAACTGTCCAGGGAAATTTTTGCTCAGGAAGCCCACAGACTTGAAATTGATAAAGAAGGCAGGCCTTCCATTCAGGGCGTTGTCTATAACGAGATGAAGGGTGTTTATTCATCTTTTGAATCTGTTGCAATGGATGTGCCTGTCCGGACTCTTTTAAAAGACTCAATTTACGGCAAAGATTCAGGCGGAGATCCCCTGGAGATTCCATCCCTTACATATGAAGAATATCTTGAATTTCACAATAAATGGTACAGGCCTGAAAACTGTATGGTTTTTCTTTCAGGAAATATTCCCACAAAAAAGCAGCTGGATTTTCTTCAGAAAAACTTACTCGATGAACTTGAAAAAAAAGCAGAATCGTTATGGACTTCAGACGTTAAAGAAAAGCTTTTAAAGGAATATCTTTCGTGTGTAAAAACGCCGCTGAATAAAGAGCCTTTGTCTGTAAGCACAACAGGTCCCTCAGGAGAAGAGAACGAGAAGGGAAGCACTGTCTATGTTACCTGGAACTTAGGTCCTTCAAAAAATGCTTTTGAAAAAATCGAAAAAGTTTTTTTAACTGGTGTTCTTATAAAGCAGGATTCGTCCCCCCTGCAAAAAGCGCTCGTTGATTCTTCCCTCGGTGAAGATACGGCACCAGGGATGGGACTTGATACTTTTTACAATACTCTTTTTACAACAGGGCTGCGCGGGGTAAAAAAGCAGAATGTCTGTAAAGTTCAGGATGTAATTTTTGAGACACTTAAAAATATAGCGGACAAAGGAATTTCACAGGAAGATATTGATTCAACCCTTATGTCCTTTGAGTTTGGCTACAGGGAAATAAAAAGGAGCAGGGGACCGTTTTCTCTTGTGATAATGCAGGATCCTGTAAATGCCTGGCTTTACGGCTATGACATTAAAAAATCTTTCCGCCTGCGCTGTGAAATGGAAAAAGTAAAGGAAAAAATCCTCAAAAATAAAGGTTATCTTGAAAAGTTAATCAAAAAATATCTTCTTGAGAATCCTTCTTACGCTGTTTCTGTTATTACGCCTTCAAAAAAATATACAAAAGACAGGGATGCTCAGGAGAAAAAGATAATAGAAGCACTGCTTTCAAAAACAACTCCTGCAAAAGTTGCCGATGAAAATGAAAAACTTCATGAATATCAGAGTAAAAAAGATGATGCTTCCTGTCTGCCTCATTTAAGTCCGAAAGATTTTTTACGTAAAGGCAAAAGAATATCAGATGACTGTTCCCTTAAAATCAAAAAACTTTCTCTGGATTCAGGTGTTAAAATTGATTATCTGGTAAGTGAAGAAAATACAAACGGAATTACATATTTGGACCTGGCTTATCCGGTTGATGTCCTTTCCCCTCAGGATTATCTTTATCTTCCGCTTTTTTCAGATGTTGTCTGTAATCTTGGCTGGGGAAATATGGACTGGAGTGAAACCTGTACTTTAAGTTCAATGCATACAGGCGGATATTCTGCAAATCTCCTTACCAACGAAAATACTGACACGCCTTTAAGCCGTGAATTCATCAAAAAACACACTTTTACCGGCCGTGACTGGATTGTTTTTAAGCTTAGAGTTCTTGATGAGAAAATTGAAAAAGGACTTGAAATTTTAGCTGACAATATCAATCTCGTTGATTTTCATGAATCAAAACGTATAAAAGATATTGTTATGGAAAGCCGTAATGATTTTGATTCTTCGGTTGTTTATTCAGGACAGCAGTATGCTTTAATGCGTGCTTTAAGAAAACAGTCGCGTGTGTCTGCGGTTGATGAAATCTGGAACGGTATAACCCAGCTTTTTGCACTCCATAAGTTTGCTTCTGTCCGTCCTGAAGAAAATGCAAAGGTCTTTGACAGGATTTTTAAGGAAATCAAGGCTGGAGGCGCCCTTATTCACATTACAGCTGAAAAAGAGACGATTGAAAAGTCGTCTGAAATAATCAAGGCGTTTGCAAAAAAAATAAAACTTACACCGTTAAAAGAAAAGCGCTTTGCTCAGGAAGCAGATTTTATTGCTTTAACGGAGCTTGAAGGACAGAAAAAGTCTGATGGTGAAGTGCTTGTCATTCCAGGTCAGACAGGTTTTGCTTCCCAGAGTTTTAGAACCTTCCCCTACGGCGTTAAAGGCAACGGAATCATGGAAATCTGTACGCACTGGCTTTCAAATATCCTTTTATGGGAAAAAATCCGCACAATCGGCGGGGCTTACGGCGCTTACTGTGATTTTGAATCGACAACAGGTAACGTTTTGTTTGCAACTTACCGTGATCCTACGCCTGAAAAATCGAATTCTGTATTTGAAAAGTGCCTCAATGATGCCGCAGAGACAGATTTTTCCCAGGACGAAGTAGAAAAGGCCGTAATGGGAACCTATTCACATTTTGTTGTTCCTAAAACACCGCGTTCAAGAGGAAGTACAGCCTTTATCAGGACTCTTTATGCGATTATGGACGAGGACCGCGAAACTAAAATGCTTGAGATGCTTAACTGCAATCGCGAACAGCTGATGGAAGGTTTTAAAAATCTCTCCGTTTTCTCTAATACAGACAAAAATCGTGTTATAATTGGAAGTGAAAATTGCACAAAAAGTGGTAAAAAAGTATTCCTGCCGTTATAATTAAATATGAGGGATTAATAAGCGCTTTTTTTAGCTGACTCTCAGTATTTTCAGGAGTTCGTTATGATGAATAAAAAATTTGATACATGCATCAAAATGATGAGACAGCTTGTTTCTGATATTCAGGGAGCTCCATATCCAAGCGAGAATTTTGAACCTGAACTCTACAGAATCTGGTATGAGCACGTTCAGAAAGCTGCTGTAGAATGTTTTGAATATCTTGATGATAATTTCCCTCAGGAAAGAGAAGATTTTGATAAAACCTTAAAAAAGATGTTTAAATAATCGTTAATCTGACCGCCTGTTTTGCCGAAAATATAAGTGAAGTAATATATTTTTAAGGCGGGTGGATTTTAATGGCTTCATCTAAAAAATATAACCGGTTTGATAATTATCTGCTTAAAGGAAAGTTGCGGCGCAACGGGTATGAGCGCTGGCGTTATGTATTCACCGGTATAAATAAATCAACAGGTGAACAGAGAACTTTTTTTGTTGAACTTTACTATGTAAACCCACTTATTTCTCCTAAAGAAAGTGTACTTGCACAGAAATCACGTTTGAAAATAAATGAAAATGACCTTCAGTATGCTCTTGCAGGAACTATTTCTGCCCAGAGTGTATCCCAGGAAGTTGCCGTTCAGCCAAGTTATGTCCTCGTTAAGGCAGGTTTTTATGGCACAAACGGAAAACAGATGAACAGTTTTGCTGCATCATCTTCACTTGTCTTTGTAAAATCTGAAAACGCATTTAAGGCAGGAAACTGTACTTTCGGAAAAGATGTTTTAAGCGGTTCCCTGGAAGTAAGTCCAAGAGATATCCGTGAACATCCTGAAATGCTTTGTTCTTCAGGATTTATGGAATGGAACCTTCATTTTGAAAAGAATGTTGAAGTAGGTCCGATGTGGAATACAAAGACAAATTTCTGGATGCCGATAGGGGCAAAGACAGTATTTGCAGGTCTTGTTCACATTGACGGACAGGAATATTCTGTAGTTCCAAGAAGTTCTTCAGGCTATATTGATAAGTGCTGGGGGGAAGAAATTCCTAATCCTTTCTTCCATCTTTCTTCTTCAAACCTTACAAGTGTTATTTCAGGAAAACCTCTTATCAGATCCTGTTTTGCTCTTGAAGGAGAGTTTGATAAGCGGCTGAGTATTTTTGTAAAACTCGAAGGAACAAAAATCGCTTTGAGCGGAAGTAGTTTTTTTGATAAATATACTGAAATTCATAACTGGACGCAGATGCCTGAAGATGCAGACGGAGAAAAACTTCACTGGACTGTAAGCGTGCATAAAAAAAGACTTGTAATTGACATTGACCTTTACTGTAAGACTTCCGAAATGTTCGTCAGGGATTATGAAATTCCTCAGGGCGAAAGAAAACTTCTTAAAGTCCTGGGCGGCGGAACTGGTTTCGGCGAAATCAAGATTTTCAAGAAAACAGGAAAAAATCTTGAAATGCTTGAGCATGCAAATGTGCTGGATGCAGTCTGTGAATACGGAACAGTGGATGCAGCAGAAGAATAATCATTTTTAATTTAGGATGAATGCTTAAACGGCGGCAGGTTTCTTTTTAACTGAAGAAAGCTTTCCGCCGATTTTTTTTGCCTTTTTTTAAGTTTTTTAGTATTTTCAAATTAGAGGTGAGAAAAATGAATTATGATCAGTTTACTCTTAAAACTCAGGACGCCCTGCAGGAATCAGGTAATCTTGCACGTCAGAATGACAATCCCCAGATTGGTCCTGAACATATTTTAATCTCTCTTCTTGAACAGAAAGACGGACTTTGTAAGCCTGTAATTGAAAGAATTGGAGCTTCAGTTTCTGATATTCTTTCTAAGGCAAAAGATATACTGCATTCAAATCCAAAGGTTTCTGGCAATGTACAGCTGGTTATGTCTTCTTCTGCACAGACTATTCTTGCTAAGGCAGAAAAAGAAATGGCTGACATGAAAGATCAGTATTTAAGTGTTGAACATCTTCTTCTTGCCATGACAGAAAGTGATGACAGGACAGGAGAACTGCTGAGAAACTCTGGTGTTACAAAACAGTCTGTTCTTGAAAGTTTAAAGGCTGTGCGTGGAAACCAGCGTGTTGATTCACAGGATCCTGAAAGTACCATGCGTTCCCTTGAAAAATACTGTATTGACCTTACAGCCCGTGCCCGCCAGGATAAAATTGATCCTGTAATCGGACGTGACGAAGAAATCAGGCGTGTAATGCAGGTTTTAGTCCGCCGCACAAAAAATAATCCTGTTTTAATCGGAGAACCTGGTGTCGGTAAAACTGCAATTGTAGAAGGTCTTGCACGCCGTATTGCATCGGGTGATGTGCCTGAGAGCCTCAGAAATAAACGTCTTTTAAGTCTTGATATGGGAAGTCTTGTTGCGGGTGCTAAATTCCGCGGAGAATTCGAAGAAAGGTTAAAGGCAGTAATAAATGAAGTCGTAAAAAGTGAAGGACAGATTGTTCTTTTTATCGATGAACTTCATACAATTGTAGGTGCAGGGGCAGGTGAAGGCAGCATGGACGCTTCAAATCTTTTAAAACCTGCCTTAAGCCGCGGTGAACTTCATGTAATCGGGGCAACGACCTTAAATGAATATCGTAAATATATAGAAAAGGACAGCGCTCTGGAGAGGCGTTTCCAGCAGGTCTACTGCGGTGAGCCGTCAGTTGAAGACACAATCGCCATCCTGCGAGGTCTTCGTGACAAGTATGAGATTCACCACGGGGTAAAAATTAATGACGAGGCCCTTGTTGCCGCCGCTGAACTTTCCAACCGCTACATTACAAACCGCTTTTTACCGGATAAGGCCATTGATCTTGTGGATGAAGCTGCCAGCCGCATTAAAATGGAGATAGAAAGCGAGCCTGAAGCCCTGGATCAGCTTGAAAGAAAGATATTACAGCTCCAGATTGAAAAACAGTCTCTTTCCAAGGAAGACGACAGACCAAGTATGGAACGTCTTGAAAAACTTGAAAAAGAACTTGCAGAAATTACTGCCAGCAGAGACGCAATGAAGCTTGAATGGGAAAATGAAAAAAATCAGATTGACCGTTCACGCACTGTTAAAGAAAAACTTGAAAGTGCACGTTTTGAGGAAGAAAAATATACCCGTGAAGGCAATCTTGCAAAAGCGGCTGAATTAAAATATTCGATTATTCCTTCGCTTGAAAAACAACTTGAAGAAAGCCGTCAGGCAGACCAGAAACTTTTAAGCGGGGAAAAGGAGTCTCTTTTAAAGCAGGAAGTCACTGAAGAAGACATCGCACGGGTTGTAAGTGCATGGACAGGTATTCCTGTAAGCAAGATGATGACCGGAGAAAAGCAGAAATATGTACAGCTTGAAGATGTACTTCACAGAAGAGTAATCGGCCAGGATGAAGCTGTCAGTGTTGTAAGTGATGCAATCCGGCGTAATAAGGCAGGACTTAATGATCCTAATAAGCCGCTCGGAAGTTTTATGTTCTTAGGGCCAACAGGCGTCGGAAAAACAGAACTTGCAAAAACCCTTGCAGATTTTCTTTTTAATGATGAAAAAGCCCTCACTCGAATTGATATGTCTGAGTACATGGAAAAATTCAGTGTCAGCCGCTTAATCGGAGCTCCTCCGGGATATGTAGGTTATGATGAAGGGGGACAGCTTACTGAAGCGGTCAGAAGAAGGCCTTATTCTGTAATTCTTTTTGATGAAGTTGAAAAAGCTCATCCTGATGTCTTTAATGTGCTTCTGCAGGTCTTGGATGACGGCCGGCTTACAGACGGACAGGGAAGACTTGTAGATTTTAAGAATACAATTATCATAATGACTTCAAATCTTGGAAGCGACCTTATTCTTGCTGCAGGTGAGAATGGAGATGTCAGTTCAATTAAAACACAGCTTGATGCACTTTTAAAGAACACGTTCCGTCCGGAGTTTTTAAATCGAATTGACGAAATTGTTACTTTTAAAATGCTTGATAAATCTGTAATTAAGGGAATCGTAAATCTTCAGCTTGAAAGGGTTAAGAAACGGCTTGAAGGCAGAAGAATTAACCTTGAGTTTAGTGATGCTGCGGTAGATTTTCTCTGTGATAAAGGCTATGACCCTGGCTTTGGCGCTCGTCCTGTAAAAAGGGCTGTACAGAATTATCTTGAAAATCCTCTGGCAAAAGAGATGCTTGCTGGAAGATTTGGAGAAAATACTGTAATTAAGGTTGATGCTGAAGGAAATAATTCACTTTCTTTTTCAGTTTAACTGTGCAAAGGAGTAAAAAAAGGCTATTATTTAACTATGAAAAAGAAGTTTTTATTTATCAGTTTAATTACTTTATTCTTAAGTACTTCTGCATTTGCAGATTTTGCACTTGGTGCTGAAATCGGGTTTGAAGGCGAACTTTTTTACAAACCGTATTTAAGGTCGTTTTCAAATGTAACTTACCGTTCTGATACGAGCCCCTGGTGTTTTGCAGTTAATGTATGGCCTTCAAATTCAATCTTTACTGCAACTGCCGACAACTGGTTTTTAAATCAGAAAATCGACGGAAATTTAAGCTGGTACAGTTTCTGGGGAATCAGCGGTCTTGTAGGCTTCAATGATTTTTCAATAGGTACAGGTGCCAGAATAGGAGCCGGAATAGACTGGTATCTTTTAGACCATAAAGAACTTGAATTATACTGGCAGGCATGCTGGAATCCGTATCTCGGAGTTGAAAAGTATGATGGAGACTGGGACTTTATGATTATGCCGTTCTGCTTTCCCTTTGCAACAGGCGCACGCTGGTGGTTCCGCTAGTATAAAAGACGCCGGGGCACAGAGTGCTGTCGGACTGTTTTTTAATACCCCTGTGCTTAAAAATAGTGCAGGGGTTTATTTTTCTTTTAATACTTTTTCTAAAAAAGGAATGGCTTCCTGCATTTTTTCTTCAAGACCGTAAGGCGGATTAACTGCAAGCATTCCGCTTCCATACATTTTTGAAAGTCCTTCGCATTCGTGCGGCTGTTTTATTTTTATTTCATAAAAAACAGCCTTTTCATCTTCTGTATTATTGTTTTTTTCAACGGCGGCAATTACAGTCTGCTTCATCCGTTCAATTTCATCCTGGCGGTGGGTCAGAAGCGGGTACCAGATTAAATATGTGGGGGTGGACCATTTTCTGTATGCATCTAAAAACATCTCTGTTGTCTTAAGATAATCGTCTGCATCCTCATAGCTTGGATCGATAATTACGCAGCCGCGCTTAACTTGTGGCGGTAGAATTGATTTTAAGAAGGCAGAGGCATCTTTTGATTCAATTCTTATCTGGGGAACATTATTTTTATCTGTCTCAAGCGGGACAGTCATGTTCTTTTTTAGTTCTTCAATTACAGCAGGATGAAGTTCATTCAGAATCAGAAAATCGCTCTTACGCATGAAAAAGCGTGCAGTTTCAGGGCTTCCGGGATAGAGTCCTTTTTCAGTATAAGTTTTAAGAAAGGAAAGGTAGTTTTCTCCGAAGATGTTTGTAAGCTGGTTCTGATCTGCTTTTAGAAGCCTGCAGATTCCTGCTTTTGCTTCGCCTGTTTTTACAAGACGCTCATCATCAATCCTGTAAACGCCTGATGCTGCGTGCGTGTCAATGACAGTAAACGGCTTGTCTTTTTTAAGAAGATTTTCCAGAGTGAATTTAAAAACGAGATGCTTTATGATGTCACCGTAATTTCCGGCGTGATATGCGTGGATGTAACTTAGCATGCAGATGTCCTTTTTTTGCTATATTATAGATTATATTCCGTTTTTTTTGTATTATAAAATCAATATCATTAAAGGAAATTTCAAAATGAATAAAGCTTTGGAAACATTAAAGGCACGCGGTTTTTACGCACAGTGCACTGACGAAAAAGGTCTTTCTGACCTGATGGATAAAGGTCCTGTTACTTTTTATGTAGGCTGTGATCCTACCGGGCCGTCTCTGCACATCGGACATATGGTACCTTTTTTTGCATTAAAGCATCTTCGCCAGGCCGGTCATATCGGTATTGCCCTTATTGGCGGAGGAACTGCCCGTATCGGAGACCCTTCAGGTAAAACTGAGATGCGCAAGATGATTTCGTATGAACAGATTGATCAGAATGCTCAGAATATTAAGGCTCAGCTTGATAAGTTTATCGGTTTTGATGATAAAACTGCTTTTTCTGATAACAACAAAAACTGGCTTGCAGACATGAACTACATTGATTTTTTACGTGATATCGGTTCATGTTTTTCCGTAAACAGAATGCTTACCTTCGAAGCCTATAAACAGCGTCTTGAGCGCGGCCTTTCATTTATTGAATTTAACTACCAGCTTTTACAGGCATATGATTTTTACATGCTTCATCAGAGGCACGGCTGTGCCCTCCAGATTGGCGGGGATGACCAGTGGGGAAACATTACTGCCGGCGTTGATTTAATACGCCGTAAGCTTGGAGGTACTACTGAACTTAATGCAGAGCATCAGGCATACGGTCTTACATTCCCTCTTATCACCCGCTCAGACGGTAAAAAAATGGGTAAGACAGAAAAAGGTGCCGTTTTCCTTGATCCGTCCTTAACTCCTGTCTATGATTTCTTCCAATACTGGAGAAACGTTGCTGATCCTGACGTAGAAAAGTTCTTCAAGCTCTTTACTTTCCTTCCGCTTGATGAGATTTCTGCAATCTGTGCAGGAAACATAAACGAAGCAAAGGAACGCCTTGCTTATGAGGTTACTTTAGTAATTCACGGTAAGGAAGAAGCTGACAAGGCTTTGGCAGGTGCAAAGGCTGCATTCAGCGGAGAAGGGGATAAAACACAGATGCCTTCCATTGAGCTTTCAAAGGCTGAACTTGATGCAGGAATAGGGCTTTTAAATCTTTATACAACCGCAAAGCTCACGGCCTCTAACGGAGATGCCCGCCGTCTTGTTCAGCAGAACGGTGCTGCCATTAACGGAAATACAGTTACAGACGTTAAATACACAGTAACTTCAAAAGACCTTGATAGTGACGGAGAAATCGTTCTTCGCGCAGGAAAGAAAAAGTTCTGCAGGGTTGTGTTTAAGTAGGACTGACAGAAGACTTGAAAGCCGCAGATATAATCTGCGGTTTTTTTATGTAAAAGCAGCGCAGGGATGCGCTGTTGAGTCAGGCAGGAATTATCAAAGAAAATTGCTGCCACTTTCAGAAAAAGCAGCGCAGGAATGTGCTGTTGAGTCAAGCAGGAATTTTCAAAGAAAATTGCTGCCACTACAACAAAAGCAGCGCAGGGATGCGCTGAAAAATCAAGCAGGAATTATCAAAGATAATTGCTGCCCCACATACAGAAAAAGCAGCGCAGGGATGCGCTGTTGAGTCAGGCAGAAATTATCAAAGAAAATTGCTGCCACTTACAGAAAAAGCAGCGCAAGGATGCGCTGAAAAAACAAGCAGGAATTATCAAAGATAATTGCTGCCCCACTTACAAAAAAAGCAGCGCAGGGATGCGCTGTTGAGTCAAGCAGGAATTTTCAAAGAAAATTGCTGCAAAAAAACAAAATCCATGGATGGATTTTGTTTTTTGCTAATCCATCAAATAGTTATAGGCTGGTGCAAAGCCGTTTTCGTCAATCATATCAAACGGCTCTTTAATATTTTTATCAAATACACCGTATTCTGATGATCCGTCCGCATGTCTTGTAAAGTCAACAGACAGCGGCTGATTGTCGCGGATTATAAGCTCTGAAGCAAAACCTGCCTTGTAGAGTTCTTTTTCAAGACGCCAGATTCCGATTGAGCGGCTTGGATTTATTGCAGAATGAACTGTGCAGACTTCTGTCGGCTGTGTTCCTTCAAGATACCATGCTGTAACTTTATGATTACCGCACTCAGGAGTTAAGATTCCTCCGCTTACAGAACATACTGTAGCCTGAATAACGCCTGTTGCAGGCTGCGGGAACTGCTTTAACGGCAGGCCTGCGTTTACTTTTCCCATGTAGTCAGCCCATGCTTTTCCTGCAAGGGTTGAGCCTGTCATGTCAAGACCAAGGGAATTTCCCTGGTTATCAAAACCAAACCAGAATACTGCCGTATAATATGGAGTAAAGCCTGCTGTCCATGCAGAAGCCCAGTTCTGAGTTGTACCTGTTTTTCCGGCTGCAGGCATCTGATATTTTTTGCCGTTGGCGTCTTCATACTTAAAAATGTCACCGTTTTGAGTCGGATAGGCAAGTGTTCCGCTTTTTACTGTATTTTTAAGCAGTTCTGTCATTACAAAAGCAGTCTGAGGAGAAATTACCTGTGCTGAACTTCCTTTTGCCTGCTGTGCCGAGCGTAGTGCTTTTTCAGGATTTTTTACTACATTGCCGTTTCTGTCTTCAATTGAGCGGATTGCAATTGGTGTAATTTCCTTACCGCCGCTTGCAAATACAGAGTAGGCCCTTGCAAGTTCAACCGGTTTAACTGAACATACACCAAGACCGATAGGGTAGCCCGGTACAAAGCCTCGTGAAGGAACTTCATCTTTAGGAATTCCAAGTAATGCAATAGCACGGTCAATTGCTGCCTCAAAACCTATTCCGTCAAGGATTTTGAGGGACGGAACGTTCATTGAGTGGGCAAGTGCGTACCAGAGTTCTACATCTCCTTTCCATTCACCGCGGAAATTCTGAGGAATGTATGGTTTTCCGTCTGCCGTGTGGAATACTACAGGAGTATCGGAAATAATTGTAGTCGGATTGAAGTTTCTGCTGTCGATCGCCGCAGAGTAGTAGAGCGGTTTGAATGATGAACCCGGCTGAAGTTTTGCCTGAACGGCGCGGATGAACTGGTTTTCACTGTCAAACTTGCTTCCGCCCACAAGGGCCGTGATGTAGCCTGTTTCATTTTCGAGGGAAATCATTGTTCCTTCGATTGTAGTTTTACTTGCATTTACTTTTGTCTGCTGGTTTGATTTGTTTACGATTCCAAGCTTTAAGGAATCAATTCCGAACATCAGCGACATTACGTCAACAAGCGGGTTGATGTCACTGGTATATTCAGCCTTTGCAATTGTTTCATTTCGCTGTTCGCTAACCTTAAGGCCCGGAATATTAAAAGTTAAAGTTAAAAGTTCTGTAAGCGGAATCCACTGCCGGATTTCTGAATCAACGCGTGCATTGTTACCGCGCTGGAAAGTTCTGTTAGCATAAGGAATCCAGCGGTCCATTACACTCTGTGCAACAGCCTGGTTTTTAAGGTTTAATGTTGTGTTTACAGTAAATCCGGAAGTATAGATATCCTCTTCACCGTAGATGAGGTTTCCAAGTTCGCGCCTTACATATTCAGAGAACCACGGAGCATTGTCATCGTGGCTGAATACTGCGGCAGAAGAAATGCGTGTGTAATCAAAATCTGCCCAGTACTGCTCAAAACTTTCCTGTGACTGTTCCTTTGTTATATAGCCTGAGGCAACCATTGTCTTTAAAACATCTTTCTGTCTTTCCATTGCCCTGTTAGGATATTCAAACGGATTATAGAAAGCAGGGTTTGAAAGCTGGATTACAAGAATTGCTGCTTCTGCGGGAGTAATCTGTGTTGCGTCGTGACCAAAGTAATATTTTGAAGCAGCATTTACACCGTAGGTGCCGCCGCCAAAATAAATTTTATTGAGGTAGAACTCAAGGATTTCATCTTTCGTGTAGCGCCTTTCCATCTGGATTGCCCACCACAGTTCCTTGAGCTTTCGTTTGTAGGACATGTCAGAGCGGTCGCAGTAAAGGGTTCCTGCAATCTGCTGGGTTAAAGTTGAGCCGCCGCCTAAAGACATCCCCGTAAGTTTACCCACAACAGCGCGGAAAAGGGCTTTAAGTGAATATCCGTGATGGTCGTAAAAAAGCCTGTCTTCCCGGGAAATTAAAGCATCAATCATGTGCTGCGGAAGTTTTCTTAAACTTATGATTTCGCGCTTTTCTTCTGATGCAAGTTCAGTAATAAGTTCACCGTTTATATCAAGAAGTTTTGTCGGAAGTGCAGAAGTAAATTCTGTAAACTGTTCGTTGTCTTTTAAGAATTTTGTATTTGAAAGTGCAAGTCCAAGACCGGCGCCAAAGAAAACTGCGCAGAAATAAAGTCCGGAAACAAAGACGTAAGTAGACTTTTTAAGTTTATTCATATTCTTATAGAATAAGGAATTAAGGCCTTTAAGTCAATGATATGGGCGTTCGTCCGTGTTCCTTCACGGACGGCGGGCTTTGCGCACTTCCGCTTGTGCTTCATTGCCTCTGGCAACGCTGCGCGGTGCTCCAATCCCTAACGCATTTTCCTGACCTCACGAAATGTGACTGGGAGCTGTTATTTTTTTTGTTAGAGTATGGTTAATGTGTTTGATATAAAAAAAGGCCGGCTGGCGCCGGCCTATGCCCATCAGGCAGTCGGGCTTCAATGGGTGGGAGGGGATAATTGACGCCCGACATTTTAAATATCGTCAGTATGTGTAAAAATCTTTAATATTTTTTAATTTTTTTTATTCTTCTTCAGTAATTGTTGCGTCTACAGTCAGATTTACTGTGTAGGAACGTCCGTTATCGGCATTTATGTTTTTTACAACTTCATAATCACCGATTACAAACTTAATTGTATGGCTTCCGGGTGTTGCAGTAAAACTGTCTTTTGTCTGTGTAAATGGTTTTCCGTCAAAGAATACTTTTGCGTTCTCAGGAGAAATAATCCTTATTACAGGTTCTATTCCCCGCAGTTCAACATTAACTTTTGTATGTTTTGCCTGTTCTACAATAAAAGTTCTGACTTCATTGCGGTAATCATCACTTGTAATTGAAAGATGGTGTTCTCCTTCCTTAAGTATGATTTTTTCAGGTTTTGAAGAAAAACTCTGGTCATCTATGTAGATTTTATAGTCTGCCTTTTTACCGTCAGGTTCTTTTACATTAAGTGAAAAATATCCTTCGCTGCTCAAAACAGGACGTGCAGAAAGTTCAAACTGTGCATGTTCAAGGCTTTCAGGAGCACCTTTCATTGCAAGCATAAAGCGGAAGAATACACAGTTGTCTGTAAGGCGTACTGTGGGGTCCAGAGTTTTTGCATATGGACTTTCTTTAATGCTGAATTTTCTGCTCAGGGGAATATAAACGGTCTGATTGAGACGCCCCGGAATTGTGTTCAGGCTTGTCCTGTTTCCTGTGTAATCAATTGTATTTTCTGAAGGGGAAGGAGTAATATCGTTATAAAAAAGATAGGCAACTGTATCGCGCCACTGTGCAACTGTTTCAGGGATTTTAATTGTAAGTTCAATTCCGGTTATAAAAGTCCTGTCTTCTGGAAGAACTATGGCAACTCCGTCAAAAATACCTGAATATGAAGTGACTGCTGAATAATCGTCCGGAAGCATCATTTTATGCATTTTTGCAACCCTGAAGGATTCTGCATTTAATAAAAACGGACAGAAAAGAAAAAGAGGAAGCAGGACTTTTTTACAGTTTTGTATAATACTTTTCATAATCAGATTCAAAATAATTATACTTTAAGAATATTTTTTTGTATAGAAAAGAATTAGAGGCTTTTCTATTTTTTTTATTTTCACTGTAAAAAGCGGCTTTTAATTTAAAAATTTATCATTTTTCCAGGATCTTCAGGACTTCCGTTTTTCCTAAGCTCAAAATGAAGATGGGGGCCTGTACTTGCGCCTGTAGTTCCGACTTTGCCTATTTCTGTACCGCCGTTTATCTTTGCGCCTTTTTCAACTGATATTTTTGAAAGATGTGCGTACACGCTTGTCATTCCATTGTAGTGAAGAAGAATAATAAAGTTACCGTAGGTTGCATTGTAACCTGTCTGACTTACCTGTCCGGCCCTGCAGGCAAAGACAGAAGTTCCTTCAGGGGCAGCAAGATCAATTCCTGAGTGAAACTTCCATTTACCAGAAATCGGGCTTATTCTGTAGCCGAAATTTGAAGTCAGAACTCTGGATTTTAAGGGGCAGATCATCTTTGTATCAAGAAAAAACAGGGAGGTGGTCGAATCAAAACGGTCCCTTTCAAGAAAATAAAACTTTTTTCCGTCTATATCAAAAAGCCTTGCATTTTTAAGGCTGCCGTCTGTAAGGTGTTCTTTTAAAATAAGCTGTTCCCACGCACTCTCAGCGTTCTCCGGAATAAAAAGTCCGCTGAAAGAACAGATTAAAAGGTCTTTTCCTGCGATTACAGTATCAGCAGAAGAAAGTCTGTTTAATGTGGCAGATGTGTCTTTAAAAACTGGACTTAACCTTGAAGAAAGCCACAGAAAATCCATGTTATCAGGGATGTGTACTTTGTAGAAACTTAAAATCAGTCGTTTTTCGTTTCCGTTTTTGTCAAAAGTTTTGTAGTCTGGAAAAACCTGTGCGTTGTAATCAGCGTCTTCCTGAAACTGTCTGAATACAAGGTCTTTTGAATCCGGGTATTTTATGTATGGAAGTTTTGAACTTTCAACTTTTATGCATTCATTTTCCATGGCAGACAGGAAAAGACTTGAAAAAAATAAAAAAACAGATGCAATAAGAATTTTATTCTTCACTAAAACTTTCTTCCTGTTTTGACTGTCCGTTTTTTAATACAAAAGAGATGAGTCCCCAGATAAAAAGGGCTGCAAGAATTACAGCAAAAGTTAAAAACCTTTTACCTGAAAGAATTAAATATACGCTTAATGCAAGGGCGCCGGCTATTGTCAGTAATTTTAAAAATAAAAACAGGGCCGGCCTTATTCCTGTCTTTTTGATTTTTTTTACCGTTAAAAAAATTAAGACGGCAGCTGTAATGGCTGAAATAAAGAAAGTGTAGGTTTCAGGAAGGTTTGAAGCAAAATACCAGAGTGGCAGAACAAAAACTGCCCCGGTTAAAGTACATAAGAGCAGGAGAAAAAGAATCTTAAAAACTGAGGAAAGTATTGATTTATAGCCCTGTAAAATCTGCTTTAACATGATGAATATAACTATAAAGGTGCAAAAAAAAATCTGCAAGACCTTTAATCCTGCAGATTCCCATAAAGATAAAACAGACTATTCTTCAGAAATAGCAGTTGCCGGACATTCGCTTGCGCATGTACCGCATGCTACACATTTTGAAGCGTCAATTTCACGGTGACCGTTGTTTTCGCTGATAGCTCCAACAGGACAGTCTGGTTCGCATGTACCACAGTTTACGCATGAATTAGGGTCAATTTTATAAGCCATAGTGTACCTCTTAAAAAGTTTGTGTTTATAATTTAGCACAGAAAATTCATCAGAACAAGAAAAAAAGGCAAAATCACGTACGATTTAGCCTATGCTAATTTGCCGTTAATGTGATATTTTGGTTTTTGAAGAATATTGTTAAGGGGATTTTTATGACAAAAAATGAAATTGCAAAAATGATTGACCATACACAGCTTTCTGCCTGCGCAGGAAAAGAAGATATTAAAAAACTCTGCAGCGAGGCTGTAAAATACGGTTTTGCAAGCTGCTGTGTTAATCCGTACTATGTTCCGCTTGCAGCAGATTTACTGAACGGCTCTTCTGTAAAGGTCTGTACAGTTATCGGTTTTCCTCTTGGAGCAAATTCTGCAGACGACAAGGCAAGTCAGGCTGCTATGTGCGTATCTGAAGGGGCTGATGAAGTTGACATGGTTGTAAATCTCGGTGCCGTAAAGGATAAGGACTGGGATGTAGTATATGAAGAGATTTATGCCGTACGCTGTGCCTGCGATGATGTTGAAACTGATAAAGGTGCAAAGATTATCGTAAAGGTTATTTTAGAAACCTGTTACTTAAATGATGAAGAAATCGTAAAAGTCTCTGAACTTGCAAAAGAGGCTGGAGCTGATTTTGTAAAAACTTCTACAGGTTTTGGAACTGGCGGTGCAACAGTTCATGCCGTTGAACTTATGCGTAAAACCGTCGGAAAAGACATGGGAGTGAAGGCTAGCGGCGGTATTCACAGTTTTGAAGAAGCGCTTTCGATGGTTAATGCAGGGGCAGACCGATTAGGCTGCTCTGCGGGAGTAAAAATAGTCAGTGAATAAAATCAGATGGCAGACCAGTACATTATATTGTCTTTAATTTCGTACCGGATTTTACCTGCGTTGCACAGTGCACTTAAGTATGAGCGCAGTGTGCAGCCGATAAGCGAATACTGCGTTAAGTGCATTTTGATTTCGTTTCTGTCTGCTGTGTTTTTTAAAAGCTGCTCAAGCGTTTTGGGTTCTTTTAATTCATCCAGAATCAGGTTTTCTGTTTCAAGAAGGGCGAGCTGATTTAATTCAACCAGACCTTCAATTTCAGAAACATAATCTCCGTGCCCTGGAACATAGAAATCTGCCTTAATTCCTGAAATTATTTTAAGACTCTGTTTAGACAGCTCTTCATCAAAAAGATACTGAATCCAGTATTTTTTTATAACGTTTCTTCCGCTTAAGGCATCACCTGCAAAAAAAACTTTTTTACCGTCAGTGTCAGTTACAAGAAAGCCCGTCTGGTCAATGTAATGGCCTTTTAAGCTTACTGCCTGGACTTCGATTGTATTTTCAAGGATAAAGGATTCATCGTTTTTAAAAGTTTTATCTATGCTGCATGGCTTTGCAACGAAATACGGAGTGTTCATCTCCTGGACAGGCATTCCTCCCCAGATGAGGCCTGCTTCAATTACAGGACAGTCCATTATTGCCGCTTCTCCCGTGCTGGCCCAGAGCTGGCAGGAAGTTTTTTCTTTAAGAAAAGAGTTCCCGCCGCAGTGGTCTGCATGGGAATGTGTATTGATTACTGCCTTTAATACAGGTTTTTCAAAAGAATGAGTTATGTATTCAAAAATTGTGAGGGCCTGAGCATCATCGTTGCCTGAGTCAATTAAATAAATATGACTTGAGCCGTCTTTCTTGGGAAGACTTATGACTCCGGTATTTGTCGGGCCCTTAAGACAGAAGATGTTTTGTGTCAGTTTGATTAACCGGTCTGAAAGCATAGTCATTCTTTTGTGCACTTTTATTTCATAAGACTAGTCTGAAAGTGCAAGGTCTCCTTCTTTTATCCATCCTGTTTTTCTGAATAACAGTCCGAAGCTCCATGTAAGGAGGGCTGGAAGAACAAAACAGATTAAAATAAGGCCAAGCCAGTCAAAGGCTCCGGGATTAACTGCAGCTGCTCCATGTGCAAGGGCTGCTTCTGAAGGATTGTACCAGCCTGAAATAACTCCAATCTGTCCTACAAGACCGCAGGTTCCCATTCCTGAACTTACTGAAGCTCCGTTCATTTCAAGTTTAAAAAGACAGGTTGCAAGCGGTCCTGTAATGATTGATGTAAGGCATGGCGGAATCCAGATTTTTGGATTTTTGATTATGTTAGGCATCTGAAGCATTGAAGTTCCAAGTCCCTGACTTAAAAGTCCTGAAACGCGGTTTTCCGGGAAACTCATTACTGCAAAACCAATCATCTGTGCACAGCAGCCTGCAACTGCTGCTCCACCTGCAAGTCCTGTAAGACCGAGGGCTGCGCAGATGGCTGCAGAAGAAACCGGAAGTGTGAGGAGAATTCCAACCAGAAGTGAAATTATAATTCCCATGATGAAAGGACGGAGAGTAGTAGCCCATACAATAATGTTTCCAAAGGCACTTGCTGCTTTACCGATATACTTTGCTGTTAAAACTGTAAGAAGGGCAGCAGTAAGAAGTGTAACAAGCGGTGTTACGATGATATCAACTTTAGTCTTTTTGCTTACAAGACAGCCTGCTTCAGCACTCGCAATTGCAATGAACAAAACTGCCAGCGGACCGCCGGCACCGCCTGTAACGTTTGCCGCAGAACCTGCTGCTGCGAGAGTGAATAAAACAAGGGCAGGAACCTGCATTGCAAAACCGATTCCTACTGCCATTGCAGCACCTACAACATGCGCGTCAGTTGCAAAGTTTCCTGCATCAACTAAAAACTGAAAGAAAACATTGCTTCCAAGCTTTAAAAGCTGCTGACCGAGTGTTTTTACGATTGTTCCTGTTAAAAGTGAAGCGAACAATCCCTGCGCCATTCCGCCTAAGGCATCAATAAGATATCTTTTGACGTACTTATTCATTTGTGTCTCCTGTTCCCGCTAGTGCGGGCGTTTTGTGAATTGAAGGCAAAAAGCCTTCTGTACTTCATTGATATACTTGTAAATGCCTGGCCGGTCATCTCAAACGTAACATCTGAAAATATCAACAACCATATCAAAAAAAACATTTAATTGCAATTTAGTGTTTTTTGAGGTCGTTAAAATCCCTTTTTATCAGTGGTAAAAGGTGTTATAATTAGAATATGTTTTTTCATGGTGGAACTAATTCAAGAAGATTAAATGACTATCTGGACTTTTCTGCAAATACAAGTCCTCTGGGCGTTCATAAAGCAGCTTCAAGGGCTCTTCTTGCACTTTCGCTTGATCCGGGAATCCTTGCAGCCTATCCTGACCCTAATTGTACGGAACTCAAGGAAGCCCTTTCTAAATACTGGAAATTCAAGGGACCTGTTCTCTGCGGCTCCGGTGCTGCTGACATTACGCAGCTTATCTCCATGGTTTTTGGGAAAAACGTTCAGGGAACTGCTTTTAACCTTATTGTAGAGCCTGCTTTTTCAGAATATGAAAATGCACTTTTAATGGCCTGTAGTGACGAAAAAATCCTTCATCTTACGCTTGAAGAAAAAAATGATTTTAAATTCACTGAAAATGATTTAGCCCGTCTTGAAAAAATCCTTTCAGGCGGTGTTCCGCTGATGTTCATGGCAAGTCCTTCAAATCCTGCGGGAAACGTAATGCCGTTTGAGATGATTGTTAAAATCGCCCAGCTCTGTGAAAAATCAAATACTGTATTAGTTCTGGATTCGTGTTTCTGTCAGTTTTCTGAAAAAGCTGAGGAAAACGTACGCACCCTTATTGCACGCAGTGATGAATTTCCTCATTTAATTATTCTCAACGCATTTACCAAGTTTTACGGCATGGCAGGCCTGCGTTTAGGCTATGCCCTTTGTTTTTCAAGTGATGTTTATAATCCGCTTGTTAATGCAATGAGGCCGTGGACTATTTCAACTGATGCACAGGTCACGGGAACTGCAGTAATCAGGGCAGAAATTGAAAGCGACAGCTGGCGCCGTCAGATGATTAAGCTCGTAAAAGACGAGAGAAAATATCTTTCTGAGTTTTTTGTTTCTACCGGAGCAAAGGTTTTAAGCGGGGAAGGAAATTATATTTTAGTTCAGTTAAATGAAGAACTTCAGAATAAAGCTGCAGCCTATGCCTCTTCTGGAGAACACAATAAAGATAAAAAAGGGCATAACGGTCCTAAAAAACAGTCCCTTGTAAACGAGGAACTTCATACACCAAATCCGTTCAATGCACCTTTGTGCCAGGCTCTTGCCCTGCACAAAATAGTAATCCGCGGATGTTCAGACTTTTATGGAATGGATTCAAGCTGGTATCGTGTTTCAATCAAAAATCACGACGAAAATACTCATCTGGTAAAGGCTTTAGAAAAGATTTTAAAAAAATAAATCATGAATATTTACAACATAATAGCAGAAAGCTGTTCTCTTGTAATTTCATCCTGTACTGAAGATTTTTTTGTAAAGTACAGCTGTGTTTCTGAAGAAGAAAAATACAGAATCAATTCAATAATCCATCAGAATCTTCCTTCTCTGTTTGAAGATTCAGATTTGTTTTGCATTCATACTTTAAAAGAAACAGACCTCACTGACGGATTTTTTATTTCACTTCAAACTCTTCTTGCTGCCTTAAAAAAGAGCAGTGACTATTATGCGGTTTTAGGCCTTATTCAGATTTTAGATGAATCCCTTTCAAATCTGCTTCAGCAGAAAATTGCCGATGCCCAGAAAGATGATTTTACAGTAGTTCTTAATACAAACAGGGAAACTTCCGGAATCGGGCTTTTGCCGCGCTGTTCGTGCGTCTGGGAAAGAAAACACAGGCTTTCTCACAGTTACAACCGCATGGATAACTTTCTTTTTAACATGCTCCTGATGGATAATTCTATCCTCGGTGTACTGATTGACCGCCATTTTTTCTTAAGTAAAAATCTTTTTCCTGATTTTTCTACACGACGCAGTTTAAAAATTGCCGCAACTCCGCTTCGTTCTGAAAGAAGTTTTGATGTCATTCCGTACAGTGAAGGAAAAGTCCAGTATTTTTGTATTGAATATAAAAATTCTGATTTTGAAACAGAAAATAATCTTATCTGGCAGAAAATTCTTGATGCCTGCTCAAAAAAAGCTGATATCATTGTTTTTCCTGAGATGCTTGGAAATCCGCATACTGAAGAGTTTATTTCTTCAAAAATAAAAGCGCTTCCACCAGCTGAAAAAGAGAACGTGCCCTCAATGATAATTCTGCCATCTTACTGGCATAAAAAAAGCAACATTGTAACGATTCTTGATAAATACGGAAATGTTATCTGCCGTCAGAGCAAACAGAATCCTTTCCGAATTGAACAGAACGGTTCAGGCTACCTTGAAGGAATCTTTGCAAGTCAGGTCGTAAATATTTTTCATTTTGAGGGCATCGGCCGTATTGCAATTTTAATCTGTAAGGACTTTCTTACTACAAAATACATGGAGCAGCTTATGCGCTGTTTTAAGCTGACTTTAATAATTGTTCCTTCTTTTTCAACAGGTTCCTACGATTTCCGTCAGTCTTTTGACCTTTGTGCACATGACGACTGCAATGTTGTATGGATTAATACCTGTTCAGCCTTCGAAAAAGGAAAAGAATCTAATTTTGAAAATATCGGTTATGTAAGAAAGCGAATCAGCCGCAACGATGACGAAGCCCAGATGCTTTGTAAAATGAATGTGTGTAACGGAATGTTTTCAGGAAAATGTTCCCACGACTGCATATATTATGAAACAATCAGCGGAGTCTGAAAAAAGACACGAAGGATAACGGATGAAATTCAAATCAATAAAAAAAATTCAGGAAGGAAAGTTTATTACCCGCTACAATATAGAATACGAAACTGTTTCGGGTAAACCTAAAACCTATGAGATTATAAGCCGCTCCAAAGAAATTGATTCACTTGAAAAACTCCATGATTCAAAAATTGATGCCGTTATAATGATTATGCATGATGAGAGCCGTCAGAAAATTCTTTTAAGCAGGGAATACCGCATGGCTGTGGGGGAGTGGGTTTTTAACTTTCCAGCAGGATTAATTGACCCGGGAGAAAATGTTGCAATCGCTTCTGTCCGTGAATTGAGGGAAGAGACGGGACTTACGCTTATCCACATTGATGAAATCTGGCCTTCAAGTTATTCTGCCGTAGGCTTTTCAAACGAGAAAAATATCGTGATTACTGGTGTTGCATCCGGTGAAATTAAGCCGAGTGACTCTGAGTTTGAAGAAATTGAAGCGCGCTGGTACACAAAACAGGAAGTAAAGGAACTTCTTGCAAAAGAGCCTTTCGCGGGACGTACCCAGGCCTACTGTGCGATGTGGTGCAGGGAAGGATAATATGCAGTCACTGGATTTACAGGCAAAAAATGAAAATCTCGATAAGCTCAATAGTTTTGTTCATACTTTTTTAGAACAGTCTGTACCTGATTTTTCTGACACTAAACTTCTGATGCAGATAGATCTTACAGTTGAAGAAGTTTTTGTGAATATTGCAAGTTATGCTTATAAAGGAAAAACAGGTTCTGTAAAAGTTCTTATTGATTATAAAAAGGCTGAAAAAGAACTGTCACTGTGTTTTATGGACTCCGGCATCCCTTTTAACCCGCTTGAAAAGGCTGAGCCTGATACAAGCCTGGGTGCAGAAGAAAGACAAATAGGCGGTCTTGGTATTTTTCTTGTAAAAAAATATATGGACAAAATTGAATATTTTTATGACGGAAAACAGAACATTCTGACTGTTTATAAAAAAATCTGTAAGTAAGTCTCAGACTTCACTACAGAGAGTGTAACGCTGTGTTTTTAGGAGAGAATATGCGAAGAAGACGAAAGATTCCTGTAATTACAAAAAAAGTTCTGACCGGAATTATTGTTGCCGGCCTTGCAGTCTGTACTGTCTGTTTTGCCGCAGGTTATGCCTCTTTTACCAGTCTTTTCAGAAAGCAGTACGATGCTTCAATCCGTTCAATCGGAGAAGCAGCACGCGAATGCTTAAATCCTGAGCGTTTTGAATATTACATTACTACCGGACAGCGCGACGGAGAATATGAAGGTGTCTTTACTATCCTGCAGGACTTTGTCGATAAGTTTGATTTAAATCTGCTTTATGTTTCATCTGTTAAGGGAGAAAACTACACGGACATTACTTATATTTATAATCCTGTAAAAAAAGGCGGACAATGGACGCCTTTTGAACCTGGATATTTTGAAGTTTACAATGAGCCTCATTACAACAGTTCTGCAAAAAAGGTTTTTGAAAATGCAGAAATAATTGTCCGTCATACTTTTAAAACACGAAGCGGTTCTCACATTACGGCTATGCTTCCTGTTTTTGATTCAAATCAGAAAGTCTGTGCGGTTATAGGCGTTCAGAAAAGCATTCAGGAATTTGTTGATGCCAGATGGACTTTTATTAATATCATAATTACAGTTGAAGTTTTAATTGCAGTTCTTTTCGGTTTCCTGTTTACTTTTTATTTTAACCGCACTTTTATTAGGCCGATTACGCTGATTACAAGGGAAACAGACCATTTTTCTTCCTGGGGAGGAGAGCCTTCTGATATTCTTCTGACAGTTAAAAACCAGGATGAACTCGGAACCCTTGCGCATACCGTGCATCAGATGGAAATCGACGTTTACAAAAATATGCAGGAACTTAAGGCGGTAACGGCAGAAAAAGAACGAATCAGCACGGAGCTTTCAGTTGCCGCAAAAATCCAGAGCGATATGCTTAATAAAGACTATCCGCCTTATCCTGAAAGAAAAGATTTTGAACTTTTTGCAGCAATGACGCCTGCAAAGGAGGTCGGGGGAGATCTTTATGATTATCTTCTGCTCGATGACGACCACCTGATGCTTACTGTAGGGGATGTGTCAGGAAAAGGTGTTCCTGCAGCGCTTTTTATGGGAAAATGTAAGGTGCTTTTAGACTTTTATTCTTACCTTAAACTTTCTCCTGCAGAGATTTTTAACAGGGCGAACGCACAGCTCTGTAAGGGCAATGAATCTGAACTTTTTGTTACATGCTGGCTTGGAATCTATACTTTCAGTACGCGTGAACTGAAATTTGTAAATGCAGGACATCCTTCACCGGTGCTTTATTCAAACGGAGAGTATACCTGGCTTAAATCAAAACCAAATTTTGTTCTGGGCGGAATGGAAGGACTTCAATATACGGAGCATTCCATAAGACTTGAAAAAGGGGATAAGCTTTTTGTTTATTCCGACGGCGTTACTGAGGCAACTGACAGCTCTAATGAGCTTTTTGGAGATGAAAGGCTTATGGAAGCCGTAAAAAATACAAAAGATATGTCCGCCCCACAGACATTAGACTGTATCCGCTCAAAAATTGATGCTTTTGCGGGGGAAGCAGAGCAGTTTGATGACATTACAATGCTTTCTTTTGAATTGAAACAATAAATTCTTCCGTATTTATTAATGTTGTATGCTAAAATAAAAAAAAGGAATCGTATATGGAAATTAAAAAATATGAAGATGCAGCCTCTGTTACACTTATTGTAGCTGGCCGTCTTGATACTTCTACGGCAGGGGAACTTGAAAGTGAAATTCAAAACCTTTCTGAAGTTTCCTCGCTTATAATAGATTTTTCAGGGCTTGAATATATTTCTTCTGCGGGACTTCGTGTACTTCTTCAGGCTCACAAGGCCTTTGCAAAAAAAAGCGGGCTTAAAATCATAAATGCAAATGAAACAGTTCTTGAAATCTTTGAGGTAACGGGTTTTAAGGATATTCTTGATATTAAGGCTTAATTCTGAGCTCACTTTATTAAACTAAAAAAACAGAAAAACTTTACGGAGAAAAATATGGAAATTACAGAAGTAAGAAAAGATTTTGAGGCAGCCCTGATACTCAAAGGAAGAATTGATGTTAACGCTTCTTCCCGGCTTGAACAGGAGATTAAGCAGTATCTTTCTTTAATGACAATAAGAAAACTTGTTCTTGTGATGAATGATGTGGAATATATATCCAGCGCAGGCATCCGTGTCATTCTTTCTGCTCATAAGAACATGAAAGACGGCCGTCAGCTTGTAATAAAAAATCCAAGCCAGTTCTGCCGTCAGGTCTTTGAAGTAACAGGCGCCGATATATTTTTGAATATAGTTTAATGTGCAAATAAAAAACCGGTTTTCGTAAATGAAAACCGGTTTATTTTTTTAGCACTTTAACTTACATTTTTGCAAGTTTGATTGATTTTACAGTGTAGTCGTTTTTGCGTTCGTTGATTGTAAACTCAAGCCTTTCACCTGCTTTTGCATCAAGGATTTCGTTTCCGAACGGTGACATGTAAGAAATGATTCCTGCATCAGGATCTGATTCCCACGGTCCCATGATGATGTATTTTTCATCTTTTCCGGAAATGTTGTTTGTAAGAACAACTTCTGTACCGAATGAAATCATTGATGTTGTAGCTGTTGTCGGGTCGAAGATAACCGCACGGCTGAGTTCGCCCTGGAGGCGTTTAAGGTCGTTGTTGAGCTTATGCTGTGCTTCTTTTGCAGCGATGTATTCAGCATTTTCCTTCAAGTCGCCTTTTTCCTTTGCATCTGCAACTTCTTTTGCAATTGCAGGAATATCAACAGTTGTCATTTTTGCTTCGAGGGCTTTCTTTTCGTCGAGTTTAGCCTTTGTTACCAGCATTCCCTTTGGAGCACTTGATTTTTCTTCCTTAGCGCGGAATTTGTAATCAGGGTATTTTTCAAGAATCTTGTTGCGGAGAGTCTGCTTGTAAACACCTTCAAGATCTTCAATGTCATCTACGAGAGTGTAGAGGTGAGTCATTGTATCCATGTCGCTTGAAAGCATGTGTTCAGCATAAACGTTCTTTTCGTCTTTTTCGCCGAAAAGAAGTTTTTTAGCGTTTTTCTGAATCTTTTTGTTTTCTGTTGTATCAACATGATTATCGATTTCACGGTATGTCTGATCGATAAGGTTAACGATTGTAATAAGCTGTTTCTGGTAAGAAATACCTGCATTTTTGAACCATTCTGCTTCCTGACATTTTTCAAAGAAGAAGAGGACTGTTTCCCTGTAATCACGGAAGTTCTCAAATGCTTTAACTGCAAGCTTCTGAACTTTTTCTGTGTTTCCGCTTTCGATGAGAGTTTTAAGGAGTGATTCCTTTAATACTGTAGGGAAGAGTTCGATATACTGATCAACCCAGTCCGGAAGAAGTTTAATTGCTGCAAGGAAATCTTCCTGTAAAGTTGTATTTTTAGAATCTTTTAATTCTTCGTACATCTTTCTAGGATTTTCAATTTCTGCATAAAGCTGGGCGAAAGTAAAGTTCGGAGTGTATGCGAATGAAGGAAGAACAGCGCTTACTTTCTGAACGATGAGGTATGAAGCTACAACCTGTTCGTTTACAGATGTGAAGGCCTTTAAGAAGCCCTTGAAGTAATTGTACATGTCAGAGAAAAGTTCTGAATCTTTGTCTGTTTCTTCATCGTTAAGGAATTTCATGAATACGTCAGCACGCGGCATGAAGTTTTTCTGAGCCTTGAATTCGTTGCTGAGTTTTTCTTCTGCAGAAATCTTTGCATCGCGGACGATGTATTCATTTATATTATTTGGATTTACACCGAATACAGGATTTGATTCGAGTGTTCTTTTTGCTGATGAGTTCCATGAAGTCCATTCACCTGCAGTAAGAATTGAAGGAACGAGTTCCTGCTTGATTCTCTTGAAGTCGCAGCTGTTGCCGAAAGATTTGATGATGATTTTAAGGGCTTCTGACTTATCTTTTGGATTTTTGAAGATTTTTACAAGTTCATCCTTTGATTTTGTTGCCTTGAGAACCCAGATATGGTCGCGTGCAAGCGGCTGAAGTGCGCTTACTGCCATCTTGAGGGACATCTGTTTTACTCCGGTCTTTTTTCCAAAGTTGATTGTAAGTGTGTCGTTTTCAGTTTTTGTGATGATACCTACACCCCATGTTCTGTGGTAAACGAAGTTCTTTACGCCGAAAGCAATGTGCTTTTCAAAGTCGTTGATTGCTTCGAATACGCTGCGGAAACTCTGTGTAAGGTTTGAAGAGCGGATGAATTCCTGTGTATTCGGATTTTTAGCATATTTGCCTGAGAAACATGCTGCAATTTCGTTTCTTGCCCAGTTATCTTTAGGATCTATTCTGAGGATGATTTTTAAGATCTGGATTGCTGTGTCCCATTTTTTAGGATCTTTTGCAGCGTTATCCTTGTAGTAAGGGTAAACATCGTGAAGGAGAAGTGCACTCTTGTCTGCGCTGATTGTTTTTTCAACCTTGCGCTGTACGAGAAGGAAGAAGTCGATTTCTTCAGGGGTGAGTGCAATGAGTTTAGACCAGCTTTCCTTGAGGGAAGTCATGTTGCCTGAGTTTACAAAGCGGAGAACTGCCTTTTTGTAGTAAGCAACTGCATTTTTCTGGTCACCTTCGTTTTCGTAGTGTTCTGCAAGAATTTTTGCAATTTCAGCTTCTTCTACATCGATTTTTACGATTTTTTCGTAGATTTCCCATGCCTTGCTGTCATTTGCAGCGCGGTAGATGTCTGCAAGTGTTCTTAAGGCAAATTTGTTGTTTGCATCTATATCGAGAATTGTTTCGCAGAGGTAAGTTACAACAGGTTCCTTGTGGTTATTCTGGAAAAGTTCAACAAGGCTTACAAGGCTTGAATTGTCAAGATTGCCCTGTTTGAGACCAAGAATTCCTGAAATGTAAAGGGCAATGATACTTTCCTTTGAGTGTGCAAGCTGTGCATCGCAGAGTTCTTTAAGTTCTGCAGTGCAGTTTTCTGCCTTTGCCTGATCTAAAATTTCTGAAAGTTCAATAAGTTTGTTCTTTGTGAAATTAGAAATTGCTGCTTTTGTCCATTTTTCTTCTTTGAGCATTTCCTCAACTTTGCTTACTGTTTCTGCGGACATGTTTTTCTCCTGTATGTTGTGTGCAAATATTATTTCTAAAAATCTGTAACGGACTTTTAGAACTCTTTTTTACTTTATGTAATCGCGGTAAATGTCGCCGTCCAGAATTTTAATTTTAAGCAGTATGTCGCTTAATTCACTTCCCGTCTGATTTTTCTGGACATAATGGTCAACCAGCCGGAAATACATATAAATCAGCTTAGGCTTGAGCTGTTTTATATTGTTTGCAGGATTTTTGATTTCTGATTCGAGCTCGTATATATCCTGCTTAAGTTTAAGGACTTCGACACTCCTTAACTCTCTCTTTATGTTAAAGACACCGTACAAAACTGCATAAACCGGAACCCAGAACTGGATTTCAGGCTCTAAGCTTGTGTGTTCGTCTTTTACACGCTGTATAAGGCATTTTATGAGTTCTGAATCGAGAAGGTTGATGTCGATTTTTTTTGCATCGATAAAAAAAGCTTCCCGAAAAAGTACTTTTGCCTCGTTTTCCATTCCGCACAGAGCACAGCAGTCTGCCATTTCTGCAATGATTCTTGCAGAGCCCGGTAATACTTTGTTTGCTTCGAGAAAAATCGAACGCGCAACATCGTATTTTCCGAGTTTTTTGTTGCAGATACCGGTTTTTAAAAGCAGGTCAGCTTTCTGGGCCGGAAGTTTTAAACTGTCAGCATTTACGGATGAATAACTGTTTAAGGCAAGGGTGAATACGCCGGTCTGAACGGCAAAAACTGTCCTTCTGTAGATTTCCTTTTTTTTGCACAGGGCTTCTTCAAAAGATTTCCAGTGAAAAAACAGGCTTTCTCCCTGTTCATAACTGTCCAGGTGAGACAACTGCTTAAGAAAATCAATCCAGAATGAGCAGGACCAAATTGTAAAATCAATCTCGCTGTTTCCGAGGTTAAATTCCAAGATGTTTGCAAGGATTCTTTTAGCTTCATCAGGTCTGCCTTTTTCGAGCATCTCGTGAGCCTGTTTTAATCCTTCTTCTGACTGGTTACTCATATGCCTGAATTCTAATTATAGCGAAATGAGGTCTTTAGTCAATAAAACTAATGAAATTTTAGAAAAATTGGGGTAAAGTTTATACTTTACAATTTGCAATCTGTCAATACTTTTTTTTGAAGAATTTTTAAAATATTTTTAAAGGTCTCCGGAACGCACTGTTTTTTCTCTAATATCATACCTTATTATTGTTTTTGTATCACTTTTCTGCTAAAATCTAGGAATAATGAAAGGTAAAATTTTAGCACCATCGCTTCTTTCTTCAGATTTTTCAGACCTTAAGAGTGCTGTTAAACTTTGTGAAGAAAAAGGGGCAGGTTTAATTCATATTGATGTCATGGACGGACATTTTGTTCCTCAGATTACTTACGGCCAGCCGGTTATTAAATCAATCCGCTCACTTACAAAACTTCCCTTTGACGTTCATTTAATGGTTGAACGGCCTGATGAAATGACGGACAGTTTTATTGATGCGGGAGCAGACTGGATTACTTTTCATCAGGAAGCATGTGTTCATATTGACCGCCTTATAAATCATATTCATGAACGCGGGAAAAAAGCGGGAATTTCAATTGTTCCTTCAACTCCTGTAAGTGCCATAAAAGAAATTCTTCCCCTTGTTGATCTTGTTCTTGTTATGACTGTAAATCCCGGATTCGGCGGACAGAAACTTATTCCTTACTGTACAGATAAAATCGCAGAACTTTCTGAAATCCGCAGACAGAAAGGGTATAAATATCTTATTTCAGCTGACGGCGGGGTTAACAGCCAGACTGCCGGCGCTGTGCTTGATGCCGGAGCAGATATTGTTGTTTCCGGTTCTGCTTTTTTTAACGGTTCTTTTGAATGGGAGGCTTAGAAATGAAAACTTCTAAAAGATTCCTGATTTGTGCTTTTACTTTTGCTGCTCTGGTTTTCAGTCTGCAGGCTCAGAAATATACTCCTGACCAGGAGCGCGGTTTTGATGCTTACAGAAAAAGTGACTGGACTTCTGCAATGTTTTTCTTAAGAAAGGCAGGAAGCTCTTCTGCAGGTTATGATGCGGAAACTCTTTATATGCTTGTAATGAGTGAAATGAACGCCGGAGAATACAGCTCGGCTGTAACTGATTCGAGCCTGTTTGTTCAGAAGTTTGCAAAAAGTCACTATGCACCGTACATGCTTTTTCAGAAGGGAAGAGCCCTTCATTTTTTAGGAAGAAATGAAGACGCGGTTCTTGTGCTGAGTGATTTCTGTCATCAGAATCAGGATTCTGAGCTCTATGCAAGTGCGCTTTACTGGATAGCAGAATGTTTTTATGCAGAATATAATTTTGATTCAGCCCGCTCTTTATACGAAAGAATTGTTATAGATTTTCCGTCAGATTCAAAAGTAACTGATTCGCGCTACAGAATCGAAATGATTAATCAGCGTGAACGCGAAGAAAAACTTGTGTATCTTTTAAAAGTAACAGGTGAAGAAAATCTTGCCGCAAGGGAAGATTATGAAAGACAGATAAAACTTTATCAGACAGAAGATAAACTTGGCTTAAGGCGGAATCTTACTGATGCAAGAAAGCGTATTGAGGATCTTGAAAGCCAGCTTGCAGCAGAAAAAAGACTTAATTCTGAACTTTCTGCAACAAATGCAGCATTAGAGTCATCAAGAACTTCAGTTCTTCCTCCTCAAAGTGTGCCTTCACCTGAAGTGCATGCTGAACAGAATACTCAGACTTCAAAGCAGGGTGCTGCTCAGTCAGCTTCGCAGCCGTCAGTAAATATGAATGATTTCCCGCTTGATGATGTTTATGATCCTGAGGTAGCTGCCTTAAAAAGAAAGGCTTACTTCCTTCAGTATCTTTTAAATGAACAGCAGCGTCAGGAGAAAAAGAATGATAAAAATTAAAACTATAAAAAATATTACAGCACTTTTTCTTGGTGCCTTTATTTTTGTTTCAGGAAGTACTTTTTTCGCACAGGAAGCAGATGAAGCTTTTTCAGACAGTGACGGTCAGAAAACAGAAAAATCTGCAGATTCTGACGAAGAAGAGCCTAAGCTTTTAACTGAAGCTGAAAAGGCTGAACTTAAAAAGAAAAAGCAGGAAGAAAAAGCTAAGGCAAAAGAAGCAGCACGTCTTGCCAAGGAAAAGGCCCGTGAAAGGACTGATAAATATCTTGCCGTAATATATGTTCCTGAAAAAAAATATACGATTTCAGGTGCAAATATGAAGGCTGTTTTTAAGGCTTCAAACGGAACTGTCTGCCTTTACGGTATTGATGAGAAAAAACATGAAATTTCATTATTTTCAAAATATGAAGATTCAACATCATCTTCTCTTTTTGTAAAAACTCCTGGCGGAGTTTACCGTCTGAATAAAGATGCAGGTGTTAAAAAAGAAGTCAGAAGAACGAATAATGGTATTCAGCTTGCATATTATGTGGAAAAGACTGTTCAGGTAGTAGAAGATTATGAGTTTATTCCTTCTAAACCGGATGCTTCACCTGATATTTTAAAAGTTACGGTTCATCTTACTAATACAGGCTCAAAAAAGACTTCGCTTGCAGTAAAAAAGGTATTTGATACTATTTTAGGTGAAGGAACTGACTATCATTTTACGACAGCCGCCGGTGCTAAAATTGATTCAGAAAAAATGTACGAAGATTTTTCAAAGGACAGGGCATTTGTTTCTTCTAACTTAAAGACTTCGGTTCAGATTGTTTTTGATGTGCCTGATACACAAAAGCCTTCCAGAGCCGTTCTTTCAAATATCACTAATCTCGGAAAAGATCCGTGGGTATTTGACTGTGTTCAGGACAGAAGTTTTCATACAATTTCTGCATATAATAATTCTGCTCTTGGCGTTAACTGGCCTGAGGTCTCACTTGAGAGCTCAGAAACCGCGTCATGGACTTATTATATCGGGGCAGGCCTTGACGGAGATAAACCAGCCGCTCTTGATTATGTAGATTCCCTCAAAAAGGAAGAAACTCCTGAAACAGAAGAAAAGCCGGCAGAAGAAAAACCTGCTGAGCCGGAAAAACAGGTAAAACCTCCTGTAAAAACTGATGTTGAGGTAAGAAAAACAGACGTTGAGTTTATTCTTCCGCCTGTAACACAGCAGCAGCTTGATCCTGAATATATACAGCAGCTTATCAACAGAATTAATTCTCTGCAGAGTAATCCTGAAACTGTTGACAGACAGGAAGTAAGACAGCTGAGCGCAGAACTTGATGCAATTTTAAAAATCGTAAGGCAGCAGAATTAAAATGAGCAGACCGGTGATTGATGTTGCGCGTTCTCTTATAAGACGGCGGAAGTTTGGAAAGGCAATTATTGCCCTTGAAAATGTTCATGAAATTTACAGGGAAAGTTTTGATTATTACCTGACTTTAGGAATCGCCTGTCTTTATGCAGGTGACACTGGAAATTCAAACAGATATTTTCAGCAGGCGCGTCATATTAAAATAAGGGATAAAAATCTTCTTCTCGGACAGGCAGCCCTTTATTTAAGAAGGGGAGATACAGATATTGCCATACAGTATTATCTTGATGTCCTTGATATAGATCCTGAAAATGCGCGGGCACAGGCCGCTTTAAGTTTTATCCGTCATAATTGTGATTATGAGACAATCGTAAAATGGGTAGATTCTGGAAAGATAGAAAAGTTTTATCCGCCGATTGGTAAGGATTTAGGTGAAGCGGGAAGAATAATTATTTCTGCAATTGCAGGTATTGCCGCAGCCTGTCTTATTCTTTACTGCGTAAATAAAAGTCCGGACGGTTCGTCAGGGCGCCGTGCAGATTTGACTGAACTTGCCCTTAGCGCAGAAGAAAAAAATAATCTTCAGGAAAAAGATCTTTCCGGCGGAGTGTACCGTTATATCCTTACAGATTCTCAGATTGAAGAAACTTATAATCAGGCTAAGCTTTATTTTCAGGATTACAGGGATAATTCAGCCAGGGTTGAGATAAACCGTCTTTTAAATTCAAATGCTTCTTCATCCGTAAAGGCTAAGGCTAATCTTCTTCTTTCTTATTTTGAAGAACCGACTTTTGATACTTTTGTTAACCGCGGTGAAGAAAACTTTTCTTATGCGGATGTTGCAGGGGATCCGGTTTTATACATCGGCTGCTGGACTGCATGGTCAGGCAGAATTTCAAATGCACAGACACTTGAAGATACATACCGCTGTGACCTTTTAATCGGCTACGAAAACCTTGAGAGAGTTGACGGAATAGTTCCGGTTTATTTTTCACCTCCGCCTGTTCCTGAAATTGAAGGTGACAGGGCCGTAAGAATTCTTGCAAAAATCGGAGTTGAAAACGGGAAGCTTTCTCTTTTCGGAAGATCGGTCTATCAGCCGTTGAGAAAAAACGAAGAAAAATAATAAATATTAAAAAAAATTAATTTTTTTTAATAAAAATGTGTTGAAATTGAATTTCACCGCCATATATATAGTGGGAGGATTAAGGTGGCTAAAATGGCAGAAACAACTCAGCCGGCAGAAATGTCGGAAAAACTTAAGGCTCTTGAAGCTGCCCGCATCCAGATTGAAAAACAGTTTGGTGCCGGCGCTATCATGAAGCTTGGATCTCAGCCCGATGCACAGGGAATTGATGTAATACCTTCAGGTTCTATTTTGCTTGATGAAGCTCTCGGAGTAGGCGGTTACCCGCGCGGGAGAATCGTTGAGATGTATGGCCCTGAAAGTTCTGGTAAAACAACTCTTGCTTTGCATGCGATTGCTGAGGCTCAGAAACTCGGCGGTATTGCGGCTTTTGTAGACGCAGAACATGCCCTCGATCCGGTTTATGCTAAGAATCTTGGAGTAAATATTGATGAACTCTGGGTGTCTCAGCCTGAATCTGGTGAACAGGCTCTGCAGATAACTGAAAGTCTTGTTCGTTCCGGGGCGGTGGATATTATTGTCGTAGACTCTGTTGCAGCATTGACACCTCAGAAAGAAATTGAAGGTGATATGGGAGATGCTAATGTTGGTCTTCAGGCACGTCTTATGAGTCAGGCACTTCGTAAACTTACTGCTATTGTAAATCAGAGTAAGTGTATGATTGTTTTCATTAACCAGATCCGTATGAAGATTGGTGTTATGTTCGGAAATCCTGAAACTACAACAGGTGGAAATGCACTGAAGTTTTATTCTTCTGTACGTCTTGAAATCCGGCGCATTGAATCAATTGACGGTAAAGGTGATGAAGATGCAGTTGGAAACCGTGTAAGGGTGAAGGTTGTAAAGAACAAGGTTGCGCCTCCGTTCCGTAAGGTTGAACTTGATATTTATTTCGGGAAAGGAATTTCTGCTACGGCATCGCTTCTTGATTCGGCTGTAAAACATGGGATTATTGATAAACGTGGTGCATGGTATACCCGTGGAGAAGAAAAAGTCGGTCAGGGAAAAGAAAATGCTGTTGCTTTCCTTGAGAATAACCCTGAAATTGCAAAACAGATTGAATCTCAGATTCGCGCGGAAGTTTTTCCGGGACAGGTGTTAAAAACTAAAGACGGGAAACCCGTATATCCTGACCAGTTAAAAACAGGCGCTGAGAGTGCAAAGGTTCAGAAAAAATCTGAAACACCTGCACCCGATGATTCAGTAGAAGTTACACCTTCTGCTAAGGATGCTCTTTTTTAAGTATGACTGATGTGATTCTGGGGGTGGGGTCCAACAGATCATGGATGGGAAAAAACAGTTTAACTCTTCTCTCGATGGCCTGCATGGAGATAGAAAAGCTTTACCCTGGAATCACCGTTTCTTCCGTTTACCGTACAAAACCTATGTATGTATTAAATCAGGAAGATTTCTACAACATGGCTGTACGCGTCAGTGTTTGTGAAGCTGTAACGCCTCACAAACTTCTTGAACAAATCCATTTAATAGAATCCTCTCTGGGCAGGGACCGTTCCAAAGAAATAAGGAACGGTCCCCGTTCCATTGATATTGACATTGAGTTTTTCGGAAATCAGACGGTAAAAACTTCTGATCTTGAAATACCGCATCCTCGTATTGCAGAGCGCGCTTTTGTTTTGATTCCTTTACTTGAGTTATTAAATGATTCTGCCGATTTTATAAATAAGGCGGATTATGAGAAGCTTGCATCGCAGTCAGATTCGCGGGGAGTGGAAAAAATTATTTCCGCTCAGGATTTTCTAAAACTTAAAGAGGATTAAAAGATGGAACAGCAGGGCGAATTACAGATTACTGACGTAGAAAACGACGGAGAAAAAAACAAGACAGTTCATAAATATACTGCCGGTGAATTTGAAGGTCCTCTTGATCTTTTATGGGCTTTAATCCGTGACAATAAAATTAATATTTATGATATTCCGATTGCTCAGATAACTGAACAGTTCCTTGAATACCTTGATTACGCTTCTCAGGTTGAACTTGGTGATTTGTCTGAGTTTTATAATATGGCAGCACGTCTTGTTTACATAAAGAGCAGAATGATGCTTCCTGTTGAAGTGGAAGTTGACGACGATCTTGATTTTGATGATCCTCGTGAAGAACTTGTAGAAAAACTTATTGAATATCAGAAATTCAAGAAACTTTCTAATCTTATGGAAGAAAAAGAGGATGAAAGTGAATGGAATTTTGAGCGCAAAAAGATTCAGAGGGTTCTTCCCTTTGATGATGAAGGAATGTGGGAGCAGGTTGATACCTGGGATCTTTTGCAGCAGATGCAGAAAATCTTTCAGAATTTAATTTCACAGTATTCTGATGCGAAAATAATCGATATGTATGAAGAGATTTCTGTAAACGAAAAAATAACCCTTATGAATGAACTTCTAGAAAAGAAGAATGAGTGTATGTTTACAGATTTAATTGTACGCAAAGGCAATGTACTTGATGTAATCTGTGCATTCATGGCTCTGCTGGAAGCTGTAAAAGACAAGATTGCGGTAATTTTACAGAACAGGATGTTCGGTGACATTAAAATTTGTAGAAATAATGCTGCATAATCTTTATAAAAGCAGTTAAAAATAATTTAAAAATAAGGCATAATGTAAAATATGAATGTGAATCTTGAAAAAGAAATGGGGCTTGTAGAAGCTGTTTTATTCCTGGACAGTGAGCCTCTGACTGTAGAATCAATTGTAAAAATTACTGAACTTTCAGAAGATGTTGTAAGTCAGTGTATTGAAGGATTAAAAGAAAAGTACAGTCAGGATAATTCCGGAATGGAGCTTTCGGTTATAACCGGAGGATGGACTTTAACTCCTAAAAAAGAATACTGGGAAGTCCTCAAAGAACGTTATGGAAATAAAAATATGGGACGTTTGAGCCGTTCTGCCATGGAAGTTCTTTCAATAATCGCATATAAGCAGCCGATTACCCGGGCCGAAATTGAAGCAATCCGTGGCGTTCCGCCTGATAATATGATCCGTCTTCTTCAGGAAAGGCAGCTTGTAAAAGAAACAGGAAGAAAAGATGCACCCGGACGTCCATGTCAGTTTGGCACAACAAAAGAATTCCTTAAATTTTTTGGTCTTAATTCAATAGCAGATTTACCTCAGCTTGATGAAAAGGAATCCGAGAGGTTTGAACTTGCCCGATAGTAAATCAGAGCTTCGTCTCCAGGTTTATCTGTCTCATTGTGGAGTTGCAAGCCGCCGTGCTTCAGAAAAGATTATTCTTGAAGGACGGGTCTGTGTAAACGGAAAAACTGTAACAGAACTTGGTACAAAAGTAACTTCACAAGATGAGGTTACTTTAGACGGAAAAAAAATAATTCCTGAAAAGCGTAAAGTCTATGTGCTTTTAAATAAACCTTCGGGTTATGTCTGTTCACAGTCCGATGAAAAGGGACGTCCAGTAGCCGTTGAACTTTTAAAAGATAAATATTCAGAGCGCCTCTATAATGTAGGCCGTCTTGATATGTTCAGCCGCGGGGCAATAATTTTTACGAATGACGGAGATTTTGCAGCCCGCTTGAGTCATCCTTCAAGTGAAATTGAAAAAGAATATCTCGTTGAAACCAGTTATCCTCTGCCTGAAGGGCTTGATGTTAAGTTCAGTCGTGGGGTTAGGGTTGAAGGCATTTTTTATAAGGCTAAAGAAACAAAAATAATTAATACACATAAAATGAAAGTTGTTCTTGTGGAAGGAAAAAACCGTGAAATTCGAAGGGTTTTTGTTGATGCAGGAGCAGCTGTCAGGAGTCTTCAGAGAGTCAGAATCGGAAATATTACCCTGGATACGCTAAAAGAAGGAGAATCAAGGGAATTGACTGATTATGAAGTAAAAAAGCTTCTGGAATTATGTAAAAAATAACAGTGGCTGCATGCCCGCTAACGCGGTGTTTTATAAGGAGAATCATATGATTATTGCCATGGATGGTCCTGCTGGAACAGGAAAATCAACTATTGCATCTATTATTGCAAAAAAGCTGCATATAACTTATCTCAACAGCGGAAGTTTTTACCGTGCCCTTACAATGGCTTTGAACGGTACTGCGCTTGACCTTAGCGATACTCAGAAGGTTGTTGAATTCTGTAAGCAGCAGAAACTTGAATATAAGAATTCACGTCTTGTTTTAAACGGTACTGATGTTGAAGATCACCTTCATGATGATGAAATCAGCTCTCGTGTAGCACAGGTTTCTTCAATCGTAGAAATCCGTCACCTTGTAAATGACAGAATGCAGGAAATAACAAAGTCTCTTGATATTATCTGTGAAGGCCGCGACATGACGACTGTTGTATTCCCGCAGGCTGAATATAAGTTTTATCTTGATGCTTCAATTGATGTTCAGGCGCAGAGACGCTTTGATCAGGGAGTCTCAAACATGACGCTTGAAGAAGTAAAACAGGCAATCATTAAGCGTGATGAAATCGATAAAAATAAGGCTGAAGGTGCTTTGCGCCGTGCGCCGGATGCTTTCTATATTGATACATCAACCTTGACGATAGAACAGGTTTGTGAGATAATATTAGACAAAATTCAAAATAAAGGGACTGCTATGGAACAGATGGAAGTGGAAAAGGAAGAATCAAACGACTCTTTCAAAACACAATTTGAGGAATCTCTCAAGGATATTAAATCTCTTGAAGATGGTCAGCTTGTAGATGGTACTGTAATCGAAGTTACAGACGAACTTGTTTTCATCAATATTGATGGAGCCAAATCAGAAGGAAAAATTCCAGTTGAGGAATTTGCCGGAAAACTCCCGAAAGTAGGTGATGTTTTAAGCGTACAGTTAGTTAAACTTTTCGGACGCAATGGACCGGAAGTTTCTTACACTAAGGCTCAGTCAAAACAGCTCTGGAAAGACCTTCGTAAAGCTGTTGACGAAAAAACACCTGTAGAAGGAAAAATCGAAAAAGAAGTAAAAGGTGGTTTTGACGTTAACCTCGGCGGTGATATCCACGCATTCCTGCCAATCAGCCAGTCAGACAGCACAAAAGTAGATGAACCTAAAAAGCTCATCGGACTTGTTTCAAAATTCTATATTGAAAGATTATATTCAGATAACAAAGCAAATGTTGTCGTAAACCGCAGAAAATTCCTTGAAGAAGCAATGAATAAGGCTCGTGATGAATTCTTTGCAAATACTCAGGTAGGTGATACCGTTAAGGGTACTGTAAAGTCATTCACAAGTTTTGGAGCTTTCATTGATCTCGGCGGATTTGACGGACTTCTTCACATCAACGATATGAGCTGGGGCCATGTAACACGTCCAAAGGATTTTGTAAAGA
>DGGY01000014.1 GCA_002392405.1 Treponema sp. UBA3862 | reverse complement strand
AGTTCCCCAAGGAGGATTCGAACCCCCACAGTCAGAACCAGAATCTGAAGTGCTACCATTACACAATCGGGGAATAAATGTTATATAAATATATTATTTTGAATATTTTTTGTCAATAACTGAGATGCGATTTTATCGAAAATTGTGTTATTTTTTATTGTGTTAAAAGTATTACCTGGCGTGGCGGACGTAACATTTTTTTTCACCAGAGTTAAGGCTCTTTTTTGTGCTTTAAAAATGCATTATCATTCTTTTATATTTTTCAATAATAAGGGCGGGATTATATGGTTTTTGACGGTGGAAAGGCCTGTGTTTTTGATATGGACGGTGTTCTTTTAGATACTGAGTCCCTTTGCAAAAAGTGCTGGAGACGGGCTGCCCGGGATTTTTGTCTGAAAGACATTGATGAAGTTTTTTATAAATGCGTGGGCCAGGCGCGGCAGGACACTTTTAAAACCCTGCAGGATTTTTTTATCCGCCAGAAAAGTGATTTTGATGCCAGGACCTTTTATCTTTATGCCGTTGAGTTTTTTAAAAAAGAGGAGGCCTTGCACGGTATTCCCCTTAAAAAGGGAGCCAGGGAATGTCTTGAAAGGCTTTCTTCTGAAGGTGTAACTCTTGCCCTTGCCAGTTCTACCCGTACTGAGGTTGTAAAGCGCCAGCTTAACGATGCAGGTCTTTTAAAATTTTTTAAAACCATAACCTGCGGCGACAGCGTTTTGCATTCAAAGCCTGATCCTGAGATTTATTTAAAGGCCTGTGCTTCTATTGCCATGAAGGCAGAAGACTGTTATGCCGTGGAAGACAGTATTAACGGTGTTCGTTCTGCATATTCTGCAGGCTTAAAAGTTATCATGGTGCCTGATCTTATTGAGCCGGACGAGGAAACGGTAAAACTCTGTAAGGCTGTTATTCCTTCTCTGGATGAATTTAATCTTAGCCCGGATTGAAGCCCCGCAGTCAGACGCTTTGCGTCTGATGAGCCGCGTTAGACGGCGAAGGGCGAAAAGCCGGTTGACTCAGGTGAGCTGCTTAAAAAATCCCCCTTATTGTTAGAGCCTTTAAATTCCGCTATAATCTTTTTCTGTAAAAATTTTTAACTTTTTTCGCAGGAAACTAAAATGGCTATTGATCTTAAGAAAATGCGCAATATCGGAATTATGGCTCATATTGATGCCGGAAAGACTACTACAACCGAACGCATTCTTTTTTATACCGGAAAAATTCACAAAATCGGCGAAATTGATGACGGCGCCGCAACTATGGACTTTATGAAGCAGGAACAGGAACGCGGTATTACTATTGCTTCTGCTGCCATCACTACTACCTGGAAAGACCACACTATTAATATTATCGACACCCCGGGGCACGTTGATTTTACGGCTGAAGTTGAACGCTCCCTGCGTGTTCTTGACGGTGCCATTGCTGTTATCTGTGCCGTTGACGGTGTTCAGCCTCAGACCGAAACAGTATGGAGACAGGCTGATAAATTCAATGTTCCGAGAATGTGTTTTGTAAACAAGATGGACAGAATCGGGGCTGATTTCTTCTATTCAATTAATGACGTCAGGGAAAAGTTCGGAGCAAATACTGTTGCCCTGCAGATTCCCATCGGCCAGGGCGAAAAATTTGAAGGCCTGATTGATCTTATCAAAATGAAGGAAATCCGCTGGAATGCTGAAGATAAGGGGGAGACTTTCACTGAATCTGAAATTGCAGAAGAGCGTAAAGCTGAAGCCTTAAAGTGGCGTGAAAAACTTATTGATGATGTGGCAAGTGCTGATGATGAGCTGGGAATGCTTTATCTTGAAGGTGAAGAAATCACTAATGACATGCTCAAGGCTTCCATCAGAAAATGTACCATTAACCGTTCCATTGTTCCCTGCCTTTTAGGTTCTGCCCGCCGTGACAAGGGTGTTCAGCCTTTAATTGATGCTGTTATTGATTATCTTCCTTGTCCTACGGATGTTCCTCCTGCTAAGGGAAAGCATATTAAAAAGGACAGGGAAGAAGATGTAGAAATTCCTTGCGACGATAAAAAAATGCCTTTGGGCCTTGTATTTAAAATCCAGCAGGACAGGGAAATGGGCTCTTTGTGCTTTGTCCGCGTTTATTCAGGAAAGTTTACTGCAGGCGGACAGTTCCTTAATGTGGGTAAGAAAAAGCGGGAGCGTGTTAACAGAATCTTACGCGTTAATGCAAACCAGATGGAACAGATGGACAGCGTAAGTGCAGGTGATATTGCCGTATTTGTCGGCTTAAAGCTTGCTTCAACCGGCGATACTCTTGGAAGTGAAGGAATGCCTGTTTTACTTGAAAGCCTTAAATTCCCTGAACCGGTTATTTCAATTGCCATTGAACCTGAAACTTTAAGTGATAAAGATAAACTTGTTGATACTCTTGCCGTTATGAGCAGGGAAGACCCGACTTTTACAAGTCATGAGGATGCAGAAACAGGTCAGCTGATTATCAGCGGTATGGGAGAACTTCATCTTGATGTTTTAGTTACAAGAATGAAAGATGATTTTGGCGTTAAGGCGAATGTGGGTGCCCCACGGGTTACTTACCGTGAATCTGTAAGCACTGAATCAAGCGAATCGTGCACCTGGGAAAAGAATCTGGCAGGAAAAGACAATGCGGCAGGACTTACACTTCGTATTTTCCAGAATGAACAGGGAAGGGGAAATACTTACAGCTGTACTGTTCATGATAATGCAATTCCTGAAGAGATTTATGATGCAGTTAAGAGCGGTATTGAAAATTCTTTTGCTTCAGGAATTCAATATGGTTATCCTTGTGCAGATGTCGGCGTAGAAGTTACTTCAATTGATTATAATGAACTTACAGGAACACCTTTTGCCTTTACTGCCTGTGCTGCCCAGGCTTTTGATGAAGCAGCCAGAAAGGCTTCTCCTCAGATTTTAGAGCCTGTTATGAATGTTGATATTACCTGCCCTGTAGAATTTGTAGGAGATGCAATTTCCCAGATTACACAGCGCGGCGGCATTATTTCAGGCCAGGATTCAAAATCTACGGGTGAAATCGTTCACTGTACTGCTCCTATGGCAAAAATGTTCGGTTTTTCTACAAATCTGCGTTCCGTTACTCAGGGAAGGGCAAGTTTCAGCATGGAGTTTGCTCATTTCCAGGTAAAGCAGGGCGGACTTGACGGGGCCGGATTTTAGTAAAGTGAAGCAGTAATCTTTTTCTTTCAATAATAAAAGATTAAATGTTTTATCCTTTTTTACGGGTTATAATTTTTTATAGAAGATGAATTTTTTTAACACCCTTCTTGTAATTGAAACTTTTTTTCTTATTCTTCTCTTTGTAAGGCTTTATATACTCCGTAAAACAGTAGAGCGTTCACTGATTGCAATTACAGTTCTCTGTGCATTACAGCTTGTTGCATTTGTGCCGGCTCAGTTTAATCTGGATGGAAAAGACCCTTCTTCCATTTTATTCAGAATGGCTGACTGGGGCTTTTGCCTTGAGTGCATTTTTATTGATTACATCCTTATTCTGTGTGCGCAGTATCTTTTAAAGATTACAAGGTTAAGGACAAGGCTGACATACCTTGCTTTTGTTTTTTTCTGGGTTTTTGCAGCGGCTGATACAGTCGTATTTCTGTTCAACGGAATTACTTCGTTTGTTTATTCAACTTCGACTGCAGGTCCTCCTGACGGCGGTGCAGGCCTTCCTGTTCTTTTTTATCACATTTCAAACGGCTGGATGCTTTCTCATCAGTTCTTCTCTGTTGCACTTGTAATTCTTATTTTTGTTTCGATGCTTTTAAAGTGCACCTCGGTTCCTTTTGTCTATGCTGGAAAGTATATTCTTATAGGTGTATTTTTCCTTGCGATTTCTGTCGTAAACTTTTTAGGGGAAAGACTTTCTGCCTTTATTCTTTTTTGTTCCATGAATTCTTTCCTGATAGGTGCGATTCCTTTCCTGCTTTATTATCAGGCAAATTTTTACAGGCCACGGTTCCTTCTCGGTTCTATCCGTCAGATGGTTTTTGAAAAACTCGGAACTCCTGTAGTTCTTTTTGATGATGAAAATATCCTTATTGATTACAATTCGACTGCTGCTGAACTTTTCAGGCTTAATAAAAGTGTTGTAAATCATCTTTCGCTCAGGGAATTTTTAAGCGGCTCTGTGGGAAACCAGCTCAGGGTGCGTACAACTTCAACAGTAGAAGAAGTTGCTGTGGATTCTCCGTCCGGCACTAAAATGATTTTTAAGCTTGACTATATTAAGCTCAACAATAAAAACGGACGGGATTACGGGACCCTGCTTTTTTTCCATGATATTACTGAGTTGAAAAAACTCTATAATTCCATGGAACTTACTGCAATGACAGATCCTTTGACTTCTCTTTCAAATAAGGTCTATCTTCAGAAAAAACTTACGGAAATTAATCTTTACCGTAAATTTCCATATACGGCTGTAGTCTGCTCCTTAAACGGAATTAACCTTATTTCAGAGTGTTTCGGTGAAGATACCGGACGGGCTGCCATAAAGCATGTGGCAGATTTATTGAAGAGCCAGCTCAGGGCAAGTGATTTTGCTGCTTATGATGACGGAAATATGGTTATCCTTATGCCTGATACCACTGAAGCTGATGCAAATCAGGTCTTCTTAAGAATTTCGAGAATTTTAAATCACGACAGGACCTTTAATTTTACCCTTTCGTTTGAATATGGTATTTCTCCACGTCCAAGTCCTGACAGTCCTATGGAACAGACCATGCGTCAGGCTTATGTTGCCATGGTTAATAAAAAGATGAGGAGAGACGATGAGGTTCAGGAGTCAATTATTGATTCTTTGCGCGATGCCCTTCGTTTTTCTTCATTTGAAACTGAACAGCATTCTATCCGTGTCCGCAAAATTGCTTCGATGATTGCAGAAGAATTTAATCTTGATGAATACGAAATGAACAACATAAGAAATCTTGCGCTCTTCCATGATATTGGAAAGATGTCTGTTCCTGCTGAGCTTATAAACAAGCCTTCTTCCCTTACTGAAGATGAAAAAAGAATCATGCAGCTTCATGTAATTAACGGATACAAGATTGCAAATGTTTCAAAAGAACTCCGTCCGATTGCAAAGAGTATTCTCTGTCATCATGAACGCTGGGACGGAACAGGTTATCCTAACGGCTACTCAGGTGATAATATTCCTTTCCTTTCAAGAATCATAAGTATTGCAGATTCATACGATGTAATGACTCATGACCGTCCCTATCAGAAAGCGCGCCCTGAAGCTGAGGCGGTTGAAGAAATCATCAGAAACAGCGGCACTCAGTTTGATCCTTCGGTAGTTGAAGTATTCTTAAATCTTGATTTTGTAAAAGAAATCCGGGGAAAATAAAAATAATCACAGCCGGCATTAACTGCAATTTTTTTGATTTTTTTTATAAAAATAATCATTTTCATATTGACCAAAATTTCTGTTTAAGATAATATAACATTCACACGCGGGGATGGTGGAATTGGTAGACACGCCAGCTTGAGGTGCTGGTGACGCAAGTCGTGGCTGTTCAAGTCAGCTTCTCCGCAATTCCAAAGAGACTGTTCTGATGAACAGTCTTTTTTTTTATGCTTGTGAGGATTTATGATTGCTGTTTTAGTTAACTGTGCTGCCATTATTGCAGGCTCATTTACAGGCCTTCTTTTTGCAAAAAAAATACCTGAAAAAATCACTGATTCAATCACGCTTGCATGCGGCGGTGTGACTATGGTTATGGGCATGCAGATGGCTTTTAAATATCACAATGTAGTTTATCTTGCGCTTGCAGTTATTCTCGGCGGAATACTTGGTACAGTCCTTGATATTGACGGTCAGGTTTTAAGGTTCGGTAAATGGCTTGGAAAAGTTTTTAAACAGGAAACTGAAGAAAACGGCGGGGCAGGTGAGTCTTTAAGCGTAAAAACTGTCAGTGAAATCAATAACGGTACTGCAGAATTTTCTTCCGGGAAGCCTAAAAAGAATTTTGCCTATGCTTTTTTAAATTCATCTGTACTTTTTTGTGTAGGCGCTATGGCTATTGTAGGTTCTTTTAAGGCCGGAATCGAACACGATTATTCAATAATTTTTTTGAAATCTGTTCTTGACGGTTTTATTGTAATCGGAATGTCTATGGCAATGGGAATCGGGACTGCGTTTTCTGTTATTGCGGTGGCTTTGTATCAGGGGCTTTTAACTCTGCTTTCCATCTGGATTGAACCTTTCGTAACACAGCAGCTTTTAGATGAACTTACAGGAAGCGGGGGAGTTTTGATTGTATTTATTGGAATTAATCTTTTAGGACTTAAGAAAATCAAGACGGCAAATTATCTTCCGTCTGTATTTTTTACAGTGCTGTTCGTGCTTGCAGAACCTTTTGTAAAGTCACTTCTTCCTTCTCTTTTTTAGGGAATGAGGATTTCTTTTGCTTGAATTCTATCTGTTTTTTATTTATTATTTTATTAATTCCGTTTGTTAAAACATCCGGAGGCTATAATATAATCCCTATTTGCCACAGGAGGAAACTATATGGCAAAGGTTGAACTTAAAGGCATTACAAAAGTTTATGATGACAATGTACTTGCCGTAGAAAAATCAAACGTAACAATTGAAGACCGTGAATTCTGTGTATTCGTAGGTCCGTCTGGCTGCGGTAAATCAACAACTCTCCGCA
>DGGY01000002.1 GCA_002392405.1 Treponema sp. UBA3862 | reverse complement strand
TCTGCAAAATCAGGATTTTTTTTCTGCGGCATGATTGAAGAGCCTGTAGACCATTTTTCGCTCAAATCGATAAAACCAAACTCTGTTGTAGCCCAGTATACAACTTCTTCACTCATGCGGCTTAAATGCATCTGTAAAAGAGCAAAATCAGAAGTAAACTCAATACAGTAATCCCTGTCGGCAACGCTGTCGAGAGAATTAGGAGTTACTCCGTCAAAGCCAAGTTTCTCTGCAACCATTTCGCGGTTTAACGGAAGGTCTGAGCCTGCAAGAGCGCCGCTTCCAAGAGGAGAAAAACGCACGCGCTTTAAGCTGTCGGAAAGTCTTTCATAATCACGCACAAGCATCCACGCCCACGAAAGAAGATGCTGGGCTAAAGTTCCCGGCTGCGCGTGCTGCATGTGTGTATAACCTGTCAAAAGGGTATGAGTATGTTTTGAGGCAATGTCTGCAAGAGTTTTTATAAGGGAAGCAATGGACTTCTGAAGTTCAGGAATTACACGGCAGAGATAAAGGCGTTCATCCAGGGCAATCTGATCATTGCGGCTTCTTCCTGTATGAAGTTTACGTCCGGCTTCACCAATGCGGTCTGTCAAAGTTGCTTCAACAAAAGAATGAATGTCTTCGGCGCTGTAATCAATTGAAAGAGAGCCTTTTTCGAGGTCAGAGCGGATTGAATCAAGCCCGTCCTGGATTTCTTTATTTTCTTTTTCTGAAATGATTCCCTGGGCGCAGAGCATTGAAGCATGGGCTTTTGAGCCTGCAATGTCATCAAGAGCCATGCGCTCGTCAACATGAATCGAAGTTTCAAATTCTACGGCAGCAGCATCAGGACCTTCTGCAAAACGTCCGTGCCACAGGGCAGCGTGATTATCTTTTGTAATTGTTCCGTGTGCTTTTTTTTCTGCCATTCTCTTAGTTACCCCAGCTCATCATCTGATCGTCAATCGGTTTTCCCGGAATTGCCATCGGAAGAATCATTTCGTCTATATCCACAATAGTATCAACTATGTAAGGTTTCTTTTCTGCAAAAGCCTTTGAGAAGGCCTTTTCAAATTCTGCGTTATTCTCTGCCTTTACATAGCCGATTCCGTATGCATCAGCAAGTTTTGCCCAGTCAGGACCAAAGTCAAGGGTCGTGTGGCTGTAGCGTTTTTCGTAGAAAAGTTTCTGCCATACGCGTACGTTTCCGAGAGTACCATTATTAACAAGAACAATTACAATCGGAAGATTATAGCGGGCAATTGTACAAAGTTCGTTGCAGTTCATGCGGAAAGAACCGTCACCTGCAATGTGAACAACCCTGCCCTTAGGATTTGCAATCTGTGCACCCATGGCAGCACCGGTTCCATACCCCATTGTTCCAAGACCGCCTGAAGTAAGGAATGTTCTCGGTTTTGCAAAAGGATAGAACTGGGCAGTCCACATCTGGTGTTCACCTACTTCTGTTGTAACAAAAGTCTCATCCCCGGCATATTTATGAACGGTTTCAAGCATGAATTTAGGATTTACTGAGTGAGGTTTAACTTCACTGTAAACTGCAGGAACTTCTTTTTTCCATTCATTTACTTTTTTAAGCCAGTCAGAATGAGCGTTCTTTTTAATAAGCGGAAGAAGTCTCTTAAGGATTGCCTTTAAGTCTCCAACAAGCTGTCCGCCAGCCGGAATGTTTTTATTGATTTCAGCAGGATCAATATCAATATGAAAAACAGTTGCATGTTCTGCAAAAGTCTTTGGATTTCCGATTACGCGGTCAGAAAAACGTGAACCCAGGGCTAAAACAAGGTCACTTTCAGTTACGGCCATATTGCTGGCTCTTGTTCCGTGCATTCCTACCATCCAGGTACAAAGAGGATGATTTGCAGGGAAAACATCGCGTCCCATCAGACTTTCTGCAACAGGAATATTTGCTTTTTCTGCGAGTTCAAGGAGTTCTTTTTCTGCCCCTGAAATTTTAATTCCGCCGCCTGCATAGATTACAGGGCGCTGTGAATTATTGATTATATCTGCCGTGGCCTGAATTTCTTCATCTGAAGGAACAGCAACAGTCATTACGCGCTTGAAATTAGAATTATTACCTACAAGAGTGGCGGCTCCGTCATCACCTTTTGCAAGAGGAGTAAACTCACATTCCTTTGCAGTAATATCTTTTGGAATATCAATAAGAACAGGACCCGGACGGCCTGACTTTGCAATGATAAAAGCCTGACGGAAAACATCAGCAAGGTCTTCAACGCGTTTTACCATAAAGTTGTGTTTTGTAATCGGAAGAGTAACGCCTGTAATATCGATTTCCTGGAAAGTATCTTTTCCTAAAAGAGGAGTTCCAACGTTACAGGTAATTGCAACGAGAGGAACACTGTCCATGTAGGCAGTAGCAATCCCTGTTACAAGGTTTGTTGCCCCAGGACCTGAAGTTGCCATGCAGACACCAACTTTTCCGGTTGAACGTGCATAGCCGTCAGCAGCATGAGCTGCTCCCTGTTCGTGTGCAGTTAAAATATGATTAATGCGGTCTGCATTTTTATAAAGTGCATCATAAATGTTTAGAATGTTTCCGCCGGGATATCCGAAAACTGTATCAACCCCCTGTTCAACCAAACATTCAATTACAATCTGAGAACCGTTAATTTTCATTTTTAATTCCTAAAAAACTCTAAGGCAGACAAGGCCGTGTATTTTATAATCAGGTAAAACCTGTACTTCATTTTATCGATTTAATGTACTTTACTCAATAAAGGCCCATTTTTATTGATTCACATTCACGCGCTTTTTTATTTATAATAATTTACATGCGTTATCTTTTTTATTCTGCTTCCTCAAACAATTATAACGAAGAAGACTGGATTTCTTATTCTTTTCCATTGTGCAAAGATGAAGCTGAAAAACTTGCCCTTCTATATCCTAAACACACTTTTATAATCGCAACACAAAAACCTGGAACTTTTCTTCTTGATAATGCCGCCCTTCCGGATAATCTGAAAGCAGAAAACCTGGAATACCACTTAATTAATTTTGATGATGAAAAAGAAATTGCACAGTTTTTATCTGACTTAAAGCCGGATATTGCAGCTGCTGCAAGTTTTTATCTTCAGCCCTTCGACTGGTTCACGGTAAAAGACTCACTTGTCGCCGCTGCTTTAAGGCAGAAGGGCATCAGAACAGTCTGTCACTCAACTCGCACCGCCCTCACCTGCTTTGATAAATGGCAGACTCATTCACTTCTTAAAAAACTTAACCTCAATACACCTGAATGCATTTTTGTTGATCATGCACTTTTCATAAATGCCGGAAACAGACCTGTAATTAAATCAAATGTATACAAAACAGCCGTCCTGGAAGAACTCAGAAACCTTCACTATCCTGTCATAATAAAAGATACAACGGGCTTAAGCAGCCTTGGAACAGACGTTCTTAACAGCTACGGCGAACTGTACGACTGGCTTAAATCAAAAAAGTTTACGGGAGACAGAATCGTAGAAGAATATATCCGGGGACTTCATCTTGGAACAGAAATTCACGCCATCTCTGCAGGCAAAGGGTTTAAATACAAAATAATGCCTCCGCTTTTATTCAGCACAAACAAATACGGAATCACATCCCCAAAGCAGAGCATAAAATGCGGTCCTGTTACTTCACGGCGTTTCCGTCTTTTTGCATTAAACAGAATGCTCAAAAAACTCAGTCAGGAATGCCGCTTTGAAGGAATTACACAGGTTGACCTTATTTTCGACGGAAAAAAATGGTTCATAATTGAAATTAACCCGAGGCTTTCAGGCATGAGCGATACCTACGGCTGCATGCAGAATAAAACGGTTATAAAGACACTCGCAGAATGCGCAGGAATAAGAAATAAAAAAAAGACCGCAATAAGAGATCGTCTGCTTAAAAAAAACAATTTTGTCCTCAACATAAAGTATCCGCTTTTAGATGAAGAGAAGTTAAAAAAAGCAGCAGAACTTGATTTTGTAAAGAAAGTCCACCAGACACAAAATCTTGCCGCCAGACAGCTTCGCGAGAAAGGTTACTGCGAAATTATAATAACGGGCAAGAACAAAAAAGAACTCAAAAAGAACCTGCACTTACTGAAAAAGGCACTGCCGGAAGAGACTGAAGAAATCTTCTTCGAAAAGGCAGAAGCACTGATTAAAGAACTGTAAAAAAAAGAATTGTTCAGAATAGTGAAAAAAAAAACGTGTTTTTTTTACTTATCCGCAGTCTGTGCTTCTTCCTCAATCCTCTTTGCTTCTTCCGTCCATTCAGCCTTATCCATATATTCTGCGTGAATTTTTCCGTCTTTTTCTTCTACGGAGGTAATTCCGTAATCATTATAATTCTGGATAAGCCATTCATCATATGAAGTCCAGCTGTCAAAATCCTGTGTCTGAAGCATCTTTTTCCTCCCGTATAAAAAAAATACCGTCCTTTCTTAAATCTAAAAAAAGGACGGTTTAAGGCAGTGTTTTTATTACTGTAAAACTGCCCCTTTATCAGCAGATGATACAAGTTTTGCGTAGCGTGCAAGGTAGCCTGTCTTAACCTTTGGTTCCGGAGCAGTCCACTTTTCACGTCTCTTTGCAAGTTCTTCATCACTTACTTTAAGGGTGATTTTATAGTTATTGATATCAAGTTCAATCAAATCGCCTTCTTCAACAAGGGCAATCGGTCCGCCTACAGCAGCTTCAGGAGAACAGTGACCTAAAGATGCACCGCGGGTTGCACCACTAAAGCGTCCGTCAGTAATCAATGCAACCTGTTTATCAAGTCCCTGACCTGCAAGGGCTGCAGTAACAGCGAGCATTTCACGCATACCAGGACCGCCTTTCGGGCCTTCATAGCGGATTACAACAACGTCTCCTGCCTTAATCTTTGCTTTCTGAACAGCTTCCATTGCCTCACTTTCATCGTTGAAAACGCGTGCCGGACCTGTATGATGCATGAGTTCTTTTGCACAGGCAGAACGCTTAACAACTGTACCGTCCGGAGCAAGGTTTCCGAAAAGGATTGCAATACCGCCGTTATCAGAATACGGATTTTCAATCGGGCGCAGGATTTCAGGATTACGGTTTTTAACGCCTTTAATGTTTTCTGCAATAGTTTTTCCTGTTGCAGTAATAAGATTTGTATGAATGAGCTTTTTCTTTGCAAGTTCAGCAAGAACGGCCTGAACACCGCCTGCATCATCAAGTTCGCACATAAAAGTGTGGCCTGCCGGTGCTAAGTGACAGAGGTTTGGAGTGCGGTTTGAAATCTCATTTACTTCATGAAGATCAAGGCTTAAGCCTGCTTCGTGCATGATGGCAGGAACATGAAGCATAGTGTTTGAAGAACATCCGAGAGCCATATCGGCAGTCAGGGCGTTTTCAAAGTTTTCTTTAGTCATCATTGCGCGGGCAGTAATTCCACGGCGGTACATTTCCATTACCTGCATTCCGGCATGTTTTGCAAGCTGGATTCTGCGTCCTGTAACGGCAGGAATAGTTCCGTTGCCAGGAAGACCAAGACCTAAAACTTCAGTAAGGCAGTTCATTGAGTTTGCAGTAAACATTCCCGAACATGCGCCGCAGCCAGGACAGGCATAATTTTCCATTTCACAAAGCTGTTCTTCAGTTACCCTGCCGACAGCAAGACCACCGACAGCTTCAAACATATCTGTAAGTGAAAGATTTTTTCCTGAATAAGGATTAGAAGGATCGTGACCAGGAAGGTGACCAGGCATCATCGGACCTCCTGAAACAAAAACAGTCGGAAGGTCAAGGCGGGCTGCAGCCATAAGCATACCCGGTACGATTTTATCGCAGTTAGGAATCATAACAAGAGCGTCAAACTGGTGGGCCTTTGCGACACATTCAACGCTGTCAGCAATAAGTTCACGTGTAACAAGGGAATATTTCATTCCTTCATGTCCCATGGCAATACCGTCACAGACACCAATTGCAGGAAATTCAACAGGAGTACCGCCTGCCATGCGTACACCGGCCTTTACGGCTTCAGCAATACGGTCAAGTTCAATATGACCTGGAATAAGTTCATTCTTTGCGCAGATAACCCCTACCATCGGCTGATTCAATTCTTCCGGAGTGTAACCTGAAGCATAATAGAGTGAACGGTGCGGCGCACGTGCAGTTCCTTTGCATGCATTGTCTGATTTTTTTGTAAGTGCCATGTCTAGTACCTCTGAACAAAAGTCATTTTTATAAGGAGCAGCATCAGCTGTCCTCTCCGGCTTTGCGCGGTTCCGGCTTTTGCCTCCATCCCGCAGGTCTCCCTGCCGGGACTTACGCCGCTCCAATCCGGGCTAAGTCTTTTTTAGAGTATATAATTTTATCAGCCGTCTGTTAATGGATTTTCACAGTTTTCTGGATGAATATCAGGCGTATTGACAAAAAAAATCCCTCTGTGCATAATTTCGCTATGTTTAATTCAAAGGCAGTAAACGTCAGCGTCGCTCTCCTCGTGGTGGTTTCCATATAAGCCGGAAAGTCAGAGCTGTCATATATTTTGAATTAAAATCAAAACAGTTAATTACAGGCTTTTCCGGACTTAAATGTTCAGAAAAGCCTTTTTTATTTTTTCAGGGCTCTTTTGAACGAACCGGCAGAGCTGTAAAAAAAATCAGGGAACAGCGGAAAATTTTCCTTAAGTTCCATAAAAACAAGGCGGATAAAATGAAATTAACAGGCGCACAGATTATCATCAAAATGCTGGAAAAAGAAGGAATCAAAACCGTTGCAGGAATCCCGGGCGGATCAATTCTTCCTCTCTATGATGAATTAAACAGAAGCTCAATTCATCACGTCCTTGTGCGCCAGGAACAGGCAGCAGGCTTTATTGCCCAGGGAATGGCACGCACTACGGGGAAACCTGCAGTCTGCATGGCAACCTCAGGCCCTGGAGCAATGAATCTTTTAACTGCAATCGCAGACGCCAGAAGTGACTCAATTCCTGTAATTGCAATTACAGGCCAGGTAAATACTTATTTAATCGGAACTGACGCCTTCCAGGAAGCAGACACCTTCGGTCTTTCTTTTCCGATTACAAAACACTCCATTGCCGTAAAAAAGCCGGAAGAACTCTTAACTGCAATCCCTCAGGCCTTTGCAATCGCCATGGACGGCCGCCCGGGACCTGTATTAATCGATGTTCCCCGGGACGTTCAGCTTGCGCAGTGTGAAGTAAAGTCTCTTCCTGATGTATCTTCATTCATAAAAAAAGAAGAAGAAATCCGTTTTCACAGTTCAAAAGAAGAATTAAAACAATCGGTAAAAGACGCAGTTCTTGCCCTCGCCTCTGCTAAAAAACCTGTTTTATACACAGGAGGAGGAGCCTGTTCACCGGAAGGAGCCGCTGCCCTCCGCGCATTAAAAAAGACATATCGTCTTCCGTGCGTAAGCTCACTGATGGGGCTGGGAGTAATTCCAAAGTCAGATAAAGATTTTGCAGGCATGGTAGGAATGCACGGTTCATATTCAGCAAACTGTGCAATGTATGAAAGCGACCTCGTATTAGCCTGCGGCGTACGTTTTGACGACAGGGCAACCGGCATTGTAAAAAAATTCTGTCCGGAAGCAAAAATAATTCACATAGACATAGACGCTGCAGAAATCAATAAAATCTTACCGTCTGCAGTAAGCATGGTAAGCAAGATTGAAACAACAGTTCCGCTTATTCATAAAGAACTTACACCGCTTTTAACTCAAAAAGAATACGCAGAAGTAAAAAAATCCCGGGAAGAATGGGCAGATAAAATCGTTAAACTTTCAGAAGAAACCTTGTCCCTTACAAAAGGTACGCCTTCAAAAGAAAACAAACGCGAAGGATTTGAAAACTCAGTAAATCCGCGCTCATTTATGGCTGAACTTCCTTCCCTCGCCTCAAAATGCGGCCTGCAGGAAAAAGATATTCTCGTAACAACAGACGTAGGACAGCACCAGATGTTTGCCGCCCAGTACTACCCTGTTAATGAACCGCGTACATTCCTGACTTCAGGAAGCCTCGGCACAATGGGTTTTGGACTTCCTGCAGCACTCGGCGCAGCCCTCGCAAATCCTCAAAAAAGAGTCATCTGCCTTTCAGGAGACGGCTCAATCTTAATGAATATCCAGGAACTTGCAACCTTAGCAGAAAACAACCTTGCGGTTACCGTAATTGTTTATGTAAATAAAACCCTGGGAATGGTTTACCAGCAGCAGAAATTCTTATTTGACAGAAACTATTCAGCAAGTAATTTTGCAGGAAACCCGGATTTACTCCAGATTGCAAAAGGCTTCGGCATTGAAGGCTGTGACGCTGCAAAAGACAAGGAATGGTATAAAAAAGCCTTTGACAAAAACCGCAGCAATAAGCCTTTCATCGTAACAGTACCGGTAGACCCGGAAGAAGAAGTATTACCGTACGTTCCAGGCGGTAAGGCAAATGTTGAGAGCATACGGTAATGCCCCTGTAAACGCAAAGTCAGTCTGAAAATAAAAAAACTCCCAGTCACATTTCGAAAAGTCAGGACCGTGCGTTAACGCACTGCACGCTGTTTGTGGCAGGGATGTAATTTCTGTGGCACGGATGCCACTTAGCATCCAATTAAGTGACAGGATTGCGATGTAATCCTGTCGTAGTTGAAAATTACAGGGATGTAATTTTGTGGCACGGATGCCACTTAGCATCCAATTAAGTGACAGAATTGCGAAGCAATTGTGTCGTAGTTTAAAATTACATGGATGTAATTTTAAACTACAGAATATAACGCGACAGATCCACGTCCGCAACGACACCTGTCAGTTTTTCGTCAACAAACTTTGCATCAATTGCAAGAGTTTCGCCAGCATGCTCATCAGCTGTAAAGCTTACGTCTTCAAGAACTTTTTCCATGATTGTATGAAGACGGCGCGCACCGATGTTTTCTGAGCGGCTGTTTACGTCTTCGGCAAGGAAACTCATTCTGTCAATTGCATCTTCTGTAAATTCAATTTTGAGGCCTTCTGTTGCAAGGAGAGCCGTATACTGCTTTGTCAGGGCATTTTTAGGTTCAAGAAGAATTCTCTTAAATTCATCTTTCGTAAGGCTTTCAAGTTCAACTCGGAGCGGGAATCTGCCCTGAAGTTCAGGAATCAAATCGCTGGGAGCACTCATACTGAAAGCGCCGGCTGCAATAAAAAGAATATGTGTAGTATCAACAACACCCCACTTTGTATTCACCTTTGAACCTTCAACAATAGGCAGAATATCACGCTGGACGCCTTCGCGGCTTACAGAGCCTGACTGGTTCTGATTCTTTGTGGCAATCTTATCAATCTCGTCTATAAATACAATACCGCTCTGTTCTACCCTTTCCTTTGCAATATCACTGACCTTATCAACATCAATCATTGAATCAAGGGTTTCTTCCTGAAGGATTTTACGGGCCTCACGGACAGTAACTGTTTTTTTCTTTGTATTTTTTCCCATCAGCATGTTCTGCAGGTCCTGCATTCCGTTCTGCAGGTCATCAAGACTTCCGCCTGCAATTATTTCCATGCTCGGTCCGCGCGGCTGTCTTTTTACAGTAACCTCAACTTCCCTGTCTTCAAGTTTTCCTTCACGGAGCATAGCACGGAATTTTTCACGGGTTGAAGCTGCGGCTTCATCGTTTTTCTGCTCATCTATTTTTTCCTGCGGCAAGTGAGCAGGAAGAATAATAGCACCCTCCGGAGTGATTTCAGGAGCAGAAGCCTTTTTGTCTTTTTCAGAAGAACCGGGCAGAAGAAGGTCAAGAAGTTTCTCTTCGACCTTAGGAAGACTTGCTTCCTTCATCTGCTCTTCCATTTCTGCCTTAACATTATTGTAGCCTACCGCCATTAAATCGCGGATCATGGATTCAACGTCACGTCCTACATAACCTACTTCTGTGTATTTTGTTGCTTCAACCTTTATGAAAGGCGCATTTACAAGTTTGGCAAGACGGCGGGCAATTTCTGTTTTTCCGGAACCTGTCGGTCCTATCATCAGAATATTTTTTGGAGCAACTTCATCACGAATATCTTCTGCAAGATGAATGCGCCGGATTCTGTTACGAAGGGCAACAGCCACAGCTTTTTTTGCTTTTTCCTGTCCGATTATATACTGGTCTAATTTTTCAACAATCTGTTTTGGGGTAAGTCCGTCAATAGCCATTTTATTTTCCTATTCGATTTCTTCTGCCGTAATGTGATCATTTGTATAAATACAGATGCTTCCGGCAATTTTCAGTGATTTTTCAGCGATTTCCTTAGCCGAATATGAACTTGCTTCAAGATAAGCAAGGGCTGCAGAATATGCATAATTTCCGCCAGAGCCTATTGCAATTACATCATTTTCAGGCTCTATTACATTTCCGTCACCGCTGATTAAAAGGATTTTTGATTTATCTGCAACTAAAAGCATTGCTTCAAGTTTCTGCAGGGCACGCTCAGTCCTCCACATTTTTGCAAGTTCAACTGCAGAACGGGTCAAGTCCCCGTTAAACTCTTTAATTTTTTCTTCAAATCTGTCTAAAAGAGTAAAAGCGTCTGCTACACTTCCAGCAAAACCTGTAAGGATTTTACCGTTGTAAATTTTTCTTACTTTGCGGGCATTTCCCTTGCAGACTGTATTTCCCAAAGTAACCTGACCGTCACCGGCCATAGCAACCTTTCCGTCTTTTTTAACGGCAATAACCGTGGTACTTCGAATTTCAACCTTTTCCATAATTTAAATATAAAAAAAATAAACGGTACGGGCAAGAAAAAAAATATTAATACAAAAGCTGTCTGATAAAGAAAGTTTCGGTACAAAAAATTTCTGCCCCACCCACCAGAGCTTCAGTTTGTTTTTCCAGATTTCGCTTTAATTATTGCCGCCGTGAGGATGGGCCTTATTATACATTGCGATCATCTGCTCCGTACTCACATGAGTATAGCGCTGGGTTGTACTGATTGATGAATGTCCCAGCATTTCCTGAACAAGCCTTACATCTGCTCCGCCGGAAATCATGGCAGTAGCAAAGGTATGGCGCAGGGCATGAGGATTTACATGATGATTTGTTCCTTCAGGCCCTGAATATTTAGAAAGAATAAAACTTATTCCGCGCGCAGATAACGGGGAGCCTTTCTGGTTAACAAACAAAAAATCTTTCGGATTAGTAACTTTTCTCTCAGGAAACCGGGAATTTCTTTCAGCAAGATAATCTTCAACTGCTTTTTTAGAATCTGCCTCAAGATAAACAATTCTGTCCTTACTTCCCTTACCCGTTACTACCGCACTTGAAAAGCCGTTTGAAAAATCAGACAGTTTTAAACCGGCTACTTCACTCAGACGGCAGCCTGAAGAATACATAAGTTCAAAAAGAGCCCGGTCGCGTTTTTCCCACAATAAAGGATTTTCTTCAGGCTCCCTGCAAAGTTTATCAACTTCATTTCCTGTCAGAAAATTCGGGAGCCTTTTAGGCATTTTAATTGTTTTTAACTCTGCGGCAGGATTTGTCTCAAGATAAGAAAACTTTCTGCAGTAAGAAAAAAGGCTTCTCACACAGGCAATAAAGCGGTTTATTGTGGAAGCCTCTTTTTTTTGAAGGGAAAGCTGTCCTATGCAAAGACGAAGGTCCTCGGTTGTAACAGTTTTTATATCACGTTTACTTCCAATATGTTTCATGGAAATAAACATGATTAAATCATTTTTATACGAGCTGACAGTATTTAAAGACATTCCGCGTACAGATTTTATATATAAAAGAAACTCTTCACAGGCGTCTTTTACTGTCAATTCTAAGCCCCGTTACTCCTGCACAGCAGCAGTTTCTTCATCATCAGCAGAATGCAGGTAGTCACAGTCAGGGTTAATGCATGATTTATAGTTTCCGTTCTTTTTATCGAATTTTTCAACCATGAACCAGCCGCACTTAGGACAGACTGCATCAATCGGCTTAAAGTGAGAAATAAATGAACACTTCGGATAATTAGTACATCCGTAGAAACTCTTTCCCCTGCCCTTAGACTTTCTTTCAACAATATCACCGTTACAGCCGTCTACAGGACATTTTGCAAGAGGAATTGATTTTGTATTATGACACTCAGGGAAACCAGAACATGCAAGGAAGAATCCGAAACGGCCAAGTTTTTTTACCATCGGCTTTCCGCATTTTTCACACTTCAAATCAGTCTGTTCATCAAGGAAGCCCTTTATGCTTTCTGTCTTTGATTCAACTTCATCTACACGGTTTTTAAAAGGTCCGTAGAAATCACGGATCATGTCATTCCAGACAACCTTGTCCTGTTCAACACCGTCGAGTTCATTTTCAACATCGGCAGTGAATTTTTCGTTGATTACATCAGGGAAAGATTCAACAAGGATTTTTGAAATCATCTTACCGAGAATTGTAGGCATGAGCTGACGGTTATTTCTTGTAACATAATAACGGTCAAGAAGAACAGAGATAATCGGGGCATAAGTTGACGGGCGGCCGATTCCTTTTTCTTCAAGCATTTTTACGATTGAAGCATCAGTGTAGCGTGCAGGTCCGGAAGTAAAATGCTGCTCAGGATAGAACTTATGGGCAGTATCAAGGATTTCACCTTCTTTAAGTGAAGGAATATTTCCTGTAACTTCTTCTTTTGAAGAAAGCACCTTCATTACGCTGTAAAAACCTTTTTCTACAAGTTTTGATGCGCTTACACGGAATACGGCTTCTCCTGCTTCGATATCAACGCTTGTTGTACGGGTTTTTGCATTGTTCATCTGACTCGAGAAAAATCTTTCCCAGATTATTGAATAAAGGCGCAGCTGGTCGCGTGTCAGATATTCTTTTATGCTGTCCGGCGTGTAATCAATATAAGTCGGACGGATACATTCATGGGCATCCTGTGCACTCTTTCCTACTGCATAATGAATCGGCTCTTCAGGAAGTTCCTTAGGATAATTCTTTCCGATCCATGCGCGGACATCATCTAAAGCAGACTGGGCAATGCGGACAGAGTCAGTACGCATGTAGGTAATAAGACCGACACGGCTTGAACCTATCTGAATGCCTTCATAAAGCTGCTGGGCAACCTGCATGGTTTTTCTTGAAGTAAAGCCAAGACGGTTTGCGGCATCCTGCTGAAGTTTACTTGTGGTGTAAGGTGCCTTAGGACGTACTGTTTTATCAGTGCTTTTGATTTCCTTTACCTTACATTCTGAATTCTGGATTTCATCAATAATTTTTTTAACTTCATCTTCATTCTTTAATTCAGGTTTTGCACCCTTGTATTTTACAAGCTGGGCTGTAAACTGTGTTTTTCCCTTTACAAAATCAGCCTCTAAGGTCCAGTATTCTTCAGGAATAAAATCTTCTACTTCTTTTTCCCGCTCACAGATAAGACGAAGGGCAACAGACTGAACGCGGCCTGCAGAAAGACCGTTTTTAACTTTTTCCCATAAAAGAGGACTTAAATTATAGCCTACAAGACGGTCAAGAACGCGGCGTGCCTTCTGTGCATTTACAAGACTTTCGTAAATCTCACGAGGATGATTTACAGCTTCTTTAATAGCGTTAGGTGTAATTTCATTAAAAACAACACGCTTAATGTCAGCCTCAGTTTTATCTTTAATTGCATTATTTAAATGCCAGGCAATTGCTTCCCCTTCACGGTCAGGATCGGATGCCAGAAGAACATGGTCGCTTTTCTTTGCATCTTTCTGAAGTTCTTTAAGGAGTTTTGCTCTTCCGCGTACAGTTATGTATTCAGGCTCAAAATTATTGTCAATCTGAATTGCCATACGGCTTTTCGGAAGGTCAATAAGATGTCCCATACTTGCCTTTACAGTAAATCCAGGGCCAAGGTACTTTTCAATTGTTTTAGCCTTTGCAGGGGATTCTACAATTACAAGAGTAGTTTCTGTTTTAGCTGTTTTCTTTGCTGCCATTTTCCTAAACCTGTTAACCGAACAGATTCATCTGTCCGTTATTTAATATATTTATACCACAGAAATCCTGATTTTTAAACTTACAGTACTCTGCATAATTTTTAATAATTACCGCACCGTCTTCAACATACCTTTCCGGTGAATTAAAGAGCTTGCTCTTTGCTTTTTTTGCACCCGCCGGGCCTTCACATGACAATGCCTTTAAATTCATTTCAGCTGCTTTTTTTAACGCAAGTGATTCAGAATTAAAACAGGCCTCATGAAAAAACACATAACGGTTATAATCAAGGGCTAAAGAAGCCGTAATCATTGAGCCGCTTCCTGCCGGTGCCTGTATGACTACAGTTGCCGGTGAAAGAGCCGCTATTATCCTGTTCCGCTGAACAAAACGGAAATTCACCGCCGGTGTTCCTGGAGTATATTCACTTAAAACAATGCCGCCTTTTTCAATTATTGAAGCAGCCGTTTTAACATGTGCTTCTGGTACAATAGTATCAATTCCACCTGGAAGAACAGCGGCCGTTTTCTCAGAACCGCCCTTCAAAGCTCCCCTGTGAGAAGCAATGTCTATTCCATAGGCAAGCCCTGAAACAACCGTACAGCCGTTATCCGAAGCATCTTTTCCAAATTCAGCTGAGGCATTTTTTCCTGTATAAGTAGCGTGCCGCGTACCGACAACAGAAATACATTCAGCCTTCAGGCATTCAAGACTCCCCCTGTAAAAAAGAACATAAGGCGGATCTGCCATTTCCTTTAACATTGCAGGAAAATCTTCATCCTCATAAAAAGAATAGTGAATGCCAAGTCTTTGAATCAGATATAACGATTTTTCGGCTTTTTTAAGGGCGCTCTGAGGTGACCAGACTGCCCTGTTCAAATCTCTTCCTAATATAGTAGAAAGTTCTTCTTTTGACATTAATGCAAGGGCGGCCGAACTGTCAAGTTTTTTTTGAAGAAGATTTTTTTCTGAGGCGGTTAAAAATGAAGCGTCTGCAAGAATCAGACGCTTTTTCATTTCATTTTCAGTAAGAGCCATATGAAGTATCGAGAACTATCTTTTTGTTTGCTTCAGCTTCTTTCTTTTTCTGGTCAGATTTTGTTGTAGAAATAATCCTGTCATAAAGTTCCACTGCCCTGTCATAATTTCCTTCAACAAAACAGGCTCGTGCAAGAACAAACATTATGTCAGTATTTTTTGTTTCTACTTCAAGCGCTTTTTCAAGATAAGGAACTGCCTTATCACACTGATCAAGTTCAAATACATAAAGAACACCAAGTCCGTACAGGGCACGGACATAGCGCGGCTCAAGTTCAATTGCCCTTAAGTAAGCGCTTTCTGAAAGCTTTAAATAATTATACTTTTCTTTTGACTGAGACCCGGTAGCATTGTAATCAAGGGAAGCCTGAGCCATATAGCCGGCGCATACACCTACATAATAAAAAAGATTCTGATTTGCAGGATAATACTGAATTGCGGTCTGGAAGTTTTTCAAGGCCTCGCCGTACATTTTTGCATCAAGATAACGGGTTGCAAGGATTTTATACCAGATGCCAACCTGCGAAGAAGCAAGCTGAAGATCCATAATACGATCATTATATTTTTTAATTGCTTCTTTTAATTCTGCTTCAGTTGTCGGAGAATGAACTCCAGTTTCCATCTTCTGCAGACGGATAATTGTCTTGCTTGATTTACCTTCGCAGCCGCAGAAAATCATGCAGACTGAAAAAATAAAAACAAAAGTACGGACAGTATTCTTTACCCTTAATTTGTTAAGAACCCTTTTAGTCATTTTTCCCCTCCACTCCATGACCTGGAAAAAATTTTTTGTGTCCTTCACGCAGCTGTGAATTCTCCACGTGAGTATAAATTGTCGTAGTCGCAAGATCAGAATGCCCCAGAAGTTCCTGCACGCTCCGTAAATCCATTCCGCCTGCAAGAAGATGAGTGGCAAAACTGTGCCTTAATGTGTGAACTTTAGCATTTACGCCGCTTAAAGCTTCGTAAGTCTGAAAGTTCTTCCAGATTCCTTTTCTGCTCAAAGGTTTTCCCTGATAGTTTACAAAAACTTCATCAACAACCCTGCTTCCAACCAGAGAAGGCCTGACTTCATTTAAATAAACTTCAAGTCTTTCCTTTGCGGCCTGACCGAAAGGAACCATACGCTCTTTATCACCTTTTCCACGGACAATCAAAATGCGCTCATTAAGGTGAAGGTTAGCAACTTTTAACGAAGCTGCTTCGCTGATTCTTAAACCGCAGCTGTAAATAAGCTCATATAAAGCCCTGTCGCGGATTCCAAGAGGTTTTGACAGATCGATTGAATTTAAAAATGCATCAACCTGCTCAACACTCATTACTTTTGGAAGAGCGCGTCCCGCTTTTGGTCTGTCCAGAAGCAGAGCCACATTCTCTTTCCAGTACTGTTTGCGCTTAAGATAGGAGCCGAATGAACGGAGAGCAGAAATATCTTTTGCAACTGTCAGTTCATCCATACCCATACTCTTACGCCAGGCAAGATAATAAACTAAGTTCTGAACTGTAACATCACGAAGTTTTATCTTCATTTCCTGCAGTTTTTTGAGGAACTGCAGGATACATTCAGAATAAGTTTTTGCTGTATTTTCACTTAACCGCTCAACAGTCCTTACATCAGTGTAAAACTGCTCAAGCAGTAACTCTACGGTCATTTTTTAATTACTTTTTTGTAAGGTCTATTGATTTTGAAAGGTTTCTCCAGCATGCCGGCTGGGAAATATCGCCTGTATTCTTAAAGTTAGAAGGAGGCATTATTCCATTTGAAGAAGAACGCGAAGCACTGCTCATTGCATCAGAAAGACTTGAAGGCGTTTTTCCTGCAATCTGTGCTGCAGAACTGCCGCCGGCAATAAACCTTCTTTCCTGTTCTGTTACCTGATCATTAACTTCAATTTTGTTTGAAGAGGCAGAAAGAGGAACTGTAACTCCGCCTTCAAGAACCTTTTCAAAATCATTGATATTAAATACATCAGAAGGAGTGGTTGTCGGTTCAACTTCAGTTTCTTCTGCATTATCGTCAAAAACAGTGTTTGGAGAATTAAAACCTGTTGCAACTACAGTAACTGTAATTTTATCTCCGAGTTCAGGTTCAATATAAAGACCATAAAGAACTTTTACGCCCTTAGCGGCACTTGCCCTGATTCCGTCAACGATTTCACGGCATTCGTCCATACCGATATTTTCGTCACCGCTGATTTTAACAAGAATATTTTTAGCACCGTCAATATGAGTATCACAAAGGAGTTTATTGCTGATAGCCATAGTAGCGGCATCAACTGCACGGTTTTCACCAGAAGCAACACCAATACCGAGAATTGCATCTCCCTGTCCTTTCATTACGGTTTCAACGTCTTTAAAGTCACGGTTAATAAGACCAGTCTTAGTGATGATATCAGAAATTCCCTGTACACCCTGACGGAGAATATCATCAATGATTTTAAATGCCTGCGGTACAGAAGGTTTTTTATCAGGACCGTCAAATACACGCTGGTTAGGAATAACGATGAGGGAATCAACTTCTTTGCGGAGCTTTTTAATGCCTTCTGCGGCAAATTCAGCACGAACTTCACCTTCAAATTCAAAAGGTGTTGTAACGACTGCTACTGTAAGGATACCAAGGTCCTTTGCAATCTGTGCAACAACCGGAGCAGAACCAGTACCTGTACCGCCGCCCATACCGGCAGTAATAAATACCATGTTTGTTCCCTGAAGGAGCTGTTTGATTGTCTCTGCTTCTTCTTTAGCTGCTTCTTCACCAATTTCAGGATGCATTCCTGCACCAAGACCTTCAGTGAGTTTTTTTCCAATCTGTATTTTGTGATCAGCTTTTGAAACAGCAAGATGCTGCAGGTCAGTGTTAATGGCAATGAATTCAACGCCCTGAATTCCGGCATTAATCATGTTGTTTACAGCGTTTCCGCCGCAGCCACCACAGCCGATTACCTTAATCTTTGTCGGACTGACAAGACCGGTAACATTTCCATTGTCATTTACATCTAAAATATCTAACATTTTTCCTCCCGCCCAGTTCCTGCGATTCCCCTTTTCGCCTGGTACTTATATGATACTTAAAAACTTACGTTTTTAAAAGAACTTTTTTAAGAATTTACTGAAAGCACTTTCGCCGTCAGAAGATCGTCCTTCCTTACGCTTTTTCTCTTTTTTCCTGCTGACGTCATCACTGTTAACGGCATCACCAAGATATCCAAGCACAAGACCTACCGCAGTAGCAAAATCAGGACGTCTGTATTTTTCCTGGATGCCGCCAAGGTCACCAGGAATTCCAAGTCTTACTGCTGATGTTCCGAATACATCCTCTGCCAGCTGAACGGCACCACTCATAAGAGCTCCGCCGCCTGTTAAAATAATATTTCCAGAAAGCGTTGTATTTGCCTTATTAATGATTTCATCACGCACCATTGAAAAAATCTCACGCATACGCGGTTCAATAATACCAAGACATATTTCAGAGCGCGAGCAGACTTCAGGAGGTCTTCCTCCTGCACCTGGAATTATTACTTCACCGTCACCGCCCATAGCATCAGCCCAGCAGCAACCGTGTTCGATTTTAATTTTTTCAGCAGTTGCAGGCGAAATGCCTTTTACAATTGCAATATCATTTGTAACAAGATTTCCGCCGACCGGTACAGAAACAGTACAGATAGGAGCATCTTTATTGATTACGATTACATCAGTTGTACCGCCGCCAAGGTCAATGATAATGGAACCAAGCTCCCTTTCATCTTCTCCCATTACGGCATGCATTGCAGCCAGAGTCTTAAGCATTACGCCGTCAAGGCCATAACCTGAATGCTCAATGCACTGAGTCATATTTGCAACAGCAGTCTTTGAAGCAGTAATGATATGAACTTCAGCTTCAAGGCGTACTGCAAGATTTCCAAGTGGATTTTTGCACGATGCAGTTCCGTCAATAATATAATTCTGCGGAATTACATGGAGCATTTTACGATCATAAGGAATATTTACTGCATTTGCAGCGTCAAGAACGCGTTCAACATCATTTTTATTAATTTCACGGGCACCCTTTCCATGTGAGGCAATTGCAACAAGGCCCGTTGAATTCATACTGTCAATCTGGAGACCGCCGATAGCAGTTACACACGAATATACTTCATTTCCTGCATTAACTTCTGCTTCTTCAATGCAGCTTTTAATGCATTCCATTGCACTTTCACGGTTTACAATAACACCGTTTCGAAGACCTGCAGACGGCTTTTGAGCAGTTCCAACAATTTCAACTTTACCTTCACCGATTACTTCACCGATTACAGCACGGACAAAGCTGGTTCCAAGGTCAAGTCCAACAATGATGTTATTCAAAGAATACTCCTGTCCTTGATGAACGCAAGTGGTATGAAACAGAGCCGTAACGCAAATCAATTACGTCGACGTCTTTATCAAGCCCCTTTACAACATCCAAAGTTACCATCATTTTCTGAAGGGTTTCTTCGTTAAGAACACGGTCGGCAAGAACCCTGAGATGAGCCTTAACCGGAATCAAAATAAGTTCAAAATTTCCGTATTCTCTCGGGACAACATGAATTTCTGAAACTGCCGCAAAATATTTTCTGTTTACAGACTGAATATCTGCAATCTGATCAATCAGAAGATGATATTTTGATGGAAGCCTCATCCCTTCAGGAATGTTTTCTACAGGAATTCCAGAAACAATCGGTACAGAACCGTCGAGAGGAATTTCTGAAGACATTACAGGAAATAATACTCCATTTTTATCAATTTGAATAGGTACTGTCCGCTCACCGCTGTTAATAAAAGTAACGGCAACAGGTTCACGCTCAGTTATATTGATACAAACCCTGTCAGGAAAACGCCTTACAACTTTAACGTCTTCAACCCCGGGAATGCTTGCAACAATCGACTGCACTTCACTTTTGCTGAAATGCATATAATTTCTGTCCAGACGATCGCCGAGAGCACTCACGATTTCCTGCTGGGAACAGTTTTTAAGGCCTTTAAAAGTCACCTTAACATTATTCATGCAGGGAATGGCAAAAAGATAAACCAGTCCTTCAATCATAAGAAGAGAAAAAAGAATGATAAAAAGAATTTTTAATGCTTTTCCTTTAACTTCACTTTTTCTTTTAGAATCTGCTTCAAATTCTTCAAAAGAAGAAAAAACCATATCACTCATCTAAACCAACTCCCCGGCATAAAATTCTGTTTCATCCGTCTGCTCAATTTTCGACGCATTAATCATAAAACCACACATAGCAAGCGTAAAAATGATTGATGAACCGCCTGAACTGAAAAAAGGCAGAGGAATACCGGTTGAAGGAAGAACACCTCCAACAACGGCAATATTTAAAAGCGACTGAGAGACAATAGCTGCCCCAAAGCCAAAAGTTGCAATAGAAGCGAATCTGTTTCCTGTAGTCATACAGATCTTATAAACGCGATATGTAAACACAGCAAGGATTCCGATATAAAGTCCAACACCTAAAAGCCCCATTGCTTCAGCCCAGCCTGCAAAAACATAGTCTGACTGAATTTCAGGAACTCCGTTAAGCTTGGTAAGGCCGCTGCCGATTCCCTGTCCCCAGAAACCTCCGTCTGTTATTGCCCTTTTTGCACCATTAACCTGCCAGTTAAAACTCTGACCGTAACTGTCCTGCGCAAAAAAACCTACAAGGCGGTTTACGCGGTAAGGTTTTAAAAGAATCATAAGGGCAGCAGAAGGAATTCCAAGCCCTGCAAAAGGAATAAACCAGCTTAATTTTGCTCCGGTAATAAAAAAGAGCATCAATCCGATTACAAATACAAAAAGACCTGTACTAAAATCCTGCTGGGCAAAAATCACTACAGTAAAGACAATCAGTCCTAAAAATGCTGGAAGAACTGATTTTTCTTCCTCAGGAAGTTTTTCCTGTTTGTCAAAAAGATTTGCAAGAAAAAGAACCATGGCAAATTTAACTGCTTCTGACGGCTGGAAGGTAGAAAAATAAGGAATTTTAATCCAGCGGCGTGCTCCGTTTCTTTCAACTCCAATTCCAGGAATAAAAGTCATAAGGCATAAAATCAGCGAAACAAAAACAATAACCGGAAGAAGTTTTCTGAGTTTTTCAACATCCATAACTGCCAGAATAAGCATCAGTACAAGTCCTACAAAAGAACTCATAAGCTGCCTCTGAACAAAATAAAATGGATTTCCGAAAAACTTAAGTCCATAGTTCATCGAACAGAAATAAAGAGTTACCAGTCCGATTCCCCACAGCAAAAATGTCAGGATAATAAGAACTGAGTCACTCTTTCTGTAAGAAGATGAAGGCTTTTCAGCAAAAAAATTAAAACTGCTCATGCTTTTCCTCCACCATTAAGTAAAGGAACAAGTCTGTCTAAAGCAATGCCGTGACTTGCCTTAAGAAGAATAAAATCCCCAGGTAAAGCAAAGTCAGTTATCACTTTACATACAGCTTTCATATCTTCATCTGAATGATTTTCAAAATATTCAAGGCGAAGATTTTCTGTTCCCTGTCCGCAGTTTTTTGCAGCTTCATAACCGGCAAGCATTTCCTTACCCACAAAAACGATCATATCCGCTCCGCCTTTGACAGCTTCAAGACCGGCTTTTTTGTGAGCTTCACACGATTCTTCGCCAAGTTCAAGCATAGACCCGAGAACAAAAATCTTTTTTCCACTTATTTTTACGCTTCCTGCAAATTCAACAGCTTTTTCCATTGAATCAGGATTTGCGTTATAACAGTCTTCAAGAACAGTATATTTCCCCTTAAGAATGTGACTTCTGCCGCTTAAAGGTTTAACATCCTCAATTCCCTTTTTAATCTGGGCCGCATCAAGACCTAAGGCCCTTCCAAGTTCAACAGCGGCAAGCGCATTAAGGTAATTATAGACACCCGGAATTGAAAGATGTACAGTTACACCGTCAACTTTAAAAGTAGTACCGTCAATTCCGTCATCACTTACAAATTCAATTCCGTTATTTTTTACATCTTTTCCGTAATATACGATACGGCCTTTCACACCCTCAGCAAGGAAGTCTGCAAAATCATCTGAAGCTGGAATTACTGCAGTACCGTCTTTCTCAAGGAAATTAAAAATCTTTTTCTTTTCTTCAGCAATTTTCTGACGGCTTCCAAGCATTCCGATATGAGCAGTACCAATATTTGTAATTACACCGTACTGCGGCTTAAAAGTCTGAGCAAGTTCACCGATTTCGTTTACACGGTTCATTCCCATTTCAAGCAGGGCAAGTTCGTCGCCTGAACGGATTTCAAAGCAGCTTAAAGGAAGTCCTGTCTCGCTGTTTAAGTTTCCTTTATTACAGACAAGCTTATATTTCTGGCCGAGTACAGAGGCGCAGATTTCTTTTGTTGTTGTTTTTCCGCTGGAACCTGTTACACTCACACGAATCAGGTCCGGGAACTTTGCAACATAAGCTTCTGCAGCCTTCTGTAATGCAGTCAGAGTATTTAAAACGAGAATAAAAGCTGTGTCTGGATGTTTATTACACAGCTCAATATACCCGTCAGGATTTTCATCAAAAGAAGAGCGGGCAGCAAATACAACAGAAGCGCCTTTTTCAATGGCACCAGGAATATATTTATGTCCGTCCTGAAATTCACCGATTAAAGGGACAAAAAGAGACCTGTCTGTAACATTGCGGCTGTCAGTAACTACATTTGTAAAAGAGAAGGATGTGCAGTCAAAAGATTCTCCGATTAAACTTCCGTCAACAGCACGAAGAAGTTCATCAAGAGTCATAAGTGAATTATTAAGTGCAGCAAGATCAGACATTTTAAATTACGTTTTACTTCTCCCCTTTAATCTCAACACGGACAATATCTTCCGTGCTGGCCTTATGCATTCCAAGGTCACCCTCAGCAATTTTTTCAATTCTATCCGAGCTGGAAAGAAGGCTGATATCAGAAATCAGTTTTCTGTTCTGCTCAACAAGTTCAACCTGTTTATTTTCAAGGGCACGGTTTTCAGCCCTGAGTTTTTTGTATCTGTAAGACTGTGCAGCCTGCAGAACCAGAAAAAGAGGAATAAGCACCGCAGCAACATAAGCCCAGATTATATTTTTCATCCCGCTTTTGTAACTCATTACATTGCCTCCCCTTCAATAGCATTCAGATGCATTTCACCAGCATCCCTTAACTTACGGACAACCCTTAATTTAGCACTGCGGCTCGGAGAATTAACTTTAACCTCCTCAACCGACGGCTCAACCGGTTTACGCGTAAGAATCTCAGCACAAGGGCTACCACCGCAGACACACACAGCCTGCTCAGGCGGACAGACGCACTGTTTGCCCAGATTTCTGAAATAATTTTTTACAATCCGGTCTTCAAGAGAGTGAAAAGTAATCACTCCCATCTTTCCGCCGTCTTTAAGAACATTAAAAGCACAATGCAGAGCCTTTGGCAGCCTTTTTAATTCACTGTTTACGGCAATACGGAGCGCCTGAAAAGTTCTTGTTGCCGGATGGATCTGACCATACCTGTAATTAGCAGGCACGGCATTCCAGATAATGTCGGCCAAAGCTTTTGAGGAAGCAATTTTCCCACCTTTACGCGCTTCCACAATCGCTCTTGCAATCCGACGGCTCATTTTCTCGTCACTGTACAAATAAATCATATTTGCAAGCTGTGACTCATTCCATTCATTTACGATGTCAGCCGCACTTTCCCCCTCTGAAGCATTAAGCCTCATATCAAGCGGCTCATCGTAACGAAAAGAAAATCCCCTCCCGCTTTTTTCATAGTGATAAACACTAATACCCAGATCAAAAAGAATTAATGACGGTCTCTCACCATCCATGTCATAATTCTCATAAAAATCATTGAACCAGCCGTTAAAAAAATTCATTCTGCTGCCAAAAGGAGCAAGTCTCTCCCTGGCCCTCGCCTGAATATTTTTATCAGCATCAAGTCCGGTAATATGAAGTTCAGGAAATTTCGAAAGAAAAGCAAATGAATGTCCGCCTTCTCCCAAAGTTGAGTCAATCATCAAAACGTTCTTTCCATAATTCTCCCCTTCAGGACTTAAATATTCCAGAGTCTCTTTAAGAAGAACCGGCGTATGAACAATTTCCAACTTCATTCCCCGCCCGCAGTAAAAAAAACTACGGCTTACAAACTTATATTACTGAGAGTTTCAGCTGCATCCTTAAGATCTTCATCATTTTCCTTAAGATATGCCGCATACTCATCAGCGTCCCAGAGTTCCATGTAACGGTTAATCCCTAAAATTACACAGTCTTTGGATAATCCTGCATATTCACGCAGGCTCTGCGGGATAGAAAGACGACCAGCCTTATCAAGTTCAACTTCCTGTGCAGGAGCAATCAAACTTCGAAGAACCAGGCGGCTCTGCTTACTGAAGGGAGAAGCATTCTCCATGATTTTAGAAGAAAGAGATTTCCATTCATCAAGGGTGTAAAGCCATAAACAGCGGTCAAATGACTGTGTAACAATGAGAACATTTTTTTCTGCATCACCGAAAAGCTCATTTCTGAGTTTTGAAGGAAAAAGAATTCTTCCCTTCTCATCAAGCGTATTTCGGTACTCACCGGTCAGTAGTTCCACTTTTTACCACTTTACTCCACTTTTTCCCACTTAATTAACATTTTAACCAATAAATTCATAAAGTCAACCACTTTTTAACCCGATAATAATATTTCTTTATTTTTTCGTAATTTTTTGTAAAATAATCAGGTAATGACTGTAATAAACACCTGTAACGAAAGCTCCCTGCACAAAAAATTAAAAACAATTTACGCTCTCGAATACGACGGAAAAACAGAAGAAAAATCAGGGGGCTTTATCTGCGACATAATTACAAAAGAAGGAACAATAATAGAGATTCAGACAGGAGCAGTCTCCCCGCTAAAATCAAAAATTGAATGGGCAGTAAACAGCAAAATAAAAATCAAAATCGTTCATCCGGTTATAGAAGAAAAAATCATCCGGACAATGACAGAGGAAGGAACACTTATAAAGACTTCAAAAAGCCCCGTAAAAGAAACTTACTTCAGTGTACTCCGGGGTCTCACAGGAGTTTATCCATGGCTATTAAATGAAAACTTTGAACTTGAACTGATAAATGTTTCAATAACAGAAGTCAGAAAAAAGACAGGACAAAAGACACAGCTGAAAAATAAATCCCGCCGTCACTTAAAAGACTGGATCAAAGAAGACAAAATCCTTAATTCAATCAATTCAAAAAAGATTTTCAGGACAAAACAAGACTATCTTAGCCTGCTTCCAGACACTCTTCCCCCGCTTTTCACCCCGCCGGAGCTTAAAACCGCACTCTTAAACTCCAGCTGGCCTTCTAATTTTACAAAAAAGAATAAAAATGACGCAGCAAAGCAGTACGGACTTTTAATCTGGCTTTTAGAAAAAACAGGCCTGATAGAATACACAGGCGAGAAAAACGGCAGGAGCAGGATTTATAAAATAAAGGGCGTCTCCGCAGACTAAAAAGTCTGCGGCCGGGCCTTCCGTGGCTGCGGCGTCCAGACGCCTCCGGTGCTCCGCACCCGCATACGGCCACTCCACCCCCTGACGCAAATAACAATACGCACATACTGCACGCATTTTTTATTTAAAATAAAAAAATCCGCCCTTAAAAAGAGCGGATTTATATATTTACAAGAGTTTAAGACTACCAGTCATCCATGATGTCATCTTCGTCGCGGTTTTCAACATCGTAAAGGTCTGTTACAGCGTTGAGGGCATCGAAGTAAACATAGTACTGACCGCGTGCGAGCATCGGGTTACAGTCAATTCTGAAACCAAGAATGCGGAGGCCTGGTTTTACACCATTATAAGCGCTCTGCTGGATGATTCCGTGTTCCCCATCCGGAGTCGGAGGAACAGCAACTGTAAGCTTTTTCCATCCTGAGAAACCAAGGCTTCCAAGATAAAGCTCAAAGTTATTTCCAAAATAATCCTGAACAAGAAGGTACATTGTATGATCCATGTTGCGGCCTGCAACCCATACAGATACAGTCTTTGTTACACCTTCGATCGGGATCGGACGTGCTGAACGGATATAGAAAGAATTAACTCCGCGGCGGAAGAATTCAACCTTAACACCGAGAACTTTTGTATCTTCTGCATCTTCTTCACCCTTTACAGGTTCTTTCATTGCAGGAGAACCGTCAAAAAGACGGCAGGTAATAACACCAAAGTCAGGAGAAATAGAAGCGTTCCATGAACCTTCAATTTCAAATTTGTCTACAGAAACTTCACGAAGTGCCTGTTTTGCTGAATCTGCACCAATTACTGTAGGATCAGGTTCAGAGAGGCTTGAAGTCTGTGCAAAAACAAGGCCTGTTGCAGCCAGAGCTAAAACTGCTGTAAGTAACTTTTTCATTATTTTGCATCTCCATTAGATGCTGAAGAAGATGATGAATCACCAAAATCAACATCCTTAAGTTCATATCCGTCAAAGATATTACTCAAAGTATTTGTTGTATATTTAAGCTGGTCAAAGAAGATATTAAAATCATCTACATATTCATCCGGATCAGTGCGTACTCTGAATCCGACAAATGTCATTGATTCAGGACCACTGCGGAGTCTTGAATGCTGGCGGATAGAACCCGGAACTGTTACGATAAGGTTTCTCCAGCCGTTAAATGCAAGGTTTCCTGCAGGAAGTGTATGAACACGACCGTCCGCATCACGGATAAGAAGGTCAATATAATAGAGATAATTTGCACCCCATACCCAGAAATCAATCTGAGTACATGTTCCTACGAACGGAATTTCATAAGCTTTTCCGCCTACTTCAGGATAAACCTCAAACCAGTTTTCACCTTTGCGTGCATAACTTGTTTTTACACCAAGAACTTTCGGTTCAGATTCTTTATCTCTGTTTAATGCTTTGAGCGAATTAGGCTGACCAGGGAAATAATCCATCTTTGGAAAACCGCCGTCTTTATTGATAAAACGGCTTGTCTGGATATTCCAGGTCCACTGCTCCGCACCAGCCATTACCTGATACGCATTTTTTTCACCCTTATTGTCAAAATCATCAACAATAAAAGTTTCTACTGCTCTGCTGCTTGGCTGTGCAACTACAGGAGCACAGAATCCAAAAAGAAGAGCAAGACTAGTTAAAGCAACAACGCTTTTTTTCATCTTAAAAACTCCTTCGCCCGCGTTAATTAGATAACACGACTTTTTTGTTATCGGCATTATTTTCTAAAATAATTATATAACATTCAAATTATATTTTTCTCTTTCCCCTTTGTCAAACTCTTTATTTGCAAGCAGGCAAAATTCCCTTCATTAAACTGTATTTCCCGGCGTTTTACAGTTTTTCAAATGGAAACAGACATTTTTAAACGGAGAATTATAAGCCCGCCCTGCTGCAGAAAACTTGATTTTATAAAAGTTGCGTATCATAATTATATTTAAACGGAGGAAACTAAAATTATGGTTAATTATAAAGATCTCGGTCTGGTAAACACCCGTGACATGTTTGCAAAAGCAATAAAAGGCGGCTATGCGGTTCCGGCCTACAATTTCAGCAATATGGAACAGATGCAGGCAATCATTCAGGCCTGTGTTGAAACCCGTTCTCCTGTAATTCTTCAGGTATCAAAAGGTGCACGCGCCTATGCAAGTCCTATTCTTTTAAGGGCAATGGCAAAAGGTGCAGTTGAATATGCACACTCCCTCGGATACGACATTCCGATTACACTCCACTTAGATCACGGTCCTGATTTTGAGACATGCAAAGACTGTATCGACAACGGTTTTTCTTCCGTAATGATTGACGGCTCTGCCCTTCCTTATGAAGAAAATGTTGCTCTCACAAAAAAAGTCGTAGAATACGCACATCAGTTTGACGTAACAGTAGAAGGTGAACTGGGAGTCCTCGCTGGCGTAGAAGATGATGTTGTAGCAGCAGAGAGCCATTACACAAAACCAGAAGAAGTCCAGGACTTTGTTTCAAAGACAGGAGTTGATTCCCTTGCAATTTCAATCGGAACAAGTCACGGCCGCTGTAAATTCACGCCCCAGCAGTGTACACGCAATGCTGACGGAGTTTTAATTCCTCCTCCGCTTGCATTTGATGTTCTCGCAGAAATCGAAAAGAAGCTTCCAGGCTTCCCTATCGTACTCCACGGCTCATCATCAGTTCCTGTTCAGTATGTAAAAATGATCGAACAATACGGCGGAAAGATACCTGATTCAGTAGGAATTCCTGAAGAACAGTTAAGAAAGGCTGCAAAATCTGCAGTATGCAAAATCAACATCGATTCGGACGGACGTCTTGCAATGACAGCCCTTATCCGCAAAGTTCTTGTTGAACATCCTGAAGAATTTGATCCGAGAAAACTTTTAGGACCTGCCCGCGACGAACTTAAAAAAATGTATGCACACAAAAATGTTGAAGTTTTAGGTTCGGCGGGGCATGCGTGATTAAAAAAATCCATCCTGAAGTGTACCCCATAAATTGTCTCCACTTTTGGGGTACACTTCAAAGTGCACTTCACTAGACGCTGGAATCTTTTTTTCCCCATCCTTTTTCAAACTCAAAAAGAAAAACTAGGCTTATTCTTAAAGTCATGATAAAATAATATTATATTATTATTAATCCGGAGTGTCCCATGACTATTTCAAAAAGTTGGTTTTCTTATTTAACACGGGCATTTGCACTGTCACTCTGCACCGCCCTCTTATTGAGTTTTGTTTCCTGCAGCTATTCAACGACAAGCCAGGAGCCGAAGGTAAAAATCATCCTTGATGCAAACGGCGGTTCTTTCTCAGAAACAACTGAAACAACACAAACACTTTTAATCAAAAAGAACCAGACATCAAAACTTCCAACAGCAGATGAACTTGGCCTTTCCTGCTCAAATTATAACTTTACAGGCTGGGCAAAAAGTCAGCAGGGACAGGTTGAATTCAACGATGGAGACAGCATTACATCCGCTACTGACTTAACACTTTATGCTCAGTGGGAAGCTGTAAATACAACATACACAGTAAGACACCTTCTGCAAAACCTTGCAGATGACAGCTACACCGAGGACGAAGAAGCAGCCGAACAAAAATCAGGAACTTACGGCACCCAGACTGCTGCGGTCGCAAAAACCTACGAGGGCTTTACGGCAACACCCATTGAACAGAAAACAATCCAGGCCGACAGCTCAACAATTGTAGAAATCAAATACGACAGAAACACTTACACACTTTCTTACAGTTCAAAATATGGCGATGCTCCTACAAGCAAGCCTGTTAAATACGGATATGAACTCACCGCAGCCGACCTCCCGGATCTGACACAGACAAATTACAATTTTAAAGGCTGGCTCTTTGACGGGGCGTCAATTACAGCAGGATACACAGTTAAAAAGGACATAACTCTTACAGCACAGTGGGAGGCAATATATATAGTAACAAAAGAAAACTTCAGTGAAGTATTAATCGGAGGCTCAACAATCGTAGTAACCGGGGAACTGACAGCCAGTGATTTAGTTTCAATGGTGAATGCGATAAGAGAAAAATCCATAATAATAAGTCTTGATTTATCACAGACAACAGGACTTACATCGATACCAGATAATACATTTACAAATATTAAATTATCAGGAATTACCATTCCTGACACTGTTACATCTATTGGTTATGCCGCTTTTGCAAACTGCAAATCACTTTCTTCTGTCACTATACCTGACTCTGTTAGTTCTATTGGGAACCAAGCTTTCTATGGCTGCAGATCCCTTTCATCTGTCACTATTCCTAACTCTGTTACTTCTATTGGGGACTTGGCTTTCATGTACTGCACTTCTATTTCTTCGGTCACTATTCCTGACTCTGTTACTTCTATTGAGTACCAAGCTTTCTATGGCTGCACATCACTTTCTTCGGTCACTATACCTGACTCCGTTACTTCTATTTGTGACTACGCTTTCTCTGGCTGTACTTCCCTTTCTTCTGTCACTATACCAGACTCTGTTACTTCTATTGGCAACCGCGCTTTCGACAGCTGCACTTCACTTTCTTCTGTCACTATTCCTGACTCCGTTACTTCTATTGGCGACTACGCTTTCTATGGTTGTTCTAAACTCACATCACTAACCTTTACAGACCCGACAACCTGGTACCGGACATACAGCTCAACCAACTGGAACAACAAAACCGGCGGAACGTTAACCGACGTAAGCGACCCAGCAACAAACGCCACTTATTTTATGGACACCTACAAACACCATTACTGGTACAAACTGGACGAGTAATCTGGACAGAGGCCCGGCGCATCAGCGCCAGGCGTGGCACCCTGTCATTGCCTGGCTTAGACCAGGCAATTTTTTTCAAAAGATTATCAGGTCAGGTCCGATAATGACACGCGTTGTGGCCGATAATGACACACGTCTAAGCGGTTGAATGAAAGCCGCTGTGCTGTTTGGGAGAGAGAATTAAGTTAAAATTAAAAGGACTCAGCCCTGTTGATTACAGAACTAAGTCCTTTAAGTCCGTTAGTTAAAGTGTCCAATAAATGGGGTACACTTCAGTATTACATTCTTTTCAGGCGGGATTATTTTTTATACAGGGTAATGCGGAAAGATTTTATTCCATCCGGTCATATTCCTGCCTAAAAAGCTATCTTTTTAATTCCAGCACCGCATCTATAACTGATTTAATATCAAGTTTACCGCGGACAATGCAGAAGGCAACATACAAAGCACTCAGTAAAAGCCAGACTGAAAAATTCACATCGTAATACCACAGAGCCTGTACAATTAAAGGTATTAAAGACTCAGTAAAAATCAGAAAGCCGTAAAAAACAGCCTTTCCCCTGTTCACAAAAAGCAGTTCACAAAGCTTAAAATATTCCTGTTTTACCGCAAAAACCATAAATGCAAAAAGAAGCGGAATTATAAACAGGAAGATAAAAGCTGTACGCGAAGCATTTGAAAAACATATAAACGGAACAAAAACCATATGGAAAGGAAGTTCAAAATACAGAAATGTCTGAATTCTCTGTTCCATTGAATCCGTTGCCCATAACACATACAGAACGTAAAAAAGCGACGGAATAAAAAATGATATGCACCAGTGAAGGAGCACATAAAGCACAGGATTTGAACCGTAATAATCCGGAATAAAAATCACAAATTCAAGGATAGTCACGAGAAAAGCTCCGCAGACTAAACCAAAAAGAGAAATCAGAATCCGGTTTTTAAGAAAAAACCAGCCGCCTTTTGTCTTAAAATCTGAATAAACGCAGTAAGTGAATACCAGCGGAAAAAGCAGAAATAAAAAGAAATACATAAATTAAAAATATCAGAATAACACCTGAACTTCAACATCAATAAAAGAAGAAATTTCCTTGTTATATAAGAAATTCCGCTAGACATAAAGGCTTGATTTTTGATATTATTCTAGAACTTATTGAATGAGTGTTTTTCGCAGACACTAGGAGGAATGTTGGCAGATATAAAAGGTTTAAGAATCAATGAACAGATTCGTGTTCGCGAAGTTCGTTTAATCGATGAAGACGGGGAAAAGAATGAAGTTAGAATCATGTCTACTCATGAAGCCCTGGAACTGGCAAAATCGAGAGATCTGGACCTTGTTGAAGTCTCACCTAACGCAAATCCACCGGTTTGTAAAATTCTTAACTTTGGTAAGTACAGGTACGAGCAGGAAAAAAGACTCCGTGATTCCCGCAAGAACCAGAAAGCCCTTAAAATCAAGGAAATCCGCATGCAGCCGAAAATCGGTTCAGGCGATCTTGATACTAAGGCAAAACATGTTCAGGAATTCCTTGATGAAGGTGATAAGGTAAAAGTAACCATCCGTTTCCGCGGACGTGAACTTGCCCACACAGAACTGGGATATGATGTCCTGAAAGAAGTAGAAAAAAGACTTCGTGAAGGTTCATACACAATAGAAAAGGCACCAGCAATGGAAGGCCGTTTCATGTCTATGTCCCTTGCTTCGAAAGTCAAGTAAAAGGAATGAGGTAAAAGAAAATGCCTAAGATGAAGACAAAGAAAGCCTCAGCTAAGAGATTTACTCTTACTGGAACAGGCAAAGTAAAGTACAAGAAAATGAATCTTCGTCATATTTTGACAAAGAAATCATCAAAACGTAAGATGCACCTCCGCGGTGCAGGAATTCTTTCTGAAGATTCAGCAGCAAGAATCCGCAAACAGCAGCTTCCATACGGCTAATGGCCGCTAAAAACAGGAGAACATAATGTCTAGAGCAATAGATGGAACAAAACGCAATAACCGCCGTGCAAAGATCCTTAAGCTCGCTTCGGGCTTTACAGGACGCCGCGGAACAAACTACAAGGCAGCTAAAGACGCTGTTGTAAAAGCACTTCGTCACGCTTACGTTGACCGCCGTGACCGCAAAGGCGACTTCCGCCAGCTGTGGATTGCGCGTATCAACGCTGCAGTTCGCGATGAAGGTCTTTCATACTCACGTTTTATTGACGGTCTCAACAAGGCCGGTGTAACACTTAACCGCAAGGCACTTTCTAACATGGCTATCGAAGACCCTGCAGCATTCAAGGCTGTAGTTGAAGTAGCTAAGAAAGCCCTTAACAAATAAGTTTACGGAGACGTAAAACATGATTTCACTCGATCAGGTCCTTCTTCTGGAAGAAAAAGTAGAAAGCGCTGTAGCAAAAATTGCACAGCTTAATGCAGAAAATGCTGCTTTGCGTAGAAAATGCGCAGAGCTCACAAACGCACTTTCAGCAAAAACGGAGCAGTTTTCTAATTTTCAGACAGATCAGGGCAAGATCGAGGAAGGAATCTTAAAGGCCCTGGAACGCCTTAACACTGTAGAAAACGCAATTCACGCAGCAGCCGCTGCAACAACAAATCAGACAATTCAGGCTGCACCCAAGACAGCAGCATCCACTGCACCACAGTCACAGCAGGCTTCAGAAACTAACACACCTTCAATGGAAATCCCGGACGCAGATTTTGAAAGCGTTTCAGTTGAATCTTTTGACACTGCTTCACCAGTTTCAACGCAGGAACCTTCTGCAAACGAAAATACAGCAAATCAGGACAACAGTTCAGACGCTCAGTCAATTCAGAGCACATTCGATATATTCTAAAGGAAACTTCTAAAGAAACGCAGAGCGTTTTTTAGAAAAACCTGTTAAATCAATTAAAGTTCAGGTGGTCTAAAAATGGGTACACTTCAGATTGATGTTTTAGGAACTTCTTTTTCCATCAAAGCAAGCGAAGACGAAGAGTATTTAAAAAAGCTCTTGGGCTACTATAAAAAAATCGTAGAAGAAATCAAAAAAAGCGGAATGATGTCAAAGGAACTGCATATTGCAATTCTTGCAGGCATTATGCTTTGTGACGAACTTTACAAAGAAAAATCAAAGACTGCAAAAATCGCCCGCTCATCAACTGAAGATCCTCAGGGTGAAGCTGAAAAACTCGCTCAGGATATGATAAGAAAACTCGAACAGGCTTTATCTGTTAACGAAAACGGTGCAGATGTATAATTTTAAAATCTGGATAGATGCCGATTCCTGTCCCCTCCCCGTCAAAAATCTGGTGATAGACACTGCAAAAGCAAAAGATTTAAACATACATTTTGCAGCAAATCATGAAATTTCAATTCCTAAAAACAACTCGAACTTCACAATGCATATATGCGCTAAAACCGAAGGCGCTGCAGATAATTTCATTCTTGATAACGCAGCACAAAATGACCTTGTAATCACAAGAGATATTCCTTTTGCGGCCAGACTTGTAGAAAAAAACATTCCTGTAATGAACGACCGCGGCACAATATTTACAAAAGACAACATAAAAGAACGGCTGAGCGAAAGAAATTTTAACTTGAATCTTGCAGAACTGGGACTTGGCGGCGGCGGTAAAAAAAGTTACGGTCCAAAAGAATTTAAAAAATTTGCTGATACCTTTGAAAGGTCTGTCAGCCAGAAGATTGTAACTGAAACTTTTTCAAAAAAACGGGAAAACTAAAAAAAACTTTATTCGCCTGATGTTTCCTGAGTTTCCCAGGCGGCATTAATTGCTTCAATACGGTCCTTTACCTGCATGAAAGCCTTTACGATTTCCGGATCAAACTGTGTTCCTGAAAGATTTTCAATTTCAGAAAATGAATCTTCAACTGACCAGGCACTTTTATAGGCACGTTTATGACTTAAAGCATCAAAAACATCTGCAAGTGCTACAATACGGGCAGAAAGAGGAATTTCTTCCCCGTGAAGAGGCTGTGCCTGAGGAACAGGATCACCCGGTTCATACTTTGTAAAATCAAGCTTTCCAGGATATCCTTTAGGACCACCGTCAAACCATTCATGATGACGGAGCGTTACATCACGGCACATAACATCAAGAGCTGATTCAGGTTCTGTAAATAAAAGTGCACCAACACAGGTGTGTCCTTTCATTACATCGCGCTCATCTTCAGTAAGACGAGGGCTGGACTTTTTAAGGATAACATCTGAAACACCGATTTTTCCAAAATCATGACATTTAGCAGCAATCTTGAGATTATCACGGAATTTCATTTGTTCTTCAGGAGGAATATTATTGTTTAATGCCCAGCGGTCATAGATTTCAAGCGAGAAAGAAGAAACACGCTCAACATGCTGGAAGGTTTCTTTAGGATCACGGTACTGAGCCATTCTCTGCATGCGTTTAATCATGTTTGAAGTAAGGTAAGCATGTTCAAGAGCCTGAGTTGCGTTTCCTGCAAAATGAGTAAGATAAAGCTGCGCATCTTCATCAAACGGAACAGGCTCATTATTTTTATTAAGCGCATTTATAATCTGAATAACTCCGAGAATGCGGCCGTTAGCCATTTTCAACGGAATACAAATCATTGAAACTGTTTTATAGCCTGTAGTAAGGTCGGAACCTGAATTAAAAGAATAAGGCATTTCTTTCGGGATATTGTAGCAGTCCGGAATGTTAACGGCTTCACCGGAAACTACGCAGTAACCTGCAATAGATTTTTTTGTAATAGGAAATGAAAATGCAGCATAAGGAAGTTTTGAACCTGCGGGAAGTTTTCTTACCTGACTGTCATTCTGTGCATGCTTTATCTTTAAATTATCATCTTCAACGACATAGATTGAACCGGCATCAGCATTTACAATCCTGCGGGCTTCGCCAAGGATTTTCTCAAGAAGAACATCAAGATCCTGGATTTCTCCAAGCATGTGTTCCATTTCAATGAGTTTCTGAAGTTTCTGTTCACGCGTTGTTGATTTCATTTAAACAATTCTTCCTAACAAAACTGTTGTTGTAGATGTTTTTAATTTTAACACATTTATTGTAAATCTTCCATAACAGTTTTGTTAGTTTTTCTCTGTGTTCCTTTTATACAGAAGTGAAAAATAAAGAGGTCCCGCCCCGCCCGCCTTATCAGGAAGAATATGACAGCCGTACTGTGTTTTTTCACCTTCAGGAAGAGAAGCACTGCAGAAAACACTTACATCTGTGCTGATTTTTGGATTTAAAACCTGAATATCATCAAATTTCTTAAAAAGTTTTTCCACTACCCTGTCATTTTCTTCATCAGTAAGCGCACAGGTTGAATAAACCATATAACCGCCCGGATTAAGCATTCTCCAGGCAGAAGACAACAACGCCCACTGTGACATCGAAAGGGATTTAATTCTTTTGGGGGACCAGTCTTTTAAATAATCAGGCGAAGAAAGCACATGCCTCTCAGACGAACACGGAGCATCAAGGAGAATTCTGTCAAACCTGTTGTTTTTTGAAAGGCACAAAACTGCACCGTCCTTACAGATTACAGTTATTTTTTCCTGAATACTTTCAGGAAGACAGTTCTGAACAGTATGAGAAAGGCGGAGTTTTCTGTCAGGAGAGCGCTCATTTGAAAGAAGACAGGCTGACTCATCCATTAAAGAAGAAATAACAACTGTCTTTCCACCGGGAGCAGCACACATATCTAAAATTGAAGCTGCCCCGGAAAGCGGCAGGCTGACTGCGGCCCGGATTGAAGCAGTATCAAGAAAATAACTTTCTTTGCCGCCCGCCCTGTACTCTGCACTCACCGTCGGCTCAAGCAGGGCTTTTTTTAATTCAGGCCACCTTTCTTTATAGAGGGAAGAATAATACTGTTCAAAGCCGCTCTCTCCCGTAAGTTTTTCAGCCCTGTCTTTCTGCTTCATTAAAGTCCCTCACTTACTTTTACAATATAGCCTTCTGTCTTTGTCTTTTGTGAAGGTAAACCGTTTTTTTCAAGCGTTAAAAGTCCTTTTGAAATCTTAAACCAGATTACACGTTCTGCAGCACGGTTAATTTTTTCTGAAAACTCCCTGGAAAGATGAGCTTTTTCGAGGAGAATTTTTGCCACACTACCAAAGCGTTTTTCACTGAGCATAATCACATCAATACCAGCTTCAACAGCCTGAACTGCAGCGTCTTCAGGCGGAAAACCATTATCCTGAAGCGCTCCCATAAAAATATCATCGCTTAAAATAAGTCCTTCAAAACCGAATTTATTTCTTAAAACATCAGTCACCCAGTAAGAAGAAAGGCAGGAAGGGATTTTCTCCTCTCCCTCAGGAATTTTATAAGCTTTTGACCCCTGATCAGAAAGTGTAATTCTTGCATGACTCATTAAAACCGCAGAGGAAAGAGGAAGAAGTGACTTAAAAGGAGCAGCAAGTTCATTCTCAAGTTTTTCTGAACTCACCCTTATTTCAGGAAGCCCTGTATGAGGATCTGTGTTTGTATTACCCGGAAAATGCTTTAAAACTGTACCAGTTCCGCTGTTTTCAAAGGCCTTAATTTCTGCCCCCGCATAAGACAGGACTTTTTCAAGATTTCCAAATGAACGGGTATCTAAAAAATCAGCATTTTCTTCTGTTTCGACTTCAACAACGGGTGCAAGATTCATTGTAAAACCAAGCTCCCGCACAGCCTTTGCCTGACGCTCATAAAGAGAGGCCGCTTCATCAATAGTAAGATTATCAGCAATATATTTTGCAGATGGAAAGTTTTCCGTAATTCCACGGAGACGGTTCACATAGCCTCCTTCCTGGTCCAGCGCAAGAAAAGGAGGGATTTTATTATTTTTAATATAAAAACTGTTAATCGAAGAAACAAAATCTTTTATCTGAGACTTCGAAGAAGCAATATTGTAGCTGAAAAAAAGACAGCCGCCTGCAAGTAAAGGTTCATTCTTCACTCTGTCATCATAAATACAGGCTGTGGTTTCTACCGGAATAAACTCTCTATTCCCTTCAATATTTACTAAAAAAAGCTGGGATACTCTTTCGCTTTCACTTAAAGAACTTACAAATTCTTTTACCGCTGCATTTTTAAGTTCCATATCAGATTGTTTTGAACATGAAAAACATAGCACCGGCAATACAGCGCTGATTAAGAGGAATATTTTTTTCATACTAAAATTATAGCAGATAAATTAAGCTTAGTCCTGCACCTTAAACTTTGCGATAAGGGCATTAATTGTATCCATTGCCTCTTTTGTCTGTAAGGCAAGCTCACTTACCATCTGAGTTGCCTGACTTATCTGCTGTGAACCTGCAGCCATTTCATCCATACTGCCCATGACAGTCTGTGATATCTGGTTAACCGAAGACATGTCACTTCCAATGCCGTCAATACCATCAGAAAGGATATTTGAACTGTCATCAACCAGCAGAGATTCATCCTTCATGTTATTCAGGGACTCAAGAATCTGAGAAGAGCCGCTTGTCTGCTCCTCCATGGCATTTGAGATCTGAATTACCAGAGGTTCAACTACATTCACCTGATTATCAATATGATTAAAGCTTTCTTGTGAAATATCAGCAAGACGTCCGCCTTCATTAATCAAATCTGTAATTGCCACAATATTTTCATCAATTGCCTTTGCCTGTGAACTTGAATTTTCTGCAAGCTTACGGATTTCATCAGCTACAACGGCAAAGCCCTTACCCGCTTCTCCAGCATGTGCTGACTCAATCATTGCATTCATGGCAAGGAGGTTTGTCTGGGCAGAAATAGACTTGATTGTATTGTTTGCTTCCGTAAGAACCTGGGATTTCTCTTCTACAAGCTTAATAACTTCTGAGCAGGCTTTTACTGTTTCAGCTCCCTGACGGATAAGATTTTCAAGTTCAGAGAATGAAGAAGACATCTTTCCGGCAGACTCTGATACGGAATGGATATTACCGATCATTTCCTCAATTGCAGCAGAAGATTCTGTAATGTCTGAAGTCTGGGCAAGGATATTTTCCTTAAGCTTTTTCATGGAATCATTTGATTTTGTAATGATGTCATTTGTATTCTGTACGGCAGTTACCTGATTTGACGACTGATTCTTAACCGATTCAATGTTTGCCATAATCTGGGCTGTTGCACTTGCCGTTTCCTGGGAACTCGAGCCCAGGTCATGAACAATCTGATTAATCTGCACGGCACGGTTACGCATATCAAGCATTAAATTCTGAAGCATTTCCACAAACTTATTGACTCCCGCAGAAAGATCCTGAAGTTCATCTCCTCCATGCTCAGGAAGACGGTAAGTAAGGTCTGCATCTCCGCTTGAAAGTCCGATAATGGCATTATTCGTCCGCTTTAACGGGCGGTAAATTACAATGAAAATAACGCAGATTATGATGATAAGAACAAGAATATTCACAAGAGCCTGAACTTTAATAAAAGTTCCACGGACACTTGCAATTGTTTTATGAACGCCGACTGCACTTTCTGCAACCAGAAGACGGCAGCCCGGAAGTTTTTTATAATTCCAGTACTGGCCGATATAATTGGCTCCCCCTACACTGGTACGCCCTGTCCAGGCTTTTCCGTTTTGAAGTGTGTCATAAACCTCATCAGAAATCTGAGTACCAAGAATTGCCTTAGAAGTTGACGCAATAATATCCCTGTCACTTATAATCGCAAAATGACAGCCGACATTTTCAGGCATGCGGTCCATAAAGGAAGGATCACTTAAATTCTCTTTTACCTCTATGGCACCAAAAATCACATCATTTATTTTTACAGGATAACAGCTGTCTGCAACAAAAAGATTATCCTCAGTCAGCTTTACCCCTGCAGTTTTTTTACCCTCAAGGGCAGATTTAACATCATCAGTAAAAGCAGCATCTTCTGCCAGTTCAGGAGAAGATATTAATCTGCCGTTTTTGTCATAAACTGCAACAAATTCAAGGTCAAGGGAATCAGCAGCCATCTGGCAAACTTCATTTACAGCATCTTCTGAGCCGCTTGTAAAAAGCCCTGTAGTAAGATTTGACAGGAACTCTGCCACACATTCGGTATAAACTACTTCTTCATTTATTAAGTCTTCAACAATATATTTGTCATTGGAAACATTGTCCTTAATAACGGAAAACATCTGATCACGGACTACTGTTGAGGTAATAATAATCAGAACGACGGCGGCAATAGTCAAAAAGGCAATAATCGGAGCTGCAAGTTTTACAAATACAGAACGGAACCTGAATTTTATTTTCATTTTCTACTACTCCTTATATACTCCGCATCAGCGGCGTCCTATGGATGTAATTTTATTTTACTCCAAATTCTCATAAATGGTCAAAAAATTTAACCCATAACAATATAATATAAATACATGCCCCGAAATCTGCTCCTGTACTAATAAACTGATTGAAAAAAATCCTGATATTCATAACAATACTGTTACAGGTTTACTTTAATATGAACGAAAACACACTGATATCAGAATCAGGATCAAGAAAACAGAACAGAAACTCTGTAATCATACGTACCAGCATCCTGGGAATAACGGCAAACCTTATACTTGCAGCCCTGAAATGTACTGCCGGCCTTTTTGCAAATTCAATTGCCTTTATTCTGGACGGTATAAACAATGTCTCAGACAGTCTCTCCTCCCTCGTAACGATAATAGGCATTCACCTTGCCTCAAAACAGCCGGACAAAGAACATCCCCTGGGACACGGAAGAATCGAATACCTGAGCGCACTTATTGTGGCAGTTTTAGTCCTTTACGCAGGAATCACCTCATTAATAGAATCTGCCAAAAAAATCTTTAACCCTTCAGAAGCTTCGTATACAAAACTCTCCCTGGCAGTCATCATTACGGCAATTTTCGTAAAACTTCTCATGGGAACTTATGTAAAAAAGCAGGGGAAAAAAGTTAATTCCACTGCCCTTACCGCCTCCGGAACTGATGCCTTTTTTGACGCAGTACTTTCCCTTTCAGTGTTAATCTGTGCCTTAATTTCAATCTTTACTGATTTTTCAGCAGAGCCATGGACAGGAATCCTCATATCAATTTTTATCAGTAATTCCGGAATCCAGATGATAAGGGAAACTGTAAATGACATTCTTGGAAAAAGAGCTGATAAGGAAACAACAATAAAAATCAAAAAGCTTCTGACCCAGGAACCTCAGGTCAAAGGCGCCTACGACCTTGTGATTCACAATTACGGGCCGGATAAAAATTTTGCCTCCGTTCACCTTGAACTGCCTGACACAATGACAGTTGCGGAAGTTGATGTCCTTACAAGACACGCAGAAGAAAAAATTTTTAAGGAAACAGGAATAATCTTAACCGGCGTCGGCGTTTATTCCCATAATACAAAAGACGAAAAAATTACCGAAATGCAGAATAAAATTTTCGGAATTCTGAACAACCACAACTGGGCTCTGCAGATGCACGGTTTTTATGCAGATAATGTTGCAAAAACACTCCGCTTCGATGTTGTTTTAAGCTTTGAGATAAAGCCTGCTGCAGCACTTGAAATCCTGATGGACGAAGTTCAGCAGATCTTCCCTGACTACGAAATCTCAATTACACCGGATGTGGACATTTCAGACTGAAAATAATGCTTAAAAGTATAATTCAAAGCCGGACAAGGGCAGCAGAGCCTGCAGGAGTTTGACCACATCATAAGAAAGTTTTAAGATACACAGAAATAGATATTAACCGGAGACAAAACGATGGCAGAAAAAATAGAAAACAGCACAATCAACAGCGCCCTTTTCACAGACTTTTACGAACTGACAATGGCACAGGGTTACTGGAAAAACCAGATGAACCAGGACGTTGTATTTGATATGTTCTTCCGCAGACAGCCTTTTAACGGAGGATTTGCTGTATTTGCAGGTCTTGATACACTGCTTGATGCGATTACTGATTTTACCTTCAGCGCTGACGACATTGAATTTTTAAGGAAGCAGGGAATATTTGAAGACGGATTTTTAGACTATCTCAAAGATTTCCGTTTCAACGGCGATATGTATGCGTTCCGCGAAGGATCCGTTATCTTTCCTCAGGAACCGGTTATACGCATTCATGCTAAACTGATTGAAGCCCAGATTGTAGAAGCGCTTGTATTAAACCACATCAATTTCCAGAGCCTTATTGCTACAAAAACAGCGCGCATCTGGCTTGCAAGCAGAAAAGGCGGAATCATGGAATTCGGACTTCGCCGTGCACAGGGACCTGACGGCGGAATGAGCGCAACCAGAGCCAGTTTTATCGGCGGTGCGGCAGGAACTTCAAACACGCTTGCAGGAAAGCTTTACAATATTCCGGTAATGGGAACAATGGCTCATTCATGGATTATGGCCTTCCCTTCAGAACTTGAAGCCTTCGAGGCTTATGCAAAACTCTATCCGACCAAAGCCATCTTCCTTATCGACACATATGATACACTCCGCTCGGGAATAAAGAATGCAATAAAAGTCGGAGCAAAGCTGGTTGAAAAAGGCTACAACTTCGGCGTACGCCTCGATTCAGGTGACATTTCATACCTTACAGCAGAAGTACGTAAAGAACTTGATAAAGCAGGATTCCCGCAGGCAACAATTACTGTATCAAATGAACTTACAGAAGAAATAATTGAAACACTGGTTCAGAACAACACACCTATTAACAGCTGGGGTGTCGGAACACACATGGTAACTGGCGGAAACGAATCTAGTTTTACAGGCGTTTACAAACTCGCAGCAAGATTCGATAAGGTTTCAAATAAAAATATTCCTGCAATGAAGTTCTCGGACAATCCTGAAAAAAATACAAACCCTGGAATTAAAAACGTTTACCGCCTCTACGATGAAGACGGAAATGCAAGGGCAGACATCATTGCATGCGAAGATGAAGTAATCGAAGCAGGAAAAGAATACCGCTATTATCACACTATGGTAGATTACAGGCAGTTCACTTTTAAGGCTGCAAAAACAGAAAGCCTTCTTCATAAAGTTGTTGAAAACGGAAAACGCGTGGAACCTAAAGAAGAAGCAGGCAAAGTTTTAAGAAAAGCCCACGCACTCATGCAGGAACAGCTTGAAACACTGGACGCTTCTTACAAACGAATCTTAAATCCGCACATCTACAAGGTAAGCCTCACCCAGAAAATGAAAGACCTCAAAATGAAATTCATTGAAAAAAGAATTCAGGGTGAATCAAAGTAACTCTCTTTTTCAATGATAAAAGACGATATAAAAAATCTCCCGTACTTTTCACTGTAAATATTACAGTAAAGAGCAGCGGGAGTTTTTTTTTAATAAACTCATTCTCCTATAATTCTCCATTCACTAATAAACGATCATTCTGTAACGCCCGGGTGAAGAACGGATAATTTTAATTTTTACAATAAGGTCATTTTCAATTAAACAGCGGAGGCGGGAAATATAAGCATAAACAGTTGCCCTGCTGCACAAAAAGAATCTGCGTTTTTTAAATAAAACCTTCCCTATTTCTCTTATTGAAATATCCCTTTTTCTGTTTTTGTAGAAAAACTCAAAAAGCTGAAACATAACAGGCGTAAGATTTTTTCTGAGACGGAACTGAAGAAGGTCAATTTCACGCAGATTATTTCCAGTCGTCTGTTTTTCATAACCGACAGGAAGGGCCGGCTGTAAAAGCGAAATATGACGGCGTATTGACGGATCACAGATAACTTTGTTAAGAACAGAAAGAACATCAAGCTGCTTTTGATTAAGAGTTGAGCTGTAGGAAAGTTCATACTGGTTTATCCAGTGATTTACCCTCTGTTCATCACTTACGGGTTCATTATAGTAAATGACGGGGATTTTCTTCCCCATTTCACGGATGGACTGGGCAAGATTAAAGTAACTGCTCCCGACCAGTGCAAAATCACAGATTATCATATCGATTCTGCACTCATAATCCTGAAGACTGCGGTAAAGTCCTACCCAGTCTGTCTGTAAGAAACACCTGCATTCTGCTGACTCAAGACGTTCCATTATAAGCCGGCAGGTATTCTCCTCTTTTGTAATAAAGCAAAGATACACAGGCATATCCTCCTTAAAAATCCTGTAAAAAAGAATTGAGAATATGTCTTACCAAACAGTATTATTTTCGGCCTAAAACTACAAATGAAACAAGGCCGTATAAATGTGAAGAATAATTATTTAATAATTTGAAAAATATTTATA